>NZ_CP065546.1:1695833-2035000 GCF_015999545.1 Lysinibacillus sp. JNUCC-52
CACTATTTTTTCATACTTTGCCCGAAGTGCAGAAGGTAGCATTACTTGTAAAGCATCAATTTCATAACAAATTGTTTCGTTTTTTAACCACTTTGCCATCAACAGCATTTCTTCAGTGAAAACAGGCTCAATATCTAAAATTTGTGCGATTGGCTTTATTTTGTTTTCAGGAACATCTGTATCGTTTTTTAAACCTACAACAAATCCTAGTACATTTCTCGGTCCAAAAGGTACTTTCACACGACAACCTTTTTCTATTACAGCTAACCACTCTTCAGGAACAGCATAGTCAAATGTGCGATCTACATGGTATGTCGAAACATCCACTATAATCTCAGCATATAAACTCATTGCGTCTCACCTTGTAATACAAGCTGCCATAGCTCTTTCGCAAATTGTGCGGCGTCTGAGACATCCAATTCTTCACCATTTACGTTCGCTACATGACTAAAATCAATCCATTCGTTTGATATAACTTGTACAATCGGCTCCCCAACCACTTTTTGTCCAAAAGTTACTGCAGTCGTACCATCAACAGACATGATAGGGGCACTTTCTATAGTTGGTATATTAGCCGCGTGAAGTAAAAATGCCTGTGGATATTGTTTTTTTAATTGTTCGACTTGCGCTATCAGTTCATTAGCATTTGATGCTTCTCCACCTAATAGAATCGCATGTGCTCCAAGTGTTTGTGCCTCGTTCACTAACGCATGTCCAATCCTACCATTTGCATTTGTACTAATGACATGTTGTTGATCGTCCATAGGGATATACCATGCACCCGCTGTAACAAGCACCGTTTTGCCTGCAAGTGGTTTAACCTTGGATGAAAAATAATCTTGCACAAGAGCTGTAATCTTTTCTGGTTCCTCTAAACGACCTTTGCCAACATAGCCACACGCTAAAAAGCCTTCAGACGGTTCAATAAACTGATAGCCATCAGCTGCTAGCTGTGCCAAATTTCGCTTTACTGCTGGATGATCATACATATGAACATTCATCGCTGGCGCAATCCAAACAGGCGCAGTTGCGGCAAGTAAAGTCGTTGTCACCATATCATCAGCAATTCCGTTTGCGAGTTTACCAATGACATTAGCAGTTGCTGGTGCAACTATAATTAAATCTGCCCAATCTGCTAAATCTATATGGGCAATTACCTTTGAATCCTTTTCATCAAAGGTATCGAAATAGACATCATTTTTTGACATGACTTGAAAGCTTAACGGATTAACAAACTGTCGCGCCGATGCTGTCATAATGACCTTTACGTTGGCACCTGCCTGAGATAGTTTACTCACTAGTGCTACAGCTTTATAAACAGCAATACCACCTGATACACAAAGTAAAATATTTTTGTTCATCTACAATGTCGTCCTTTCAAACGATAAGCTCCCAAAGGACAATTCCTCGGGAGCTCTCGGCATTCTTGTATAATCAAAAAATCACTGCAGATTTTAACATTAACTTGGCAAAAGCTTTATACCATCAATGTTAGATTTCGTCTTCGTACACAGCTGACTCATCTTGTGATACTTTCGTAAGTACGCCTGCTGCTACCTCTTCAAGCGCTTTTCCTACATATTTATAGGAAACATATTTGTGCAAGCGCTCAGTACCTTCGATTTCTTGCATTTGACGAGCACGTTTTGATGCTAAACTTACTAAAGAATATTTAGAATCGATCTCTTTTTTTAAGGCATCTACTGATGGGTATAACATTGGTTTATTCTCCTCTCAACATTGACAAATATCTTTTTTCAACACGTTCTCTACGACAATGCTCGGCTTTAATAATCGCATTTATACGATCACAGGCATTCGTCACTTCATCATTTTCAACTACATAATCATATAAGCTCATCATTTCAAGCTCTTCACTTGCAGTTGCGATGCGCTTTGCAATAACATCTGCTGTTTCCGTCCCACGACCAACTAAACGATCTTTTAATTCCGTTAAACTCGGAGGGGCTAAGAAAATAAATAAGGCATCCGGTGCTTTTTTACGAATTTGTGCTGCTCCTTGTACTTCAATCTCCAAAAATACATCACGACCAGCATCAAGTGTTTCATTTACATACGTTATCGGAGTGCCGTAGTAATTTCCTACAAATTCAGCATGTTCTAATAAGCCACCTTGTTCAATTAACGTTTCAAACTCTTCACGCGACTTAAAAAAATAGTCTACACCATCTACTTCACCTTCGCGAGGATTTCGTGTTGTCATTGAGATGGAATACTCATAATTCGTATTCGGTTGAGAAAATAATTCTTTTCGCACTGTCCCTTTTCCTACACCAGATGGGCCAGACAGAACAATTAATAATCCACGTTCTTTTATCATTTATTCTCTATATCTCCCTTAATTTATAACAGATGCAAGCATGTTATTCGATATTTTGAACTTGCTCTCGCATCTTTTCTAAAATTGTTTTTGCCTGAACTACTGCAACGGCTGCTTCTGTCGATTGATTTTTTGAACCTATTGTATTAATTTCGCGATGAATCTCCTGCATTAAAAAGTCTAATTTACGTCCGATTGAAACTGTTTCTAATAGTGTTTCTTCCAGCTGGTTAAAATGACTATCTAATCGATCTAACTCTTCTGTTATGTCCACTCGCTCTGCAAATATTGCTACTTCCGCGAGCAAACGATCTTCTAAGAGCGCTCCATCTGCTATTTCAGCAATTCGTTCTAATAATCGTGTACGATATTTTTCAACAGCAAGTGAGGAATAAGAGCGAATTTGATTCACTTGTTCCATTAACTGTTCTTTATATTGTACAACAACATCTTGCAATTCTTGCCCTTCACGCTCACGCATTTGGATCAACTGTCGAGTAGCTTCTGCTACCGCATGTTCAACTGCCCCCAATAAATCCTCTGGCATTAGTTGCGGTTTTTTCTGTACTAACGCTTGCTCTAGCGCTAGTAGCTCCTGCATTGTCCATTTTTCTTCTAGTGGTACTTTACTTGCTAATTGCTCTTTTGCCTTACGATACGCTTCAATTAATGACCAATTAATTTCAATAGATTGCTCGACGTTTTCTAAATCCTTCACATATACCATCACATCAATTTTCCCACGTGATAAAGCTTGTGAAATCAATTTCTTAGCAAAAATTTCTGCTTCTAGCCATTCTTTTGGAAACTTTGCATGAATTTCTAAAAAACGATGGTTGACCGAGCGTATTTCTACGGTTAACTGAAAGTCTCTTGTTGTTGTGACACCTCTGCCAAAACCAGTCATACTACGCACCAAGGTTCGTCACACCTTTCTTTGCATACTGGGATTATTATAACATAAGCTCCGTCATTTATGACGTCTCTCCACAAAAAATTCGCTAGTGCAAAAATTAATTCTACCACATCTGAAGCTATATTTTAATATTCACCTAAAAAATGCTATGATAAACATACAAAAAATGCATTCATGCGTAAGATGGCTATTTGAACACACCTTAAAATAGGAGAATTCCATCCTATCTGTTCATATACACTGCCAATGCATGTGCAAAGATTACTATTTATATACGAATACACAATGATGCAATAAATCGTTGGAAAGAGGAACTAAAATGGCATTCGATGGCTTATTTACTTATTCAATGACAACAGACCTGCAACAATTAGTAACAGGTCGTATTACTAAAATACATCAACCTAACGCTCAAGAAGTTGTTTTACAAATTCGTGCAAATGGTGGCAACCATAAATTATTGTTTTCTATCCACCCTTCCTATGCACGTGTACATCTTACTGAGCAAACAATAGAAAATCCCTCAGAACCTCCTATGTTTTGTATGTTATTACGTAAACATATAGAAGGTGGTTTTATTTCTTCTATTAAACAGCATGACCTAGATCGCATTATTATAGTAGAAATCCAAAGCAAAAATGAAATTGGCGATCCAATTGTACGAGAATTACACGCAGAGATTATGGGTCGACATAGTAACCTGCTATTAATAGATAAGGAACAAACTAAAATTATCGATAGTTTAAAACATTTATCACCATCGATGAATAGTTTCCGCACTATATTACCAGGGCAGCCTTATATCGCACCACCTGCACAAAATAAATGGCAACCACTAACGGTAACAGATGAGCAGCTAACTGTATTTTTTAATGAGCCGAAAACAGCAAAGGAAGTAGTTTCACAATTTGTTGGCTTTTCGCCATTACATGCCGAGGAGTTATTATTCCGTTTAGCATCTACAGCTAATAAAGTTATATGTTTCAGAGACTTTATGGCTGCCTTTCGTGATGGTGGCACAGAACCGATGTATGTATTTGCTAATAACAAAACCTATTTCTCCCCTATCGCTTTAACCCATTTACAAGGAGAAAAAACCGTTTATCCGAATTTACATGAGCTGCTTGATCGCGTATTTTTCGCGCGCGCGGAGCGAGATCGAGTGAAGCAACAGGCAGGAGATTTAGAACGCTGGCTACAAAATGAAATTGATAAATTGTCATTAAAAATAAAAAAACTGACAAAAGACTATGAACGTGCATCCAAACTAGATCAATTCCAATTGTTTGGGGAACTGCTTATGGCCAATATTTACGCTTTCGAAAAAGGTGTGAAGGAAGTAACAGTAACTAACTATTATAGTGAGTCCGCTGAAGAAATTACGATTCCTGTAAGCGAACGTAAAACACCTATTGAAAATGCGCAAAGTTATTACACAAAATACACAAAAGCTAAAAACGCCCTTATTATGGTACAAGAGCAGCTTGAAAAAACAAAAGAGGAAATAACATATTTTGAAATGCTAGCGCAACAGGTTCAACAGGCATCCCCAGGTGATATAGAAGAAATTCGTGAGGAATTAGCCGAACAAGGCTATTTAAAATTACGTCACGCTAAGAAAAAGAAAAAACAACTAAAGCCTGAGCCAGAACGTTATATATCATCTACAGGGACACCGATTTCAGTAGGAAAAAACAATAAACAAAATGACATGCTAACATTTAAAATTGCGAAGCGGACAGATACATGGCTACATACAAAGGACATACCAGGTTCGCATGTAGTCATTCACGCTACTGAGCCAGATGAAACGACATTGAGAGAAGCCGCAACACTTGCCGCGTATTTCTCCAAAGCTCGCGACTCTTCCTCAGTTCCAGTAGACTATACAGAAATACGTCAAGTCAAAAAGCCAAATGGTGCTAAACCTGGATTTGTTATCTATTTCGAACAAAAAACATTATTTATCGATCCAGAAGAAACTGTCATTTTACAGTTAAAAAAACAGTCTTAAAGATAGGAATACGATGCATTTTGCATCGTATTTTTCTTTTTCTAAAATCCTCCTCCGTAATGTGTACTATAAATAGATAAAAATCCATGACATTTGTGATTTTCACAGACTATGTTCCCTATATCGGTATTTTAAGATTACCACAATGAACATTCTGCACTGTTTCTACCTTCTGTTATTGACTTCTAGCCTCCACGATGTCTTAATTTAACTATAAAAATTTTTCTCAATTCGGAAAGGGCGTATTCACTATGTCTGTAGGCAAAAAGTTAAGCTTCGGTTTTTTCTCGATAATCTTTACCTTATTCCTGTCTTTGCTTATTTTATTTATCCAATTTACTAAAATTGAAAATAAAGTAGAAGAAGCTTTAGAAAAACGTGTCTCTTTAGTTGAACTATCAGATAATATTAAAATTGAATTGGCAATGCAAGGTCTTTTTATTCGTGCAATATTTATAGAAGATACTCCATATAATAAGGAGAGTTTTGAAAAATATGCATTAATGCTTGATGAGCATGTTGACGAAATTACAGAAAAAGCAGATTCACCTGATATGATTGAGTACGCTAAAGAGCTTAATACATATAACAATGATTTTAACAAAGCAGCTGATGCTGTTTTGGCTTTACACGAAGAAGGTAATATAGAAGAAGCTTTAAAAAAAGTAAATGGTGAAGCCCAACAAGCGAACAGAGGACTATCAGATGTCTCTGATAAAATTGTAGACTATCAAAAGAATCAATTAGAAATTATTACCAAGGAATCGAAACAGGCAGTAAAAAATTCTCAAATTATTTCTGTCATTGCAATTATTATCGGTGTAACACTCGGTATCTTCCTTATGTTCTATGTACAACGCAAAATTACTCGTCCTTTAAAATCCGTTGTAGCCGCAGCTAATAATATTGCAAACGGTGAATTATATCACCAAGATATCGCGAATCAATCGAAAGATGAAATTGGCCAACTGGCAATATCTTTTAACACGATGAAAAGCAACGTCCGTAATTTAATGACACATATACAAGAAAACTCTGAACATTTAACAGGTGCAGCTGAGGAGTTAACAGCCTCTACCGAAGAAGTTTCAGCTACAACCGAAGAGGTAACTTCCCGTATTAATGAAACCGCTACTTCAGCCGCAGCTGCAACAATCGCTGCAAAGGAAAGTGCTGCTGCTATGGATGAAACTGCTACAGGTGTACAACGTATTGCTGAAGCAACACAACAACTTCACCAAAATGCTATTGCTACATCGGAAACAGCCAACAGTGGTAACAACATAATAGAAGAAGCTCAACAACAAATGAATGTTATCAATGATTCAACACAACTAATTAACACGCTCGTTCAAAAACTGAGTAAACAATCAGTAGAAATAAGCAATATTACAGAAGTCATAACAACAATTACCGATCAAACAAATTTACTTGCACTTAATGCCGCAATCGAAGCAGCCCGTGCTGGTGAACACGGTAAAGGCTTCGCTGTAGTAGCTGATGAGGTCCGCAAGCTAGCGGAAGAATCAAAACAATCTGCCAATCAAATTGTCGCTTTAACACAAGACATCCAGCAAGATACTAAAAATGTTGAAAAGGCAGTATTTGATGGCCTTCATTCTGTAACAGATGGTGTTAAAATGATAGGAAATGCAGGGCTAGCCTTTGAATCCATCGTACAAGCAATTAATACAATGTCAGATCAAATTGAAGATATTTCTGCAACTTCTGAAGAAATATCCGCTAGCGCTGAACAAGTTGCTGCATCGGTTGCTGAAATTGCTTACGGTGCTTCTGCAAGTGCTGACAATACACAAATTATCGCTGATGCGATGATAGAACAAGCAGCGACAATCCAACAAGTAAACTTAGTTGCAACAGATTTAAGTGAAAAGGCTCTCGATTTACAAGATCAGATTCATCAGTTTAAGTTATAAACTTTAAAGAAGCACTCCAGGCATGAAGTTTGCCTGGGGTGTTTTTATATCTATATATTTATCAATCATTCAGTTATGTAGACGAACATTAAATAAAAAGTTAGTAAAACATCTTTTTTATACAAATTACATATGGCTTTGTAAATTTTTGCTGAAAAATAGAAAAATAAACTTAATATTGATTTCTAAAAGTTCCAAAATCACTCCTTTTCATGTCTGCAGCATCTTTCTAAAGCGTCGTTGTATTATTTTAAAAAAATATTAGACTACTATTTTGCACTCCAATGGTTCTATTTTATCTATTAAATTGCATGCTATTTCATACATATTTCTCTCCTTTTCCCTTTTTTTCTCTCTTAAAGCTAAATACTAGATAAATACAAAACAAAATTTTTATATATCATTTATAGATAGTATTATTCATATTTTTAGATTAGAAATTACAAGAAATTCCCTTATAAAAAATCATATTCACTTAGTTTTACGATGATTTTCTACAAAACTATGTAAATTTCTTAATGTATAACAACCGTGACTTTTGAATCATTTTTTATTCGGTCGTAATATTATCAAAAAAATAGGAATTTTCCGTATAGTAAATCATTTTTTCGATTTTGTTTTATTTTTGATATTTTTAGCTGTTTTAAATCAAATTCTCATTATTTAAACACTTTTTTACACTAAAGTGATAGACCGAAGAAAATTATTATTCTTGTAAATGTCAGATAATACTATATAAATTTGAATCTTTTTTATTTTGTGCACAATGACTTTTTTGGTATATTAAATAGGAGCTTCACAAAAGGCTTAAAAATTGTATAAGGGGGATTCACATGAATAAGAACAAAAAGTTTTTATTACTAACAGTCCTTGCAGTATTTTCACTAGTACTTGCTGCATGTGGCTTCGGTGGAGATTCGTCTGACAAAGCAAAAGACGATAAAAAAGATTCTGGTTCTTCAGAAACAGCTTCTTCAAAAGAGTTGAATGTAGTTGTAGCTTCTGAGCCGCCATCTTTACATCCACAACTTGCAACAGATACAACTTCTGGAGCAATTCTTCAAAATGTATTTGAAGGTTTAATGGTTTTAGACCTTGATGGAAAACCAGCTCCTGGTATGGCAGAAAGCTATACAGAGAGTGAAGATTTATTAACTTACACTTTCAAATTACGTGATGCAAAATGGACAAACGGAGATCCAGTAGTTGCTGGCGACTTCGAATATGCTTGGAAATGGGCTTTAAATCCTGAAAACTTATCAGAGTACGCATCTTTACTTTACCCAATTAAAGGCGCTGAAGCTTATAACTTAGGCGAAGGTTCTGCTGATGATGTTGGTGTTAAAGCTGAAGATGACAAAACTTTAGTTGTAACTTTACAACAACCAACTGCTTACTTCTTAGAGTTAGTTGCATTTAAAACATATGCTCCTTTAAATCAAAAAGTAGTTGAAGGCAATGATAACTGGTACACTGATGCTGGTGAAAACTTCGTAACGAACGGACCATTCACATTAGATACTTGGAAACACAATGATTCAGTAGTATTAAAGAAAAACCCTGAGTATTGGGATGCTTCTAGTGTAGCTCTAGATACTGTAAACATTGGTATGGTTGAAAATGAAGCAACTGCTTCAACAATGTTCAAAACTGGAGAAATCGATTATTTAGGTTCTCCTTATCAAACAGTTTCACTTGATGAAATTGATGGCTTTAAAGCAGACGGTTCATTACAAATCGCTGACTATGCTGGTGTATACTGGTATAAATTCAATACAACAGACAAAATTACTGGAAACGCTAACATCCGTAAAGCGTTAACTTTAGCAATCGATCGTCAAGGCTTAATTGACAACATTACTAAAGGTGAACAAAAACCTGCTTTAGGTATGGTTCCATCTGCAATTAGCGGTTTTGAAGAAGACCGTGGTTACTTCAAAGATAACGATATCGAAGGTGCTAAAGCAGCACTTGAAGCTGGTATGAAAGAACTTGGTATTAAAGATCCAAAAGATCTTAAAATTAATGTTTCATTCAATACAAGTGAAGGACATGCTTCTATTGCTCAATTCATCCAAGAAGGCTGGAGCAAAAACCTTGGTATTACTGTAGGTCTTGATAACTCTGAATGGCAAGTGTATTTAGAAAAACTTAACGTTCTTGACTACCAAGTAGGACGTATGGGTTGGATTGCTGACTACAACGATGCTTATTCATTCCTTGAAATGTATGATACAGCAGCAAATGGTAACAACGATACAGGCTGGGAAAACCCTAAATACAAAGAATTGTTAAAACAATCTATTGCTGAAGGTGATTCTGCTAAACGTTTAGACCTATTAAAACAAGCTGAATCTATCGCAGTTTCTGAATTCCCTGTTGCGCCAATCTACTACTACACTAACCTTTCAGTAGTTGATAAAAAAGTTAAAAACATGGTTCCAGATATTTTAGGTAACATTAAACTTAAATATGTTGATGTGGAATAATTTTCACTACTGAATCTTTTATCTTTTAAGCTCTACAGCGAAGAGCTGCCTCGTGGCCACTTCGGCGCGAGTCAGCTCTTTTTAAAATACGAAGGCATTTATTTGTCAGAAAATTGACAAATAGAAGGAGGAGTTTTATGTGATTAAATATATTTTGAAAAGGCTGATGTATATACTTCTCGCGCTTTTCGTCATCGTAACGGCTACGTTTTTCTTAATGCGTCTTGCTCCAGGTAGTCCTTTTGCAAGTGAACGTAATTTCCCTCCTCAAATTGAGGAAAAGTTAAACGAAACGTATGGATTAAATAACCCTTGGTATATTCAATATAAAGATTATTTAATCGATACGGCCTCATTTAATTTCGGTGAGTCTATGAAGTATAAAGCGCGTTCTACAAATGATATGATTAATGAGAGCTTCCCAGTTTCGTTAACACTTGGGATTGAAGCTATGCTACTGGCGATTGGATTCGGTGTATTAATAGGCGTAGTTTCAGCGCTTTATCATAATAAATGGCCGGATTATTTGGCAACGACCTTTGCGGTGCTCGGTATTTCAGTACCATCATTTATTTTGGCAGGCTTAATGCAGTATTTCTTAGCATTTAAATTAGGCTGGTTCCCTGTTAGTGGATGGAAGGGCTTCATCTATAGTGTTTTACCTGCCCTTGCTATCGCATTCTCACACATGGGCTTTATCGCAAAATTAACACGTTCAAGTATGCTTGAGCAAAATAGCAGTGATTATGTAAAAATGGCACGTGCTAAAGGAATTGGCAAATGGACAATCGTTTTCCGCCATACTTTACGAAATTCCTTACTGCCAGTTCTTACTTACCTTGGACCATTAACAGCTGGTGTTGTAACAGGTAGTTTCATCGTTGAACAAATATTCGCAATCCCTGGTCTAGGTAAACACTTTGTACAAAGTATTACAAACCGTGATTACACAGTTATCATGGGAACGACAGTGTTCTATTCAATCATCCTTTTATTTGCGGTATTAATTGTCGATATTCTATATAGCATTGTTGATCCGCGAATTAAGTTGAAGGGAGCGAAAAAGTAATGACACAGCAACCGATTAACAAAGATATGTTTAAAATTGTCGGTGGAAATCATGAAGCAACAGATAAATTAGCTGATAAATCCGTTTCCTTCTGGAAGGAAGTATTTATTCGCTTTTCACATAATAAAATGGCAATTTTCGGTTTAATTACACTGATTATCGTTATTATCATGGCGATTACTGTTCCAATGCTTTCACAATATAAATATAGCGATCAACTTGGTGTTTACAACAGTCCCCCATCTGCTGATTTTTGGTTTGGGACAGATGATTTAGGTCGTGATATTTTCGTACGTATTTGGGCAGGTGCTCGTATTTCCCTATTCATCGGGATTACAGCGGCTATTATTGACTTAGTGATTGGTGTTCTTTGGGGAAGTATTTCAGGTTTAGCAGGTGGTCGTGTTGATAATATTATGATGCGTATTGCCGACGTATTAACAGCTGTGCCTTACCTTTTAGTTGTAATCGTTTTATTAGTAGTTTTACAACCAGGTTTATTCCCTATGATTATCGCTCTTTCGATTACAGGCTGGATTAGCATGGCTCGTATCGTTCGTGGTGAAGTATTATCCATTAAAAATCAAGAATATGTACTAGCTGCACGTACTTTAGGTGCGAGCACAATGCATTTAATCTTAAAACATTTAATTCCAAATGCACTTGGTGCTATTTTAGTAACAATGACTCTAACAATTCCGTCTGCTATTTTCACTGAGTCATTCTTAAGTTATTTAGGACTTGGTGTTCCTGCTCCGCATGCTTCATGGGGTACAATGGCATCTGAAGGGAATAAAGCTATTACAAATGCTCCTTGGCGTTTAATTTTCCCAGCAGTATTTATCTCGCTAACAATCTTTGCGTTTAACGCTGTTGGTGACGGCTTACGTGATGCACTAGATCCAAAACTACGTAAATAAGGAGGTGGCCGAAATGAGTAAAACAATTTTAGAAGTAAAAGATTTAAAAATTAACTTTAAAACATATGCAGGACTTGTCCATGCTGTGCGTGGTGTAAACTTTGATTTAAAAGAAGGTGAAACACTAGCAATCGTTGGTGAATCTGGCTCTGGTAAGAGTGTTACGAGTAATGCCTTAATGAAATTAATTCCACAGCCACCTGGTATTTATGAGTCAGGACAAATTTTATTTAACGGTCGTGATTTAATTCCACTTACTGATAAAGAAATGTCAAAAGTACGCGGAAATGATATTGCTATGATCTTCCAGGATCCAATGACAAGTTTGAATCCAACTATGAAGGTCGGACGTCAAATAACTGAAGTAATTTTGCAACATAAGAAAGTTTCGAAGGCTGATGCTAAAAATCGCGCAATCGAACTTTTAACGCAAGTAGGTATTCCATTCCCTGAAAAACGTTACAATCAATATCCACATGAGTTTTCAGGCGGGATGCGTCAACGTGTTGTAATCGCTATCGCACTTGCTGCTGATCCTAAGCTGTTAATTGCCGATGAGCCAACAACAGCATTGGACGTAACAATCCAAGCACAAATTTTAGAATTAATGAAAGAAATTCAAAAAAGTTCTAAAACTTCTATCATTTTCATTACGCATGACTTAGGCGTTGTAGCTAACGTGGCAGACCGCGTAGCCGTTATGTATGCTGGTCAAATCGTCGAGTATGGTACAGTAAATGATATTTTCTATAATCCAAAACATCCTTATACATGGGGATTACTTGGTTCTATGCCTGATTTAGATAGTAATGAGGACGAGCTATTACGTACGATTCCTGGTTCACCTCCAGATCTTACTAACCCTCCAAAGGGAGATGCTTTTGCTGCTCGTAACGAATTTGCAATGGCGATTGACTATGAGCAAGAGCCGCCAATGTTCCAAGTAAGCGATACTCACTTTGCAAAAACTTGGTTGTTACATCCTGATGCGCCAAAAATTCCACTTCCAGATGCGGTTGCTAAACGTATTGAGGGCTTTTTAGCGAAGGAGGCAGAATTCAATGACTAAAACAGGTGCAAAAAAAATTCTTGAAATTAAAAACGTAAAGCAATATTTCGGTTCATCAAACAACCCTATTAAAGCTGTTGATGGTATTAGCTTTGATGTTTATGAAGGTGAAACACTTGGACTTGTTGGAGAATCAGGCTGTGGTAAATCGACGACTGGTCGCTCAATCATTCGCCTATATGATATTACAGAGGGTGAAATTATTTTCGACGGTGAAAATGTCCATGGTAAAAAATCGAAGAGCGATTTAAAGAAATTTAATCGTCAAATGCAAATGATTTTCCAAGATCCATACGCATCGTTAAACCCTCGTATGACAGCTGGAGAAATCATTGCAGAAGCTTTCGATATTCATGGTTTATATACGGATAAGAAAGAACGTCGCGAAAAAATCAACCAATTGCTTGAAGCTGTAGGTTTAAACAAAGAGCACGCAAATCGTTACGCACATGAATTCTCAGGTGGTCAACGTCAACGTATTGGTATCGCTCGTGCGCTTAGCTTAGATCCTAAGTTCATCATTGCCGATGAACCAATCTCTGCACTTGACGTATCGATTCAAGCGCAAGTTGTTAACTTATTAAAACAACTACAAAAAGAACGTGGCTTAACATACCTTTTCATTGCCCATGACCTTTCAATGGTTAAATACATCAGTGATCGTATCGCTGTTATGTACCGTGGTAAAATTATGGAAATTGGTAAAGCTGATGATATTTACAATCATCCTGTTCATCCTTATACAAAATCATTATTATCAGCAATTCCGCTTCCAGACCCAATGTCAGAAAAACGCCGTCAACGTATTCCTTACAAGCATACAGAAGTTGATGAAAGCGCAACATATCATGAAGTTGGCGAACAACATTATGTATATGGCACTGCTGACCTTGTGAAAACTTGGGTTGCCAATAAATAATATATGATCCATCCATTGAAAATATGCAATGGATGGATCTTTTTTTGTTGATTCCATTACTTAAATTGTAATATATACTATTTTTACCATTATACACTTATTTTATCGGCGCATCAGCTATTAGTTCAAGATCTTGAATCTCTGTACCCGTTTCACGATCAATATTATAGCTTTTTATGCGTTTATTGATTGCAATCGTTGATGTACTGAATAACATCGGAACAACCATTGCCTTGTCAGCCATATACTCTTGCCAAGCACGGAATGCTTTTGCACGATAAGTTACATCTAATGCTTCTTCTGAATCTATATCATTTAATAGCTTTGTTAAATCATCAGAAACAAAGCGACTAAAGTTAAATGCGGCACCTTTACTATACAATCCCGCTGGCGATGGGTTTGTCCCTGTACTCCACGCACCAATAAACATATCAATTTCAGGATCATCTGCTTGTACTTTATCGTAGAAGTTGTTGAATTCAATTAAACGCCCTGTCGTTAATTGCACATCTAAGCCAACCTCTTTCCAGTTTTGACGATAGTACTCAATGATTGCTTCAGCCGTATCAGAGCCTGACATCGCCGCTAAACGAATGGTAAACTTATTGCCATCTCTATCTTCACGAATACCGTCACCATCTATATCTTTATAGCCTGCTGCATCTAATAATTCTTTCGCTTTTTCAGGATTGTAGTGATAGCCCTCAAGCGCATCATCATAGTATGTTTTAAATGCTGGTGGAATTAATGAATTGGCACGCACGCGTAACCCTTGATAAAATCGATCTGTTACGGTTTCAATATCCATTGCATAGGCAATCGCTTTACGTAAATCAATATCATTCATTTTTGCCTTGTCATCATAAATATTTTCGCCTTTTTCTTTGTCATATTTCCCTAATTTAAAGCCTAAATAGCTGTATGATAATTCTGGACGTCCTAATATCGAAATATTCGATAAATTTTTTATAGAATCATATTGAGTGGCTGGGACTGAAGCGATATCAAATTGTCCTGCTTTCAATGCTTCACTAATAGTTGAAGTTGAAACGACTTGTACAACAAGCTTCTCTATTTTCGGTTTCCCTTTAAAATAGTGCTCATTTGCTACAAACTGCACGGATTCACCATTTACGATTTGGTCAAATTTAAATGGCCCAAGTGTAATCGGATTTTTTCTGACGGCATCCGAAGAAATCAAATCTTTTACGGCAATCGAAGCTAGTTGATGCTTCGGTGCTGCATAGCCCCATAAACCATCACCACCAGAATAAATAGCTGGTGACACTTTCTTTAACGAAATTTCTATCGTTTTATCATCAATCTTTTTAATACCAGAAATTGTAGTAGCTTTGCCATCATGGTATTCTTCTGCGCCTATAATATTTTTGAAGTCATCATCATAACGCACACCTTCATAATCGGGATGACCAATAATTTCATACGGGTAGATTAAATCCTCTGCCGTTAATGGTGTGCCATCCGACCATTTCACATCGCTTTGAATGGTGATTGTTGCCTTTTTATTATCAGTATCCACGTCCAATTTAGCTATTCCTTCATCCGTAAGCAAAAAGTCTCCATCGACCTCAAATAGACCATTTGAAGCATAACCTGTAATGGACCCGTCTGTGGCATCCGCAGATAGCTCAGCAAGGAAAATCCCTTTGAATGGTGAATCTGAGACAAGCCCTACGTGTAATGTACCTCCTTGAATAGCATCTCCCTCATTTGTTACTTCAGTAGGTAGTAAACTTGTATCTATTTTAGTATCTTCTGTTTGAGCTGGCTTATCATCGCTGTCTTTAGAACTGTTGGTCTGCTCTTTATCGGTAGAGTTGCAAGCAGCCAATAGCAACACGAATGCTATCATTACGGATAGTATTGTCCACTCTTTTCTCATCGATATTTCCTCCTCATTTCATCCACTGAATCTCACATCACTTTTAATAGTTTCATCATAAACATGGCTCTATTTAATAGCTGTATCTGCAATAAATTCAACGTTTTGTAGCTCTGTAACATTTCCGTATTGAATAGCATAGTTTTTTATGCGTTTATTGACAGGAATAATTTCAGTACGGAAATACATTGGTATTATCGCTGCCTTTTCATGCATATATTCTTGCCATGCACGGAAAGCTTGGGCACGATAATCTGCATCTAGTGCTTCCTCCGAGTCAATATTATTTAATAATTTTGTCAGCTCTTCTGAGACATAGCGACTGAAGTTAAATGCTGCGCCTTTACTATATAATCCTGCTGGAGATGGGTTTGTTCCAGTTCCCCAAGCCCCCATATACATATCAATTTCAGGATCATCTGCTTCTACCTTATCGTAGAAGTTATTGAATTCAAGTAGACGCCCTGTCGTTAATTGCACATCTAAACCAACCTCTTTCCAGTTTTGACGATAGTACTCAACGATCGCTTCATCCGTATCAGAACCCGCTATCGCCGCTAAACGAATGGTAAACTTATTGCCATCTTTATCTTCACGAATACCGTCACCATCTGTATCTTTATAGCCTGCTGTATCGAGTATTTCTTTCGCTTTTTGCGGATTATAATGATAGCCCTCTAGCGTTTCATCGTAGTAGGACTTAAAAGCTGGCGGGATTAGAGAATTTGCACGCACACGTAGCCCTTGATAAAATTTATCTGTTACAGTTTCAATATCCATTGCATAGGCAATCGCTTTACGTAAGTCAACATCATTCATTTTTGCCTTTTCATCATAAATATTTTCGCCTTTTTCTTTGTCATATTTCCCTAACTTAAAGCCTAGATAGCTATAAGATAATTCAGGTCGCCCTAATATCGAAATATTTGATAAATTTTTTATACTATCATATTGATTGGCTCTGAATTCTGACGTTAAATCAAATTTCCCTGTTTTTAATGCCTCCCCTACTGATGTCGAGGGTACAACTTGCACAACGACTTTATCAATTTTTGGTTTGCCCTTATAGTAGTGTTCGTTTGCTACAAACTGTACAGACTCACCATTGACTATATTGTCAAATTTAAATGGCCCAAGAGTAATTGGATTTTTACGCACGACATCAGAGGAAATTAAATCTTTTACAGCAATCGCTGCAAGTTGATGCTTCGGTGCTGCATAGCCCCATAAACCATCACCACCTGAATAAATAGCAGGTGATACTTTCTTTAACGAAATTTCTATCGTTTTGTCATCAATCTTGTTAATACCAGAAATTGTAGTAGCTTTACCTTCATGGTATTCTTCTGCCCCTACAATATTTTTAAAGTCATCATCATAGCGCACACCTTCATAATCGGGGTGACCGATTATTTCATACGGATAGATTAAATCATCCGCAGTTAGAGGCATGCCGTCCGACCACTTCACATCCCCTTGAATCGTAATCATTACTTTATTATTGTTCGCATCAACATCCAACTTGGCGATGCCTTTATCAGTTATTAAAAAGTCTTCATCTACGACAAATAAACTATTTGTTGCGTAGCCCATAATTTCTGCATCATAAACATCTGCATAAAGCTCCCAGGAGAAAACACCTTTGAATGGCGAATCTGCTACAAGTCCTACTTGTAATGTGCCTCCTTGAATAGTATCCCCATCGTGTGTGACTTCAAATGGAAGAGTATTTGTATCTACTTTGTTATCTTCTGTTTGTGCTGGCTTATCGTTGCTGCCCTCAACTTCATTTGACTGCTCTTTATCATTGCGATTGCAGGCGGTAGCTAATAGCAATATGATTGCCAACGTAATAACATTCATCAACCACTTTTTCCTCATTGTTATTGCCTCCTCTGTTATCCCAATCTTTGTTTTGCATCAGCGGCACGACGGAATGCTTGTCCTATATAATTAATACCGAGCATTAAAACTAAAATTAATAAAGATGCTGGTAGCCAAACCCACCATTTGTCTGCTAAGACGAGCGGATTTCTTGCATAGCTTACTAAAGTTCCTAAACTTGGCGTCGAAGGTGGTAGCCCAAATCCTAAAAATGATAGCCCTGTTTCAATCCCAATATTACCCGCAAGACTTAATGTAAACTCTACTATTAAGATCGAACTTAAATTTGGTAATAGCCCCTTAAACATAATGGCTATATCACTCGTCCCCATTGTTTTAGATGCACTTACATAATCCCGTCGCCCTTCTGATAAAGCTTTACTTCGAATTAACCGTGCAATTCCTATCCATTGAAATGCACTGATAATAATAACGAGCTCAAGAACGCCATATTCTGGAATGATAGAAACAAGGACAATAAAAATCATAAGTGTCGGTAATGTAATAATAAAATCAATTATTCGCATCATCACATTATCCACAATACCGCTGTAATAGCCCATAATAATTCCCATAGCTATGCCTATAATATTGGCTATCACCGTTACCCATATAGCAATTAAAAGCGAATTTTTCGCCCCAATAATTAACTGACCTAGCACATCACGTCCTGCTTCATCTGCTCCAAGAATGTAACCATTAACACCTGGTTCGGTATAGCGTTCTAGCAAATTAATTTTCAATACTTCTTCTTGATTGAGCATCCATGCTGCAATAAAAATCGTTAACATAATAATCGTGACACCAAAAAAGGAAAACATCGCTACTTTATCTTTTTTAAACTCTCGTAAAACGACTTGTATACCTGTCGGCGGAGAGTTTTCCATCATATTCGTCTCGTAAGTTTGTTGCGTCATTCGTATTCACCTCTTCTTACACATTATGTTAGTCGTTAGTCTATACGGATACGAGGATCCACAATGCTCATAATAATGTCCGACAGCAGACTACCTAATAATGCTAAGAAACCATACAGCATGATAAGAGCAGTAATGACACTATAGTCGCGACTCGTTATTGAACTAATAAATAATTCCCCCATACCTGGGTAGCCATAAATAGTTTCTATGAAAATCGAGCCACCTAATAAACCTGTTATTGTAAACCCTAAAAACGCTGCAATAGGAAGAACTGAATTGCGGAAAATATGTCGCGCATATATTCTACGGATTGGAATGCCTTTACTTCGAGCTGTTTTTACATAATCTTGTGTTTTAGCATCAATAATTTCCGAGCGTAAATATTGGATAATCCCTGTAGTACCTAAAATAGCTGCCGTCATAGCAGGCAATAGCAAGTGATATATTTTATTCCAAAAATAGGCCATCGTTCCTGATTCAAGTCCAACATCAACGGTTCCACTCGTTGGGAACCACATGAAGCGATAACCAAAAACGAACAAGAAAACGAGAGATAATACAAAAGTGGGAATTGCGAAGCTAATAAAACTGTATAGGATAATCGATTTATCTAAAAATGTATCTTGCTTACGTCCTGCAAGCATTCCCAATGGTATGGCGAGCAAGTAGACTAGTATGACACTAAGTAATGAAAGCCAAAATGTATTAAGTGCACGCTCACCAATAAGAGTGGACACCGCAATTTTATATGTATAGCTTTGTCCAAAATCACCTTGAAAGGCATTCGTAATCCAGCGATAATATTGAACATACCAAGGATCATAGAAGCCCGCTTGTATGCGTAGTTCCTCAATCCTCGAAGGATCTGTCTCTGGTGTAATTAATCCTGTAAAAGGATCGCCAGGCATTTGTTTTGCCAATATAAATATAATTAAACTTAATATAAACATTTGGGGAATCATTACAATAGTGCGTCTCACAACAGTTTTCCACATTTTAAAATCCCTCCTGCTCAATGTCAGACATCGCTACTTTATGAGTTTCTGAAATGGATTTTAAAGGGTATACTTTACCATTTTCATCATAATAATGATGATGATCTGTGCGATATTTCTCTTCGACTTTTTGCCGAACTTCTTTGCGTGCCATCCTCGTTTCAGGCTCAATATGTGGAATAGCTGACAATAGGCGATTTGTATAAATATGCTGTGGATTTATGTAAATATCCTGACGGGTACCCGTTTCAACAAAGCGCCCTTTGTACATGATTGCAATGTAATCACACATATGTTTTACAACCCCAAGGTCATGAGAAATAAACAAGTAACTTAGCCCATATTCTTGCTGAATATCTTTCATAAAATTTAGCACTTGTGCCTGAACTGATAAATCAAGTGAGGATACAGGCTCATCAGCAATAATCAATTTCGGATTACAAGCAACTGCCCGTGCGATTCCAAGGCGTTGCTTTTGCCCTCCAGAAAATTCATGGGGATACTTTAACAGAACGTCCTCTGACATACCGACAATGGCAAGTAACGCTTTAATGCGCTTGCGTTCCTCCTGATCACTAAGCTTCAAAAAATTACGCATCGGCTCTGCCAGAATATCTAGTACACGCTTTCTTGGATTCATACTTGAGTGAGCGTCTTGGAAAATCATTTGAATATCTCTGTTATATGCCGAATTGCGTTTACGTCTTTTATTGGTAACATCGTGCCCTTCATAAATGATTTGGCCAGACGTTACCTTTTCGAGACCAATGATTGCTTTACCTGTAGTTGATTTACCAGAACCCGATTCACCGACTAAACCATATGTTTTTCCTTTTTCAAACGCCATCGTCACACCGTCAACCGCATACACTTTATCAATGACGGTATTAAAAAAGCCACCTCGTATTGAATAATGGACGTTTAAATCTTTAATGAGCATAAATGTCATACTGTTCCACCCCCTAGTTCCCCTTTAAAACGAAAGTGTTTCCAGCAAGTGCAGCGAACAAAATGCCCAGGTGCAATTTCATGTAATTGGGGGGCACTTTCATGTGCTGATTCATCAATCCACGGTATGCGGGCTGAAAAACGACAGCCTTCACGTGGCAAATGCATGAGCGAAGGCACCATGCCGTGTATTACCTCCAGTCGCTCGTTTTCCTTATGTGTTTGCGGAATGGAATTTAATAAGGAACGGGTATATGGATGTTTGGCATCATTAAACAATACTTGGACGGGCGCCTCTTCAATAACTTGTCCTGCATACATAACAGCTACACGGTCTGCAATTTCTGCAACAACGCCCAAGTCATGTGTAATTAAAATAATGCCCGCTTGTGTCTCATCTTGCAGCGTTTTTAAAAGGTCTAGAATCTGTGCTTGAATCGTTACATCTAAAGCTGTAGTCGGTTCATCAGCAATAATAATGGCTGGTTTACTGGATAGCGCTATCGCAATCATGACACGCTGGCGCATACCACCTGATAATTGATGCGGGAATTGTCTAGCAACCCGTTTAGGATGAGCAATCCCTACTTGCTCAAGCAATTCTAAAACACGTGCTTCACGTTGCTTTTTAGTTAGTGTTGTGTGATAAATAAGACCTTCCGCAATTTGTTCATGAATGCGCATTAATGGGTTTAAAGCTGAAAGAGGATCTTGAAATATAAAGCCAATATCATTGCCTCTTAATTGGTTGAATTGTACTTCACTTAACTTTGTTAAATTTTGTTGATTGTAAAGTATTTCCCCAGTCACTTTTGTATTCCCATCATTATGTAAGCCAACAATAGTTGTGGCTAACGTACTCTTCCCACAGCCCGACTCTCCTACTATCGCTAAAATCTCATTTTTTCTTAGTGAGAGCGAGACATCTTCTACTGCTGCGTGGTATGTGTCTTTAATACGAAAACTCGTTGTTAAATTGTTAATTGTTAATAAGTTATTTGTACACAAACAATCTCCCTCCAACATTCAGTTTTCTGCTAAATGTATTTATCTTTATTTTAAAATTATAATTCCGTTGAATGAACACCTCCCTATTGACACTCACATTATAGATAGAATTATCTGATAATTTATTATAACGCTATTTTATCTAGTACTTATATGCAAAATCAAGCGTTTTTTTCAAATTATTATCATAAAATATAATGTTTCTACCTACTTTTTATCTAGATGAACTTACTATTTCATCTACTAATTTTTATAATTTGTTATATAAATAAAATAAGTGAGTTAATGCCCAATAATTATTTTAAAATAAAATAAAAAAGAGGTTATTAACTTCACATTCAACTTTTTTCAATAATTAATAATAAAATTTGCTCGTAAATAAATTTTATTTATATGTTTTTATTTAAGTATTTTTGCGCTGCTAAATGCTTTGCTTTCATAACTTCTTATTACTTTAAAAAAATTTTGTTTCTACCATTAATTTATATTTATTTTTTTATTTTCCACACAATAATTAGTTTTTTTATTAGCAACCTTTTACATAAAAATAGTTAGTTTCTACGCTTCAAATTCTGCTTCCATGTACAATTTTGATATTTCTTTCTACATGTTGCTTGGTAAAACGGTTTTATTTCTTTTTTCCCAAGGATTACTGCATCGCTGCGGGGGATCAGCTCCTCACCCCGCGGAATTACTCCCTCAACCCGCGGAATCACACCTCGCTCCGCGGTATCAGCACTCGCTTCGCGGGATCAGCCCCTCGCTCTGCGGAATTACTCCCTCAACTCGCGCAATCACACCCTTGCTCTGCGGAATCACACCTCGCTTCGCGGAATCACTCCCTCGTTCCGCGGAATTACTCTCTCGCTTCGCGGAATCAGCCCCTCACTTCGCGGAATTACTTCCTCGCTTCGCGGAATCACATCCTCGCTCCGCGGTATCAGCACTCACCCCATGGAATCAATCCTCTCTTCGCGGAATCACTCTCTCGCTTCGCGGAATCAGCACCTCGTTCCGCGGAATTACACTCTCAACCCGCGGAATTACTCCCTCGCTTCGCGGAATCAACCCCTCGTTTCGCGGAATTAGCCCCTCGCTCCGCGGAATTACACCCTCAACCCGCGGAATCAGCCCCTCGCTCCGCGGAATCACACCCTCAACCCGCGGAATCAGCCCCTCGCTCCGCGGAATCACACCCTCAACCCGCGGAATCACACCTCTTCGCGGAATCAGCTCCTCGCTTCGCGGAATCATTCCCTCGTTCCGCGGAATTACTCCCTCGCTTCGCGGAATCAGCACCTCACCCCGCGGAATTACTCCCTCGCTTCGCGGGATCGCACTCATCCCCTAAAATCAACCTTCGCTTTGCGGGATCATCTCTCGCTCCGCAGAATCCCCCTTCTCCATACCAACAGCAAATGGCACCTATCAAAGTTAAATTGACTTTGATAGGTGCCATTTATTTACCAACATTATCTTCTTGATTTTGGATTCATTGCATCTTTTAGTCCTTCTCCGATAAAATTGATCGATAAAATGACTAATGTAATGGCTGTTGCTGGTGGAATCCAGATCCAAATTTTATCTCTTAGCACGTCTGAGTTTCTAGCCTCGGCTAGCATATTTCCCCAACTTGGTGTATCTGCTGGCACACCGAAGTTTAAGAAGCTTAATGCCGACTCAATAACAATTGTTACCGCCATTAATAATGTAGCTTGTACAATGATTGTAGAAGCGACGTTCGGTAATAAATGTTTCATAATGATTTTCGATGATTTACAGCCGATTGACTGTGCAGCTAAAATGTACTCATTTTCTTTTTCTGCAAGAATTCGACTTCGTACAACACGGGCAACACTACCCCAGCTTAATACGGAAATGACAATGATTAACGTCCATAAGCCTGATACTTTACCAACTAAAATCGTATTTAGCACGATCACAAAAACTAGTAATGGGAACATTAATACAAAGTCAGTGAAACGCATTAAAATTTGATCGATTTTGCCCCCAAAATAACCTGAAATAGACCCTATAGTTGTCCCAATTAAAACAATGAAAAACATACAACCTATACCAACCGTTAAAGAAGATTTACCTGCATAGAGCATTCGTGTAAATACATCACGGCCATTTGTATCGGTTCCAAGCCAATTCTCACTGGAAGGTGGTTGGCTAATTTTCATAAAGTCTACACGCACGATATCTTTTGTCGTAATATATGGTGCTAAAAACGATAGAATAATAACGATTAGTAAAAAAATAAGGCTTATCATAGCTAATTTATTTTTAACGAACTTTCTTCTCGCTATCACCCATGGAGAGGGGCTTTTATTCGGTGTTTTTGATGCAGACGCTTCTTGTTTTGTTATAATCTCCACATTTTTCCCCTCCCTAATCTAGTCTAATTCGCGGATCTACTATACCATACAATAAATCGGCTACTAAATTCCCAAAAAGTGTTAAGAACGAAAGTAACATAGTTATCGACATCATGACCGCATAATCTCTTCTACCAACGGAATCTAAAAATAGTGCGCCTATTCCGGGATAAGTAAAGATGGTTTCTGTTATTACTGCACCGCTTATTAATGTCGCGATGTCAAAACCAAGAAAAGTAATAATCGGAATAATCGAATTTCTTAAAATATGCTTGTTGTAAATTTTTGATTCCTTTGTTCCTTTTGCTCTCGCTGTACGTACGAAATCTTTTCTACTGTTTTCGATAATATCGTTTCGTAAAAATTGCGTATAGGATGCCGTTCCCATTAATCCTAAAACAAGTGCTGGTAATAATACGTGATGGACCCTACTTAAATAGTAAGCAAACGTTCCTTCTTGAAGTCCTACGCCAACTGAGCCGTTGAATGGGAACCACCCTAGTTGGAAAGAGAACACATAAATGGCTACAATACCAGCGACAAACGATGGAATCGCTAAAGCCAAATAATTGTATGAAGCTATTAAATTATCACCAAGTGTATAAGGTTTTCTCCCTGCATACATGCCCATGAAAAAAGCAAATATATACGTAAAAATTAAAGAGGTTACTGCTAAAAATAATGTATTCGGAATTCGTTGTGCAATAACATCTACTGCAGGTTTTTTATAAACTGTTGATTTGCCAAAATCCCCTTGTACAAAATTAGACATCCATCTTCCATATTGCACGATAATTGGATCATTATAGCCTAACTTCTCTCTCATTTCCTCGATGTATTGTGGGTTTGTATTTGAAGGATCAATTTCTCCCGCAAATGGATCTCCTGGCATCATTTTTGCTAAGAAGAACACAACTAACGAAATAAGGAGTAACAATGGAATCATGCCGAGTAATCTTCGAAGTGTGTATTGAAGCATGTGACGTCCCCTTATCAATTAAAATTTACTACTATCAGGCTCCTTAAAAGAGCCCAATAGTAGTAGGTTTCTCAGCCTTTTTTAGGCATTAAATTTACTCGACAATATGCCATTTATAAACGTCTGTTTGGAAACCAACAGCGTTAATATGAACACCTTGTAGTCGGTTGTTAATACCATATAAATCTAGGTTTTCCCATAATGGAAGTGCTGGTAATTCTTCGTTGAAGTACTTTTGCCAATCAACATAAACTTTTTTACGGTAGTCTTTATCAAATGCCGCTTCGCTTAACGCTTCTTTTAATAATTTGTCGTTTTGCTCATCTACATAACGACCGTAGTTCCATTCTGCATCATTTGCCCATAAACCAGATGGATCTGGATCAGAACCCATGCTCCAAGAACCGAAGAATGCCTCTAATGCAGCATCATCATTATCTTTCATTTCATTGTACAAGTTAAACTCTACTAAGCTACCTGTTGCTAATTCCGTTTTTACACCAATATCATTCCAAGATTGGATGATTGCTTGTGAACGACCTTCAAATGCTGCTGGTCCTGCATAGTGTCCAAATGAAATTTTAAATGGTTGGCCTTGTGGATCTTCAACAAATCCATCGCCATCTTTATCCACATAGCCTGCTGTTTTTAATAGTTCTTTTGCTTTATCTACGTTAAAGTCATATGCATTTAAATCTGAAGCATCTGCAGCAGTCCAGAAAGTAACTGGAATAACTGTATTCGCAACTTCAGCTTTTCCTTCTAAGAAAGCATCGATCATTGCTGGACGGTTAAGAGCATATAATAGTGCCTGACGTAATTCTTTTGAATTGAATTTATCAAAATCTGCTACATTTTTAAGAGTAGCTTGATCACGATGACCAAAACGAAGCCCGATATAAGAATAGCTTACACCAGTCGTTTCTTCGATACGTACATTGCTTAATGCTGAAAGCTCTTTCACAGATTGTGGTCTAATATCCATGATGTCGATTTCTCCGTTTTGGAACGCACCCGCAGCTAATGATGGGTCAATAACTTTTACAATAATACCATCAAGCGCTGGTTTCCCTTTCCAGTAATCATCAAAACGCTCTAATTCAGAATACTCGCCGTCCACAACTTTTTTCACTTTAAACGGCCCGTTTCCTACAGGTGTTTCACGCACTTGTTTTGATTCACTTAAATCTTTAACTGCAATGCCTTCATAATGTTTCTTTGGCATTGGATATTGCCAAATGCTCTCTAGATTATTAATTTTCACTTCTTTAAATGTCACTTTAATTGTATAAGGATCAACAACTTCAATTCCTGAAATTGTATCAGCTTTTCCTGCTTTTTTATCTTCTGCCCCTTTTACACCTTCAACATAATTAAAACGAGGACCATCATAATCAGGGTCTGCTAACGTTTCTAATGCAAATACCCAGTCTTCCCCTGTTAATTCATCACCATTGTGCCATTTTACGCCCTTTTCAAAGTTGAATGTATACGTTAATTTATCTTCACTAATATCCCACTTTGCAAGGTTTGGTATATATTCTAACTCATCATTTACATCATAAACGCCATCCATCATGAAGTTTTGAATATATGCATCCACAATACTTCCCGCGAATGCAGGGTCAAATACGCCCTCTGGCGCTTGGTCTGTACCGAATGTTACAACGCCACCTTCTTTAGCATCAGTCGTTGTTGTAACTGGAGTTTCCGTATCCTTTCCTGTATCTTTGTCGTCCGTTTTCGATGAATCATTATTACATGCTGCTAGGAACAATGCCATGACGAGCATAAGTAAAAGTGACCATAATGTTTTAGTCTTTTTCATTTTTTTCCCCCCGATAATTTTTTATTTTGAAAAGCATTTTATCCTTTTTTTTCTTGCCAGCTTAATATAAATGGCAAGCAACTTTGTGATCTGGCTTCACCTCCTTTAATACTGGTTTTGTTAAGGAACATTCCATCATGGCCTTTGGGCATCTTGGATGGAATGGGCATCCTTGCGGAGGATTAGCTGGGCTCGGTACATCGCCCTGTAAAACAATGCGATTGCTTTTTTTCCGAGGATCTGGCACGGGTATTGCTGAAATGAGCGCTTGAGTATATGGATGCAACGGTTCATCATAAATGCTTTCCTTGTTCGCAATTTCAACAATATTGCCTAAATACATCACGCCTATGCGGTCACTCATATGTTTAACAACGCTTAAGTCGTGGGCAATAAATAAAAACGTTAAATCAAACTCATCCTGCAACTCTTTTAGTAGATTCAATACTTGAGATTGTACGGAAACGTCTAAGGCAGAAACTGGTTCATCTGCAATTATTAACTTTGGCTTAAGTGCTAATGCTCTTGCAATACCAATTCGTTGACGTTGACCACCAGAAAATTCATGTGCATATTTATAATACGCGTCCTTCGGCAACCCTACTTTTCTCAATAATTCAATGACTTCTTCTTTTAAAGAATCCAACGATTTGTTGTGGAAATTCATAATAGGCTCAGCTACGATACTGCCAACCATTTGCATTGGATTTAATGAAGCATAAGGATCTTGGAAAACCATTTGGATATCTTTTCTTATTTCTCTTAATGATTTGCCTTGTAATGTCGTAATATCCTGACCATTAAACACGATTTGTCCTTCTGTAGAATCTAACAATCTAATAATCGTTCGGCCAGTTGTTGATTTTCCGCAACCAGACTCACCAACTAACCCTAATGTTTCACCATTTTTAATAGAAAATGATATATTATCTACAGCTTTCACGTGTCCGACTGTTTTTTTGAGAAATCCACCTTTAATCGGGTAATAGGTTTTTAAGTTGTTCACTTCAAGCAAAGTTTCTTTATGTTGTTTGATTGTCGTATCAGTCATGTTGTTACCTCACACCTTCTCTAGGATAGAACCTTCATATAGTAAGCACGAAACCTCATGACCCTCGCCAATATTGACA
This sequence comes from Lysinibacillus sp. JNUCC-52, assembly GCF_015999545.1. Classification (NCBI taxonomy): domain Bacteria; kingdom Bacillati; phylum Bacillota; class Bacilli; order Caryophanales; family Bacillaceae; genus Lysinibacillus; species Lysinibacillus sp. JNUCC-52. The sequence goes on from NZ_CP065546.1 coordinate 1,723,484, forward strand.
AGCTGAGGCGTTACCGTACTACATTCTGGTTTCACTGACGGGCATCTATCGGCAAATCGACAGCCGACTGTCGGCATATTTTTTAAAGATGGCACAATACCTTGAATTGTTGTTAGCTCACTAACCTCAATATCAATACGTGGAATGGATGCCATTAATAGCTTTGTATAAGGATGCTTCGGATTATAAAAAAGATTGTCCACATTCGTACGCTCTACAATTTTTCCAGCATACATAATGATGACTTCATCACACATTTCTGCCACTACACCTAAATCATGCGTAATTAAAATAATAGACATATCATTTTCCGCTTGAATTTTTCTTAGCAGTTCAAGTATTTGGGCCTGTACAGTTACATCTAATGCAGTAGTAGGTTCATCAGCAATTAAAAGCTTTGGATGACAAGCGATGGCAATTGCAATCATGACCCTTTGTCGCATCCCACCTGATAGTTGATGTGGATATTCATCCACAATTTTATCTGGTCTTGGTATGCCTACACTTTTTAATAATTCAATTGATTGCTTTCTTGCTTCTGTTTTCGAGATTGGTAGATGGTTTAATAAAATCTCCTCAATCTGATTGCCAATTGTAAATACAGGGTTTAAAGATGTCATAGGCTCTTGGAAGATCATACTAATATCTTTGCCTCGTATTTTATTCATCTCATCACTTTTGTAGCCTTCAATATTTTTGCCTTGAAACTTTATTTCTCCTCCAGTAACTTTGCCAATCCCTTGAGGAAGTAATTGCATGATTGATAGTGACATCACACTTTTCCCACAACCAGATTCCCCTACAATACCTACAATTTGGCCTGGCTTAACGGTAAACGAAACGTTATCAACCGCGTGATATATTTCTCCGTCTATATCAAAACCAGTTTTAAGGTTTTTCACTTCAAGTATTAAATTCATTTCACTCATCACACCTTTTTGTATTTTTTCTAAATAGAAATATGTAGTAATAACTTACGATGACAAACTTTTCTGATTCAATATTCAGAAAAAAGATTCAAAAATTGATTAAACTTATTTCAATATTATTTCTACTCAAATTTTTAATAGTTTTCATCTTATTCAATTAAAAAACATATTAATAAATTTTTTACAGAAGAAACAAAAAAGCATCTAACTATATACTTATGGAATTATCTGAAAATTATTCATATTGCTATTTTATATAGAAATAATGCATTTAATCAAGAGTTTTTTTACAACACTCATAATGTTATATACATAATAAACCATACAACTATTACAAAAAATTATATATTTTTTCTATTCTTTACAAACATATATTTGCTAGCCTTCTTATTTTTTCTATTATCCATCATTTATTTATTATTTAGATATAATAATAATCAATACCCTATTTCATGCTCTCCCTACTTAAAGCATTCTTTTATTTGGTAAACTTGAATATTTTAGGAACAAATCTATAATTCTGTTTATTTACAATATTCAATTATTATCTTTATATAGTTTTTCGGTTTAAAGTATTAACAACAAAAAGCACTTTTTGCTACAGTAAAAAACTATTTTTTTATTAATTTTTCAAAACGTACATCTTCATAAAAAAAACGATCATCGGCTAATCTAACCGTGATCGTTTTTTTAAAGTTCTTCTTATTATTCTATTTAACCTTATAGTTCGCCAGCTTTCAGTTTTGCATGCCAATCTTTTAAAAATGGAATATCTTCCTCTTTAATAGCACCTGATTCGTTCGCTGCTTCAATTAAATAATCAAAGTTTGTTAAAGATACATATTGGATGCCAGCTTCTTCAAATGCTTGCTCAGCACGTGGTAAATTATATGTGTAGACACATACGACACCTAGTACCTCACAACCTGCTGCACGTAAAGCTTCTACTGCTGTAATAGAGGAACCACCTGTTGACACAATATCTTCTACTACAACGACTTTTTGACCCGCTGCGTATTTTCCTTCAATTTGATTGCCACGGCCATGCTCTTTTGCCTTTGAACGGACGTACACCATAGGTAAGTCTAAAATGTCACTTACCCACGCAGCATGTGGGATACCTGCTGTAGCAGTACCCGCTACGATTTCTGTAGCCTCGAAATTTTCTTTAATGATTTTTGCTAAGCCGTTTGCCAATTGCTTACGGATCACTGGATCTGAAATAGTTAAGCGAGTATCACAGTATATCGGTGATTGAATGCCTGATGCCCATGTGAAAAGATCTGTTGGATTTAATTCAACTGCGCCTACCTTTAGCATAGCGTGTGCGATTTCGTTTTGTAATGTCATTTTGTTGCCTCCCATAATTCACTTACGATTTTATATGCTGCCACTGGATCTTGGGCGCCTGTAACGGCACGCCCAACTACGATTAACGAAGATCCATCACGTTTTGCGCCGTCTGGCGTAGCGATACGTTTTTGATCGTGTGCGTCACCACCAGCTAAACGAATACCTGGTGTGACACGTAAGAAGTCCTCACCGCACACTTCGGCGATTGCCTGTGCTTCATGAACCGAGCAGACAACACCATTTAAGCCTGCTTGTTTTGTTAAGCTAGCATAATGTAATACAGATTCTTGTAATGTTAATGCAATTTTTTGCTCTGTTTGCATTTGCGCTTCAGTAGTAGATGTTAATTGAGTCACAGCAATTAACGCTGCACACGCTCGACCCGCTGGTGTACCCGCTTCTAGGCCTTCGAGTGCTGCTTCCATCATTGGGCGACCGCCTGCTGCATGTACATTGACTAAATCTACCCCTAATTTTGCTAAACCTTTCATCGCTGAGCCAACAGTATTTGGAATATCATGTAGCTTTAAATCTAGGAAAATATCGTGACCTAAATCCTTCACTTTACGTACAATATCAGGACCTTCCTGCATATAAAGCTCCATACCAATTTTTACGAAAAGAGGCTCTTGAAAATGTGCTAAAAACTTGAAAACTTCCGCCTCACCTGGGAAATCAAGTGCTAGTATTGGTTTTGTATTCATTAACGATGGCTCCTTCCGATTATGTCCGTAATATGCTCTACGCCTAATGCGTCAAGCTTTGCTGGTAACTCCTCAATGATGTTCGGGCAAACGAAATGGTCTACAAAATTGGCTGTCCCAACTGCGACTGCTGATGCACCTGCTGACATAAAGTCAATAACATCTTGCGCTTCGCTCACTCCGCCCATTCCAATAATCGGAATATTAACGGCTTTATATACCTCATATACCATACGAATGGCAACTGGTTTTACTGCTGGGCCAGATAAGCCTCCTGTACCATTTGCAATAACTGGTTTACCTGTACGCTCATGTAAACGCATGCCGATTAAAGTGTTAATCATCGTAATACCATCCGCTCCGCCTGCTTCCACTGCTTGAGCGATTTCTACGATATTCGTTACGTTTGGTGATAATTTTACGTAAACAGGTACTTCTGAAACAGCTTTTACTGCCGCAACGAGCTCTCGTGCTGTTGCTGGGTCTGTACCGAATTGTATACCCCCACATTTTACATTCGGGCAAGAAATATTCAGTTCTAGCGCTTTTACATTCGGTGCTGCAGAGATGCGACGTGCAACTTCCACATAATCTGCTGTTTCAGTTCCAGCTACATTGGCGATGATTGGCACATCATAGCCTTCTAAAAACTTTAATTCTTCATTCATTACTTTTTCAATACCAGGATTTTGTAAGCCAATGGCATTTAGCATCCCTGCTGCTGTTTCCGCTACACGTGGTGTTGGATTGCCAGGTCTTGTTTCCACTGTTGTTGCTTTAATCATAATAGCGCCAAGCTTCGATAAATCGTATAGCTGTGCATATTCACGACCAAAGCCGAAGCAGCCTGAAGCTGGCATAATTGGATTTTTTAAATTTAAGCCAGGTATTTGGATATTTAAACGACTCATAATGCCACCGTACCTTTCGGGAATACTGGACCGTCAGAGCACACTTTGACATAGTCTTTTTCAATTTGATCTGTTGTCTTGCATACACATGCGAAGCAAGCCCCAATGCCACAACCCATGCGCTCTTCAAAAGATAAGTACCCTTCTTTTTCTGGGTAGAAGCCTTCTAACGCTTTTAGCATTGGTAGAGGACCACAAGAATAGAACACATCAAACTCGGGTGCACGCGTTTCTAACACGTTTGTTACAAAGCCCTTCGTTCCTTTCGATCCATCTACTGTTACGTAATGCGTTTCACCAAGTGCATTAAACTGCTCCTCATAGAAGCAAACATCTTCTGATTGGAAGCCTAATACATGGATTGTTTTCACACCACGAGCATGAAGCTGTTTGGAAAGTTCATGTAAAGGTGGTACACCGATGCCGCCACCAACTAACAATGCAGTCCCACCTGCCTTTACAGCGTCGACTGGGAAGCCATTACCAATTGGGCCAAGGACATTGACTAACTGCCCTTCACGATTTGTTGCTAATACTTGCGTTCCTCGACCTTCCGCACGGTAAATCATTGTAAATTCACTGTTGTCTTTATCTATGTTTGCTATACTGATTGGTCGACGTAAAAGCGGCTCCAATGAATCTGACACCTTTACATGGACAAACTGGCCAGGAGTCATATCCTGAACCAGTTCACCACGAAGTGTCAATTCGAAAATGTTTGTCGCAATTTGCTTTTGAGAGACGACCGTCATTTTCTCTTGACGAATCATATTAATGTACTACCTCCGCTTTTGGCATTTGTTCTGCTGTAAATGTCATTGATTCAATTACACGCAGCATTGCTTCTGCTGTATCTAATGAAGTTAAGCAAGGTACGCCATTTTCTACAGATTCACGACGAATTCGGAATCCATCACGAGCTGGTTGTTTGCCTTTTGTTAATGTGTTGACTACTAACTGTGCTTCACCGTTTTGAATTAAGTCTAATAGCGTTTGGCCTTTTGCACCGATTTTACCTACAACATCTGTACGTACGCCTGCTGCTTCAAATGCTTGTGCTGTACCTTCTGTCGCAACGATGCGGTAGCCAACTGTTGAGAAGCGTTTGGCAAGTGCAATTGCTTCTTCTTTATCCTTATCAGATACAGTGAATAATACTGTGCCTTCTGTGCGAATTTCCATGCCAGCTGCAACTAAGCCTTTGTAAAGGGCTTTTTCTAAAGTGGCATCTTTCCCCATTACTTCCCCTGTTGATTTCATTTCAGGCCCTAATGTAATGTCCACGCGGCGTAATTTTGCGAATGAGAATACTGGTACTTTCACAAACACACCTTTTTGCTCTGCTGCTAAGCCTGTTGGATAGCCTTGTTCTACGATTGATTTACCAAGAATGGCTTTTGTTGCAATGTTTGCCATTGGAATGTTCGTAATTTTACTTAAGAACGGTACTGTACGAGATGAGCGAGGGTTTACCTCAATCACATATACTTCACCATGTGAAATTACATACTGGATGTTCATTAAGCCGATGATACCAAGACCTTTTGCTAGACGCGTAGTATAGTCGACTAACGTATCTTTTTGCGTTTGTGTTAATTTTTGTGGTGGGTATACAGAAATCGAGTCACCAGAGTGTACCCCTGCACGTTCGATATGTTCCATAATACCTGGGATTAATACATTTTCACCGTCACAAATCGCATCTACTTCAATTTCTTGACCTGTTAAGTATCGGTCTACTAAAACTGGGTGATCAGGTGAAGCCTCAACAGCGTTTTCCATATAATGTTGTAATTCTTCTTCGTTATAAACAATTTCCATTGCACGTCCACCTAGTACATACGAAGGGCGTACTAGCACTGGGAAGCCTAAGCGTTCACCAATCGCAAGTGCTTCTTCTGTTGATACAGCCGTTTCACCTGGAGGCTGTGGAATGTCTAATGCATGTAATGCTTGTTCGAATTTATCGCGGTTTTCAGCACGATCGATGTCTTCTAACGATGTACCTAAAATTTTCACACCATTTGCAGCCAATTTATCAGCTAGGTTAATAGCTGTTTGACCACCGAATTGCACAACTACGCCAATTGGTTGTTCTAAATCGATAATGTGCATTACGTCCTCGATCGTTAATGGCTCAAAGTATAATTTATCTGAAATTGAGAAGTCAGTTGATACTGTTTCTGGATTTGAGTTAATAATGATTGCTTCATAGCCTGCTTCTTGGATAGCCCAAACTGAGTGCACTGTAGCGTAATCGAACTCTACCCCTTGACCGATACGGATTGGGCCTGACCCTAATACGATGACAGATGGTTTATCAGACTTGATAGATTCATTTTCTTCCTCATAAGTGCCATAGAAATATGGTGTTTCTGATTCGAACTCTGCTGCACATGTATCCACCATTTTATAGACAGGGACAATGCCATTTTCTTTACGATATGCATAGATTGCTTCTTGCGTTGTGTCCCATAGTTCCGCGACTTTTTTATCCGCAAAGCCTAAACGTTTTGCTGTACGTAATACTTTTTTATCGTTTTTATTGTCAGCAAGTGTTTGCTCCATATCTACGATGTTTTTGAATTTATTTAAGAAGAATAAGTCGATTGCAGACCATTCATGAATTTGCTCGATTGTTACTCCGCGGCGCAATGCTTCTCCGATGAAGAATAAACGCTCATCGCCCGCTTTACGGATGCGTTTTTCAATCCAAGAATCAGAGTTATCTTCAGCATGTTTTAGCTCTAGATGAACTTGACCTGTTTCAAGTGAACGTACAGCTTTTAGCATTGCTTCCTCGAACGTACGACCAAGCGCCATTACTTCCCCAGTAGCCTTCATTTGTGTGCCTAGGTTACGTTTTGCTGATTCGAATTTATCGAATGGCCAGCGTGGAATTTTCGCGACGATGTAGTCTAATGCTGGCTCGAAGCAAGCGTAAGTTGAACCAGTAACTGGATTTTTAATTTCATCTAACGTTAAGCCTACTGCAATTTTTGCTGCTAGCTTCGCAATTGGGTAACCCGTTGCTTTTGAAGCTAATGCAGATGAACGAGATACACGTGGGTTTACTTCGATTACATAGTAGTCGAAGCTATATGGATCAAGGGCTAACTGTACGTTACAGCCACCTTCAATTTTTAGTGCGCGAATAATTTTTAGTGAGATATTACGTAACATTTGGTTTTCGCGGTCAGAAAGTGTTTGTGTTGGTGCTACTACGATTGAATCACCTGTATGAATACCGACTGGATCGACATTTTCCATGTTACAAACAACAATTGCATTGTCAGCTGCATCACGCATTACTTCATATTCAATCTCTTTAAAGCCCGCAATTGATTTTTCAAGTAAACATTGTGTCACTGGCGAATATTTCAAACCTGATGTAACGATTTCTTCTAAGTCTTGATCGTTATAACAAATACCGCCACCTGTACCTCCAAGTGTGAATGCAGGGCGCACGATTACTGGATAACCGATTTTTGCGACAAAGTTTTTCGCTTCATCTAAGTTATGGATAATGTCTGACTCAGGTACTGGTGCACCAAGTTCGTACATTAAGTTACGGAATAAGTCACGGTCTTCTGCTTTATGGATAGCATCAAGTTTTGTACCAAGAATTTCGATATTTAGCTCATTTAAAATTCCTGAGTTGTCTAACTCGATTGCCATATTTAAACCTGTTTGACCACCTAGTGTTGGTAGAATTGCATCTGGACGTTCTTTACGTAAAATGCGTGATACAAATTCTAGTGTGATTGGTTCAATGTATACTTTATCTGCAATTTCAGTATCTGTCATAATTGTTGCAGGGTTTGAGTTTATTAAAATAACGCGGTAGCCTTCTTCTTTTAATGAAAGACAAGCTTGTGTGCCTGCATAGTCAAATTCTGCTGCTTGTCCGATGACGATTGGGCCTGACCCGATTACTAAAATAGTTTCTATATCTGTACGTTTAGGCATGTTGTTTCCCCTTCCCTGCTTCTACTTCCATCATTTCAATGAATTCATCAAATAAGTGGTTTGAATCTTCTGGTCCTGGTGATGCTTCTGGGTGATATTGTACCGTGAAAATCGGATATTTCTTATGACGTACGCCTTCACAAGTACCATCATTTAATGCGATATGTGTTAATTCTAAATCTGTATCTTTTAAAGACTCAATATCGATTGCATAGCCATGGTTTTGAGATGTTAAATCTGTACGACCTGTGCGTAAATCTTTTACTGGATGGTTACCACCACGGTGACCGAATGGTAATTTAAATGCCTTTGCGCCACTTGCTAATGAGAATATTTGGTGCCCTAAGCAAATACCGAACATTGGCACTTTTCCGATTAAATCGCGTACAGTTTCGATACCTTCTGCAACGTCTTCAGGATTCCCTGGACCGTTTGACAGCATAATGCCATCTGGATGCCATGCTAAAATTTCTGCTGCTGGTGTGTTGTAAGGAACAACGAGTACATCGCAATCACGTTTATTTAATTCACGAAGAATACCATGCTTCATACCGTAGTCAATTAATACTACTCGTTTGCCACGACCTGGAGATGGGTATGCAGCCTTTGGCGATACTTCGCGCACATGATGTGTAATGGCTGGTGTCGCTTGTAGTTTTGCAACGGTTTCTTCTACATTCACTTCTTCGTCAGCCGCTGTTAATATCGCTTTAACAGATCCTTTGCTACGAATAATGCGTGTTAATTTACGTGTATCAATACCTTCAATCCCTGGGATATCTTTTGATGTTAAATATTCATCAACTGTTAAATCACATCTGAAGTTTGACGGTGTTTTTGCTAGTTCGCGAACTACAAATCCACGAATTGCAGGTGTAATTGATTCGAAATCATCACGGTTAATACCGTAGTTACCGATAAGTGGGTATGTTAACGTTACGATTTGTCCGTAGAATGAAGGATCTGAAATCGTTTCTTGATAACCTGTCATCCCTGTTGTGAATACGACCTCACCTTGTGAAGCTCGCTCGCTACCGAACGCTGTGCCTGTAAATACTGTGCCATCTTCTAAAATAAGTAAACGTTTTTTCATTACTCTGCCTCCTGGTATACGATATTACCTTCAAAAATAGTTACTACTGGCCAACCTTTCGCAACCCAACCATTGAATGGTGTATTGCGACCTTTTGATACAAAACCTTCTGCATCAATTGTTTGTTCTTTCTTTACATCAATTAAAACCATGTCTGCTGATGCACCCACTTCTAACGTTCCGTATGGTAAGTCAAAAATTTGGGCAGCTTTCACAGTCATCCAATCAATTAATTGCTTTAAAGTCCATTTCCCTGTTTCAACAAATTGTGTATATAACAATGGGAAGGCTGTTTCAAAACCGACGATGCCAAATGGTGCGCCCACCATACCGCAACATTTTTCTTCTATTGTATGTGGTGCATGATCTGTTGCGATGCAGTCGATTGTGCCATCAAGAAGTGCTGCATGTAGAGAATCTTTATCGTCCGCACCGCGTAATGGTGGGTTCATTTTCCAGTTCGCATCATCTGATGGAATATTCATCTCTTCAAGTAATAAGTGGTGTGGACAAACTTCTGCAGTGACGCGAATGCCTGCTGCTTTTGCGTCTCGCACTGAGCGTACAGATTCTTTTGTTGATACGTGACACACATGGTAGCGTGCACCTGCAGCTTCGGCAAGAAGAACATCGCGTGCGATTTGAACAGATTCACAAATGGACGGAATGCCTGGTAGCCCTAGCTCCTTGTTGCGCTTGCCCTCATGCATGACACCATCATAAATTAATGAATTATCTTCACAGTGTGCTACAACAACCATGTCATGCTTTGCTGCATCCTGCATTTGTTCGTACATCGTTGAAGCTAATTGGATTCCTACTCCATCGTCTGAGAAAGCGACAGCACCATGTGCTTTTAATTCCGCGATATCCGTACGAACTTCACCAGAAATGTCTTGTGTTAATGAGCCATATGGCAATACACGAATCACTGCACTTTCTTTTATAAGACCGTTAATTAGTTGCATGTTTTCTACAGTGTCAGGCACTGGTTTTGTATTCGGCATTGCACAAATCGTTGTAAAACCACCTTTAGCTGCTGATGCAGAGCCTGTGGCAATTGTTTCTTTATGTTCAAAACCTGGCTCGCGCAAATGTGTGTGTACATCTACAAAGCCTGGAGCAACAACTAAACCATTTCCTTCGATAATTTCCGCACCAGCTACATCGACCTCTTGTCCAATGGCAGTAATTTTGCCATCGACCATGGCGATATTCACTGTATGCAGTTCACCTTGTTCATTTAACATTTGCACATTTTGAAGTACTTTTGTCATGTTATTCTCTCCCTTGTAAAATTGTTTCGATAATTGCCATGCGTGTATATACACCGTTACGTACTTGCTCAAAAATGCGAGAACGTTCGCATTCAACTAGCTCTGATGCAATTTCTACATCACGGTTAACTGGTGCAGGATGCATAATAATTGCTTTTTCCTTCATTTTCTTCTCACGTTCCACTGTCAATCCGTACTCTTCATGATAGCTTTCTTTTGAGAAGCTTTTATTTACTTTATGACGTTCATGTTGTACACGAAGTAACATAATGACATCGCTTATTTCAATTAAATCATCCCAAGAATGATGTGCATTGAAATCTCCTGCCCATTCTTCGGGGCACAGGAAGTGCACATTTGCTCCTAGTCGTTGTAGCGCCGAAGCATTTGATTTCGCGACACGACTATGCGATATATCTCCCGCGATTGTGATATTTAACCCTTCAAAAGAACCAAACTCTTTTTTTATCGTATACAGATCAAGTAATGATTGTGATGGATGTTGACCAGCGCCATCGCCTGCGTTTATAACTGCAACATGAATGCCTTCTAGTAGCTCGTTATAATACTCATCCTCTTTTGCTCGGATAACGACCGCATCCATGCCAATCATTTCTAATGTTTTGACTGTGTCGTACATCGTTTCACCCTTTGTCACACTTGAAAAGCCTGCGTCAAACGGGATTACAGTACAGCCGACTTTCCGCTCTGCCATCTCAAAGCTCGTTTTCGTTCGGGTACTTGGTTCAAAAAATAAGTTTGCAACGTTGTAAGCACGAGATAACGATGATGTTTCGCCATTTTCAAAAGCCTGCGCACGATGTAAAATGCTGTTAATTTCTTCAGTTGTTAAATGTTCCATTGATAATAAGTTCTTCATCATGTACCTCCATTAGATTGTGTGTCATGAACGTCTATGTATGACGTTCTTCATTATTTAAGTGTCTAAATAATGTAAAAGCCCCGCTGATGTCATCAGCGAGGCATAAGGAGGCGTGACAAACTATAGTAAGCTGTATTGCTTACTGATTGCTTGTCCACAACTTCCCTTTTTTTGCCTCTCTGGACAATTCATTAAAAGGTACTACTATGAATTATTATTTTGATTGTAAGGTACTGGTATATCGGCTTCTTTTTTGCCTGGTAAAACCGCGTTTAGCACAACTCCGATAATGGCTGCTAACGCCATACCTTCTAGACTTAGAGATTCTGTGACGATAAATTTCGCACCGCCGATACCTATTACTAGAATAACAGAGGCAATCACTAGATTGCGGCTGTTCCCAAAATCAACATGGTTATCTACTAGCATACGTAAACCGCTTGAAGCGATAATACCGAACAGCAGAATGGAAACCCCGCCAAGAACAGCTGTTGGAATTGTTGCGATTACTGCCATTGCTTTCCCGAAGAATGACAGGACAATCGCTACCACTGCCGCTCCCGCTATTACGTACACACTGTAAACACGTGTGATTGCAAGAACACCGATGTTTTCGCCGTACGTTGTTTTTGGTGGACCTCCAATGAACGCACTCACTAATGTCCCAAAGCCATCACCTAGTAATGAGCGATGTAAGCCTGGTTCTTTAATATAATCTCGATTTACTACTTTTCCTAGTACAAGCTGGTGACCGATATGCTCTGAAATTGTCACAATGACAATCGGTACCATCGCTAGTAAAATCGTAGATGTAATCGTAAAGTCATAATCTATACCTGGAATGATGAAATGTGGTACTGCAAACATCTTCGCTTCTTTAATCGGCTCGAAGTTGACGATACCAATACAGATTGAGTATACATAGCCTACGATCAGGCCGATTAATATCGGCATTGTACTTAAAATCCCCTTAAAAAAGATTGTAAAAATAATGGCCGTAAATAATGTGACAAGTGCTGCTGAGAAATGCAGTAAGTTATACTCTCCATCAACATTCATCGCCATGCCTACCGCTGTTCCTGATAAGCCAAGGCCGATCACCATAATAACTGGACCAACTACAATTGGAGGAAGAATTTTCATAATCCATTTATAACCGCTCTTCCAAATGATGAGTGACACAATGCCGTAGGTAACACCGACGGCCATCGCCCCTATCATAGCGTTACCTGGATTGACACTTAAGCCATTGTCATCTAAACCGCCTGCAGCAAGTAAAATCGGTGCGATAAAGGCAAACGATGAGCCTAAATATGCTGGTACTTGAAACTTCGTAATTAATAAGAAGAACAATGTGGCAATCCCGCTTGTTAGAAGGGCGATTGCTGGGCTAAGTCCTACTAGCTGTGGTACTAAAATCGTTGACCCGAACATGGCAAACATGTGTTGAAAACTTAATGTCACCAATTGGACTGGAGTCGGTTTATCATTTACATCTAACACTGCCTTTGACATAACGTTTCCTCACTTTATAGTTAGTCTTCTTTATAAATAATGACGCAATCTTCACCATCAACTTCAGTTAAATTAACAACGATCCGCTCTGTGCCAGATGTCGGCACATTTTTTCCAACATAGTCCGCTCGAATTGGCAACTCTCGGTGGCCTCGATCAATCAATACTGCCAGTTGAATTTGGGCTGGTCGTCCTAAGTCCATTATGGCATCTAATGCAGCTCGAACTGTGCGGCCAGTATATAGTACATCATCAATTAAAATTATTTTTTGGTTGGCAACAACATAATTGATATCTACTTGCTCGACATGTGCTTGCTCATTTTCATGCTTTGTCGATAAATCATCTCGGTAAAGTGTAATGTCTAGCTCACCAGTACGAATCGCTTTACCTTCTATTTTTTCGATACGCTCCGCTAAGCGTCTCGCTAGAAAGGCACCGCGCGTTTTTATACCGACTAATATACATTCATCAATGCCTTTATTACGTTCAATTATTTCATGTGCAATACGTGTTAATGCTCTTGTCATCGATGGCCCATCTAATAGCTCATTTTTTGACATGTTTTGTCCTCCTCTCTAGAATCTATTTTCAGTGTTGTCCATAATGCGCAACTTTTATCAAAAAGAATTCCTGATGAAAGCTTTGTAGCACATTCGGATTGTTACGCGATGCTCCCTAAGTCGTTAAGCATCATTGTCAACGGCATAAAAAAACCTCTCGAGGCGAATAGCCTGAGAGGGTTGAGTACGTGTTTAAATAGCATGTCGAAAAAATTTGCAGCACAAATTTTTGCAACACGTTCACATGTACCTTCTCAGCCTCTCTGGACTGCCATTAAAGGTGAATATTAAATTAAAGTCGTTCATTCACTTTCGTTAGTATAGACCTTCTTTAAATATTCGTCAATCCTTATTTCGTAATTCCTCTAATAATTGTACATAATCGACAGGAAGTGGTGCTTCAAACTCCATATATTCACCTGTTGTAGGATGATTAAATCCTAAAATTCCTGCATGTAATACTTGTCCACCAAAATCAATTGTCTTTCTCGGTCCATATTTTGGATCACCGACAAGTGGGAAACCAATATAATTCATATGCACGCGAATTTGGTGTGTACGTCCTGTTTCAAGGCGGCATTCTACAAGTGTGTAATCACCGAAACGTTCAATAACTTGGAAGTGTGTTACCGCATGTTTTCCTTTATCAACAACTGCTTGCTTTTGACGATCCTTTTGATCGCGGCCAATCGGTGCGTCAATCGTCCCTTTATCATGTGCAATATGTCCATGAACAAGAGCTGTATATTTACGCGTTACCGTTTTGTTCACAAGTTGATCGACTAACGATTCATGCGCCACATCGTTTTTCGCTACCATCAGTAAACCTGATGTATCTTTATCAATACGATGTACAATACCTGGGCGCATTACACCATTAATGCCCGATAAATCTTTACACTGATACATTAAACCATTCACAAGTGTACCTGTCATATGACCAGGCGCAGGATGGACAACCATACCCTTTGGTTTGTTGACAACGAGCACATCCGCATCTTCATAAACAATATCAAGTGCTAGGTTTTCAGCGATTACATCTAAAGGTTCTGCCTCTGGCACGATGATTTCTACTACATCGCCTGCTTTTACCTTATATTTCGCTTTTACTGTCTCACCATTTACTTTAACAATTCCTTCTGTAATCCAATTGCTAATTTGTGTACGAGACCATTCTGTTTGTATACTTGAAATCGCTTTGTCAATGCGCTCTCCTTGCTGTTGTTCTTCGATTGTGTATGATACTTGCGTCATTGTTTCACCTGTTTCTTTTCTTTTTTATCTTCGGCGATTAAACCAATCATTAATACGACAACGGCAATTGTTAATGCTGCATCCGCAATATTAAAAATTGGGAAATCGTAATTCATAATAGGGATTAATACGTCGACAAAATCTACTACTTCTCCTCTAAATAAACGATCAATAAAGTTACCAACGGCGCCGCCCAATAACAGCATTAAACCCACTTGGAAAAGAGGCTTGCCCTTTGCTTCTTTATGATAAAAGTAAATGATGGCGCCAATAACAGCAATTGTCACAATGGAAAATAACCACATTTGCCCTTCTAGCATTCCCCAAGCTGCACCTCTATTGCGATGCGATAAAATGCCAAACCATGGATCCCATACGGAAATGCGTTCACCAAACTCCATATTTTTCACAATTAGCCATTTTGTCCATTGATCTAAAATAATCACAAAAGCGGCCAATCCATAATATTTATACACAGCTATTCCTCCGATCACTCAACATCTTACCTATTCTACCATAAGAGCTTATATAGCAATAACTAATATAACATGAAAATATGACGGAAACACAAGGCTGTGGCCCAAAAGCAAAAATCGGCGTGCTTAATCAATCGTTCTGTCAAAAAAATCACATAAACGCCATGCCTTGTCCAAAAAAGTTCAATAAGTTGTCCCCTATTTTGGACGACTTCTACGCAAAATAGGAAGCCGTTGATTGCCGTTCCAGACGCTCCCTTTCCGCAGGCACAGCTCCAACTAATTTTTGCGGCAGAAGCCGCAAAAATGGATTTTCTGCTCGTACTGTTCCCACAGGAGTGTCGCGCCTTCCACTCCAATTAACTAGTATCGCCTGCTCATAAAATAGACTGCTCCTAAAAAATACATGAGGTGATGATAACTCTTTTTGCCTTTCCTCCCAAAAGTATCCGTGTTGGGCTTGCCTCGTGAAAAATATCCAACTTTGCATAGCCCAATAGACGATTGCGGACACATAACTTTAAAAGAAGCATTAATTGATTGACTCAAAATAAAAAGACAGTAGACCAACTCCATCTTCTTTGAGTTGGTCTACTGCCTATTTTTTACAATTTATTACCAAATAGTGAAAGTTGTATCAGGACCTATACCGTTTCAGATTCTTTCGAGTGTACGCGCTTCATAAAATCATTTACATCTGCAGGGACTTTCCGATCTAACAATGACACAATAATGACAGACAGGAAACCTACTGGAACTGTTATAATACCTGGAATTTTAAATTGTAAGAAACTTGGAAGTGTTCCTGGTAAAAAAATCATCCACATGGAGACAACAAGGCCAATCACCAATCCTGCAATAGCCCCTTTTTCAGTCATCCCTCGCCACCAAATTCCTAAGATGAAAATCGGTGTAAATGTACTCGCAGCAACTGTAAATGCTAAAGCGACTAAATGACCGATAGAAGCATCTTTAACAAGTAAACCTAGACCGCCATAAAGAATACCTAAAATAACAATAGCTACTTTTCCAGCAACTACTCGCTGTTTTTGCGTAATATCTTTTTTCATAAAGCTAGCATATAAATCATGTGCTAATGCACCAGAGCTTGTAATAAATAGGCCTGATAAATTAGAGAAGATAGCAGCAAATGCCCCAGCAATAACGAGGCCGAGAAGCCAGTCGCCTCCTAAGGCAAGCGCAGTTGTTGGAATAACCATGTTATTGCCACCAAGTACTAAATCTCTCATTACTTCTTCACTCGCACTACCTGAGATGAAAATAGCACGACCAACAACGCCTAAAAATACTGCTAATAAGAAAAACGTACTGGCAATTCCGATGGCCATTAAAGCGGATTTACGGGCAGCCTTAGCACTTGGATTTGTATAAAAACGCAATAAAATATGCGGTAACCCAATAGTACCTAGCGCTAAACCGATTGTCATACTGATTGTTTGCCAAAACGTTGGGAAATAAAAGCCTGTCCCCGTCCATGCCGCACCATCAAAGTTTACATCACTACCATCCAATGCATAAGGTGATGTACCTGTAATAGGACCGTTAAAAGAATTAATAGCTGCTAAAATTTTATCGTAATGCAAGCCCCCATACATTGCTGCAATAAGCATGACAATGAACGCGCCTAGACGAATCCAAAGCTCTAATGCCTGGTTGATTGTCGTTCCTTTCATTCCGCCTATTCCTACATAGAAAATCATCACTACACATGTAAAGATAATGCCGAATTCATAAGATGTACCAAAAAACATACTTAATATTTGTGCTGCCCCTAATAGCTGTGGAGCCGCATAAAATCCTGAAATCGCTAATACAACAATAACTGCGGCTAAGCGTGCTCGTCTACTATGAAAGCGATAGGCTAAAAAGTCTGCCACTGTAAATGCACCAAAGCGTCTTAATGGGCCCGCAACAAAAATAGCTAGTAAAGTTAAACCGATGGAGAAGCAAAATGCATAATATGCACCATCATAGCCTAACTGAAATGTTAAACCAGCAATTCCTAAAAATGTTGCTGCACTTAAATAGTCTCCCCCAATGGCTGACCCATTCGTAAACCATCCGAAACTCCGTCCCCCAACGAAGAAATCAGATGCCGTTGTATTTTTTTTCGTTAAATACGTAATGTACACAATCGTTCCCATTAGTGCAATGGTCAACAACATCTTTGGTTCTAATAGCGTCTCAATCATTCAACTGCCCCCTTTAATGAACTACTTATTTGACATTTCATATTTTTTCAAACGTTTTTCATATAAAGCCGTATGCACATAAGCAATAACAAAGGCCATCACCATCATGACAATTGTAGTGACAAACCATGTTACAGTCATGCCTCCCCATACTTTCTTAAAGGCAAATTCAGGAGCGAACCAATTCATTACTGGGATACTAAAAATTAAAATAAAGTAAAATACCGTTAAGCTAAAGCCTGTAGTAAACTCATCCTTCATAATTTTATGTGTTGTCGGATCTAACGGTGGCAAATCTCTAACATCCACAGTCCCCGCTTCCACATACTCATAATCATGACTCCCCGCCATAGTACTAACCCCCTTTAGTCTAGGTGAATAATTATCTGAAATTTCAAATTATTATTCACTACAACTATTCTATTCTATTTTTCTAATAATATAGGTACAATATTTTGCTGTATTAGTACAAAATATTGCTATTTTAAGTTAAAATACTTTTATTAAACTTCTTTTTATTTTTGGATTTTAGAAAGGGGCTGTTTAGCATTTTAAACGTCGTATGGTACGTTGAGAATTCAATTGAGAAACAGCAAATGATAGGATGGTTAGAAGAATTCCTCCCGTATACATTTATCGAATGTACACAACCAAGCGCACAAGAGGTGGCAATTTTCGTCTATGAAATTAACCATTTATTTGATTGGGTAAAGGTCAAACGATTAAAGAAAAATTATCCTAATAGTATTATTGTCCCTATTGTTGCAGTACACTTAACCTATTCAGCAGGTATTGCCATTGAATTAAATTTACTAGCACTTCTTATTAAACCTTTGCAAAAACAAAAATTTTTACGAATTGTAAAAAAGCTTTATGCATCCTATAAAGATCAGCAAGCAAGTACCGTTACGATGCTTGAGCTGTCACAACAAATCCCTCACAATCATACATCACCATTTCGCGAAGCTTTTTTGAGACGGCTAATACGGGGAGAAATAAACAGTGAACAGGAAATTGTACAAGCTTCATCGTTTTTATCTTCTGACTGTATTCCAAATATCGTATTTTTAATCCAAGGCTATGTAGATGCTCAACAAAACCGACCGATACTCCATGACGCAAGTAGTGTAATTACCAATATTTTTCGTCAGCATTTTTCGGACAAAGCCCCGCTGTCCTTTTTAAATTTTGAGCGATATTTATTAGTGCTCATGCGGATACCGCAGACGTATACATCATTTAAGCATTGGACAGATGGTGTCACTACTTTAATGACTGTTATCGAACTTTTGAAAAGAGATTATAATATCCACCTTTTTATAGGCATCGGTGGTGTTTTTACGCACGCTATGCAAGTTAAAGAATCTTACAGTCAGGCTAGAAAAGCTCGTAGAAAACCACCTGTAGATAATATTCACATACGATTTTATGAAGATTTAACAAAACATGAACAGCTACAAAAGGCTATTCAATATATTGAGGAGCATTACGATGAGCAGCTAGTTGTTAGTGATGTCGCCAAATCAATTAATTTTAGTCCTACTCACTTTAGTCGCTTATTTAAAAAAGAAACTGGTCGTAATTTTGTTGATTATGTAGCGTTTACTCGCATTATTAAAACACTCCCTTCCTTACGCAAGTTTGACTACACCATTGAAAAAATTTCAGCAAGTTCTGGTTT
The DNA here is from genome assembly GCF_015999545.1 of Lysinibacillus sp. JNUCC-52. NCBI lineage: Bacteria > Bacillati > Bacillota > Bacilli > Caryophanales > Bacillaceae > Lysinibacillus > Lysinibacillus sp. JNUCC-52. The sequence goes on from NZ_CP065546.1 coordinate 1,742,305, forward strand.
TAATACACCCAATTATTACAGTCTTACTTTTAAAAAATATGTGGGGATTTCACCAACCGACTACCGCAATACAATTGAAATATTGTTTAAGTAAAGATGATACTGAATGTTTGGTTGCTAAACAGCTTCGTGCAGACTTCCTCGCTTACCTCCCATTCAATGATCCTTTCCACTATCGTACGAAGAAATCGGTATGTTCAAAGCTAGTCAAACATAAAAAAAGAGCAGTCGATTTCATCTCGACTGCTCTTTTTTATTTCATCATTTTTATACGTAATACTTCTCAACAACTTCTGCACAGCGAGCACATACTGTTGGATGTGCATCATTCGCTCCAACTGTTGCCGAAATTGACCAGCAACGCTCACATTTCTCACCTGTTGCTTTTTCAACAACAATTGATACATGTTCTAAAGCTAGTGCTTCAGCAGGAGCTGATTCGATTGGTGCTACCCCAAAATTAGAAACGATTGAAAGCTGTGCAAAATCAATGTTCGCATCATTTAATAATGCTAAAACTTCTGGTTTTGCATAAACTGTTACTTTCGCTTCAAGAGACTTACCAATTGTTTTTGCATTACGTGCTTCTTCTAATGCTTTTAGAATATCATCACGTACATCAATAATTGTTTCCCATTTTTCACGTAACTCATCGAAGTTTGCTTGCTCATCTACTGAAGGGAAGTCCGTTAATTGAACTGATACCTCTTCCACAACACCTTGTGCATGTAAATAAGACCAAACTTCATCCGTTGTATGTGGAATAATTGGTGTCATAATTTTTACTAATGTCATTAATGTATCGTAAATAACTGTTTGCATTGCACGACGATCGTGATTGTCATGACCTTCAATATAAACAACATCTTTAGCGATGTCCAAGTAGAATGAAGATAGTTCTACAGCAACAAAGTTATTAACCGCATGGTAGACAGCAGCAAAATCATAACGATCATAAGCGCTACGCACTGTTTTTAATACATCTTGTAGACGCATGTAAATGTATTGATCCATTTCACGTAAATCAGCATACGCTACACGGTCTTTTAGTGGATTAAAATCAGCTACATTGCCGTGTAAGAAACGGAATGTATTACGGATTTTACGGTACACTTCAGATACTTGCTTTAACATATCCATTGAAATACGAACATCAGCAGTATAATCTACTGAAGCTACCCATAGGCGTAAAATATCTGCACCGTATTGATCCATTACCTTTTGAGGAATAATTACATTTCCTAATGATTTACTCATTTTGCGACCATCGCCATCTAAAACGAAACCATGCGTTAATAGACCTTTATATGGTGCATAGCCATTAATTGCGACAGACGTAATTAATGATGAGTTAAACCAGCCACGGTGTTGGTCAGAGCCTTCTAAGTAAAGATCTGCTGGATATTTCATACCACGTTCTACTAGTACACCTTGGTGAGATGATCCAGAGTCAAACCATACATCCATAATATCGTTTTCTTTTGTGAATTCACCATTTGGACTACCTGGATGTGTAAAGCCTTCTGGTAATAATTCTTTTGCTGTCATTTGGAACCAAATATTTGATCCATGCTCACGGAATAGTGAAGAAATACGCGCAATTGTTTCTGGTGTAATAATTGGCTCACCATTTTCAGCATAGAAAATCGGAATTGGGACACCCCATGCACGTTGACGAGAAATAACCCAGTCTCCACGGTCACGAATCATATTATAAAGACGCGTTTCACCCCAAGCAGGTGTAAATGCTGTTGATTTAACCGCTGCTAATAACTCATCACGGAATGCATCGATTGACGCAAACCATTGTGGTGTTGCACGATAAATAACTGGTTTTTTCGTACGCCAGTCATGTGGGTAAGAGTGCGTAAAGAAGTTTAATTTTTCTAATGCGCCAACTTCTTCTAATTTGGCTGTAACCATTTTATTTGCATCATTGTAGAAGACACCTTCAAAGCCTGGTGCTTCGTCAGTATAACAACCGCTATTATCCACTGGGCTAAGAATTGGTAAACCGTATAACTTACCAATTTGATAGTCATCTTCACCATGTCCAGGAGCTGTATGAACACAACCAGTACCCGCTTCAGCCGTAACGTGCTCACCGACCATGACAAGCGAATCACGGTCATAGAATGGATGTTGTGCTACGATGCGATCTAAAGCTTCCCCTTTTACTTCTTGGATCACTTCGTAAGATTCCCATTCAAGCTCTTTTGCCACTGTTTCAAGTAATTCTTTTGCAATAATGAACTTTTTATCCGCTACTGCTACAACAACATAGATGAATTCTGGATTTAGAGAAATCCCTAAGTTTGCTGGTAATGTCCAAGGCGTAGTAGTCCAAATAATAAATTTCGCATCAGCTGGTACAACACCTTTTGCATCTTTAATCGCAAAGCTTACATAAATAGAAGCTGATTTTACATCCTTATATTCAATTTCAGCCTCTGCTAATGCAGATTCTGAAGATGGTGACCAGTACACTGGTTTTAGGCCTTTATAAATATAGCCTTTTTCAGCCATTTTACCGAACACTTCAATTTGTCGAGCTTCAAATTCTGGTTTTAACGTAATATATGGGTTTTCCCAATCACCGCGAATTCCTAATCGACGGAATTGCTCACGCTGATTGTCGATTTGTTCATATGCATATTTTTCGCAAAGCTCACGGAATTCAGCAATGGACATTTCTTTACGTTTTACACCTTTGTTTGTTAACGCTTGCTCGATTGGTAAACCATGTGTATCCCAGCCAGGAATATAGTTAACATGGAAACCTGTCATTGAACGATGGCGTGTAATCATATCTTTCAGTACTTTGTTTAAGGCATGACCAATATGGATATCACCATTTGCATATGGAGGGCCATCATGTAGAACGTACTCAGGACGACCTGCTGTACGCTCCATTTGTAATTTATTGATGTCCATCTCATTCCATTTTTCTTGCATTTTTGGTTCATTCGCTGGTAAATTTCCACGCATTGGGAAATCCGTTTTTGGCATTAGTAAGGTTTCTTTATATTCAACCATTTGTTAATTCCTCCTTTATTTTTTGCAAACAGAGAACAATTGCTAAGCATTTCATTACATTGGACAAATTGTTGTGAGCACCAAGCAAAAGTAAATATGACACATCTTGTGCCAGTATTTTAAACTGCGCCTTTTTGCTATACTTTCCTAGTGACACGCAAAACAATCCAATAACAACAAAAAAGCCTCTCCATCCCTAAAAGGGACGAGAAGCTTGAACTCGCGGTACCACCCTAGTTGTAGTACATAATTGTACTACCGCTTGAAAGCACGTTAACGTTGTGCGCTCCGAAATAACTTACTTAACGTTCAGTTATTTAGCTCAGAAGTGATTTTCTTTGTTAATTGCTTGTTTGGGCTCCCACTATCCCCAAATCGCTTTACTACACCTAACAAATACTGTCTTCGTCTCTGCCTATATGCATATCTGTTCTTTTTAATTACTATGACAATAGTATATGGAAATCCATGTATGGCGTCAAGTCATATTCATTCAATGACTACTTCACTTTTTCGTCAATGGACCATTTAAATTTCTTCTGATTCTTGTGCATCCTCAACAGAAGACTGAATTTCTGTTAGATCAATATCATATTGCAATAAATGATCCCAGTCGTCTGCATTCAGTAAATCCAATTGTGCTTCGACAAGCATTTTAAAACGATTGCGGAAAACTTTGGACTGCTTTTTCAGCTCATCTATTTCTATTGTTACTTTACGTGCTTTCGTTAACGCCTCATTAATAATACGGTCGGCATTTTTTTCAGCTTCTTTTACAATTAGCTTTGCTTCTTTTTGTGAATTTCTTCGTACTTCATCTGCTGCCTCTTGTGCGACAACAATTGATTTTTGTAATGTTTCCTCTAAAGAATTAAAATGTCTCGCTTGCTCTAAAGCCATTTCTAATTGCTTATCGACATCTTTTTTTTCACGTAGTAATTTTTCATAATCTTTAATGATTTGATCTAAAAATTCATTTACTTCATCTTCAGCATATCCCCTGAAAGATTTTGTAAACTCCTTATTATGTATATCAATAGGTGATAATGGCATACGATCCTTCTCTCCTTTACAAGTACATTCGTAAGTTCTATTATACAATTGTTCTAACAACTTAGCAGTAAAAATAAATAGAAATTACATGTTTTTTAGCCTTTTTGGGTCAAACGACCGATTTGTAAACGAATTTTATCTTTCTTTGTTCGGCCTTCTGTCATTATTATTTTTACGCGACCACTACCTCGTACTGATAAAATATCACCTTCTTGACATTCAAATGCAACACTATCTCGTTCAGTCCAGTTTACACGCACTTTTTTTCCAGTAATAAGTGCTTGTGCTTTTTGACGAGACACTTTTAATACTGTTGCGATAATGACATCTAAACGCATAGAAGAAACGGTATGGGATTCTTCCTGCCAATCGTCTTCATTGTCAATAAGCGCTTGTGACTCTTTAATTGATTCTACGTGTACTTTTATTTTGCCTATCCCTGTTAAATGAAGGCGTACATAGTCTGCTACTTCTTCAGCCACAACAAACTGTACTTGTTGCTCATTCACCCGAATATCTCCGAATTTAGCTCTATCTAATCCTAATGATAATAGAGCACCGAGAACATCTGGATGGCGCAGTTGTACAAATCTTGCAGGATAGTGAATAGTAAATACTGTTAACTGATAATCTTCCGCTTGCGGTTCGAAATATGTCGGGAAAATTAGCATACGTTGACGTTCTGCTTCATGAAACAAGCCATCACTAGTCGTTTGAAGCATATTGTTCTGCGTAATAACAGACTTTACGATAAAGCGCTGCCTTGGATCTAAAAAATCTGTAAGTTTCGGAGCATAGCGATCTTCCACCTCACGTTGCCAGCTTACTACTTGCTCAATAAAAGGCTGCTCATCCTTCCTAAAATGTTGTATTAAATGCTCCATTTATTGTTCACCCCATCTACCTCATCCAATTGAAACTATTAGTTTAGTTAAGTCTAGTATTCCCTTTTTACACAAAAAATCCCCACTAATTGTGAGGATTTTAACTAAAACATAAAGAATATTTTTTGAATCACAATAAAAAGCCCATTTTTAATAAAATTCAACATAAAAATTGCCACGATCGGAGAAATATCAACCATACCAATAGGAGGAATGATCTTTCTGAAAAGCCCTAAATATGGCTCGCATAGTCTTTCAAGAAAACGTCCAATCGCTGAACTTTGGGCGGCTGGTACCCAAGACATTAAAACATATGCTACTAGCATAAATGAGTACACAGTAAACGCTAAATCCACATAATGCAAAATTATATAAAAAGTCATATAAACTACAATCCTCGCTATTAATTATCGTCTAAAATAAAATTTGAAATTTCTCCAGATACTTCTACATTATCTGGTGTGCATAAAAATATATCTTTCCCTATACGCTGAATGTCTCCACCTAGCGCATAGACGGTACCGCTTAAAAAATCAATAATTCGAATACCTTGTTCTCGTTCGATTCGTTGCAGATTAACAATTGTTGCTCGTTTGTTTTTTAAGTTTTCAGCAATATCCTGAGCCTCTGCATAAACTCTCGGTTCTACCAATACAACTTTTGCACCTTTTGTATTCATAGCTGCTTGTAAACTAACAATATTATTATTGGCTGTTGTACTTTGCGGTACAATTTCATGAATCTGTGCCTTACGTTCTTTGATAACCTTTTTAGATGGTTTAGCTGCATGAATCGGTTGTTGTTGCACGGGTTGTTGCTGTTGAATAGGAGCTTGCGTGATTTCTTCTTCTAGTTCTTCTTCAAGATAAAAGAAGTTTTTAATTTTATTTTTCATGCTCATCCTGTTCCCCTCTTTCATTTCCAACAAGAGCCGTTCCGACTCGAACGAATGTAGCTCCTTCCTCTACCGCTATTTCAAAGTCATTAGACATGCCCATTGATAACTCGGTACAAGGCGCGTGTGCGAATCCTCGTTCGGCTATTTGCTGTTGACATTGTTTTAATTGTTTAAAAACAGAGCGAATAATTGATTCGTCCTCTGTATTTGGTGCCATAGTCATTAAACCTACAACTTGAATTTTCGAGAAGTTTTGTAAAGATTCAATAAAAGTTACTGCGTCCTCTGGTGTTAAACCATGTTTTGATTCTTCACCTGACACATTAACTTGTACAAAACATTTTACCTGTTTTGTTGCTCTTTTTTCAATTTCTTCTGCTAAGCTTAGACGATCCAATGAATGTAAGTAATCAATTTCATTAATAACTTGTTTTACTTTTCGCGTTTGTAATGATCCAATATAATGCCAATGTACATTAGCTTGAATGGCTTCAATTTTTTGTTTTAAGCCTTCAGGACGATTTTCACCTAAATGTATAAGCCCTGCATCAATTGCTTCTTGTGTTCTCTCAACGGAAACCTCTTTCGTAACAGCAATAATTTGAACATTAGTTGCCTCACGATTTGAACGCTGTTGTGCTGCTTGTATTTGATTATTAATTTTGTCTAAATTTGTTAAGATTTTCGTCACTTTTTTCCCAACTTTACAACTTAGTTTCCTTTATTGTAACAAGCAACTCTTTATTTATCAATGAATAGCCTGACCTATAAATGCTTATACATTTTCGCTGCTCACACTAAATGAGGGGCTACAGACTTACTGTTCGGAAAATAGGAGCGAGCAGCACAAATGCCATGTTTCTACGATAATGCCTTTACTAGAATGACATCTTTGCCGACTACAAGAACATCCTTCATATACACTTTTCTAATCGATTCTTCGCCTCTGAAGAACCCTAAATATTTTCGAGGCTCTGCAATCATAAACGCCGTTACATAGCCCGTTTCTTTTGATACTTCTGCATCTACAACAAAGCCTAAAAAACGTCCATTCCCTGCTTCTATTACTTCTTTTTGCTGTAACATTGAGAAACGCATTTGTATCCCTCCTACTAAATCAATTACCATTGTGTTTATGTTGAGCTAAAACAATTACAATGCTTTTTGATTAGTTGCAGTATTGCATATAAAAATGTATGACTACAATCTTCATGTTTAGACGAACGCAATGAAGATAAAATGCGCACCGAAGTTTCGGGTGCGCATTGTCTACTTACTTATAATCTTTCTGCATTGTTTCAATGGCATTTTTTTCTAGACGTGAAATTTGCGCTTGAGAAATCCCTAATTCTTTTGCAATTTCAGTTTGTGTCTCACCATAATAAAAACGCTTAGCTACTATCATTTGCTGACGAACATCCAATTTTTGTAAGCTATCCTTTACTGACACGTAGGCAACCCATTGATCTTCCGATACATCATCATCACGTAATTGGTCCATCATATAAACAGCGTCACCACCGTCTGCATAAATGGGCTCTTGTAACGAAACTGGGTCTTGAATGGCATCTAAAGCAAATAATACATCTTCCTTTTTCATGTCAATCATTTCTGCGATTTCTTCAATCGTTGGTTCTCGCAAATTGTCGGTTATCCATTGTTCCTTTGCCTGCATCGCCTTATACGCAATATCTCTAAGAGAACGAGAAACACGTAGTGCATGATGATCACGCAGATGGCGACGAATTTCACCAATGATCATTGGTACAGCATATGTTGAAAATCGTACATTATGCTTCAAATCGAAATGATCAATAGCTTTCATGAGGCCAATACAGCCTACCTGAAATAAATCATCTGCCTGTTCACCCCTGTAGGCAAATCGTCCGACAATACTTAGCACTAACCTTAAATTGCACATTACAAGCTCTTCCCGAATCTCGGTTTCTCCTGCTTGTAATCGAATGAAGAGTTCCTTCATTTCTTCGTGCTTTAAAATTGGCAAAGTCGATGTATCTAAGCCGCAAAGATCTACTTTTGTTCGCATATTCGATTCCTCCGGATGTTATTCTCTGACTAAACCGTTACATCAGTTTGTCCGACAGAATCGAGAATATGCAGAAAAAATGCGTCCAATTTTAGGTAGGATAAATTTCCCTCTCTAAGATATTGGCTGATTCAAATTTTCTCGTAAATCTTGTATAATTTTCTTTTCTAACCTTGAAATATATGATTGCGAAATGCCTAAATGATCTGCTACTTCTTTTTGCGTCATTTCGATTTTACCGTTTAATCCGAAACGACATTCCATAATATATCGTTCACGTGCACCTAATAAATTAATGGCATGGAACATATGCTGACGTTCAATTTTCTTTTCAACATTGTCTAAAATAATATGTTCCTCTGTCCCTAAAATATCAGACAATAATAACTCATTTCCATCTGCATCAGAATTTAGTGGTTCATCTAGTGAAACTTCACCCTTCATGCGACTTGTTTTACGTAAATGCATCAAAATTTCGTTTTCAATACAACGTGATGCATATGTTGCAAGTTTAATATTTTTATCGGTATTGAACGTTTCAATCGCCTTTATTAAACCAATCGAACCAATACTAATTAAATCTTCAATCGGCGTACCCGTATTATCAAAACGTCTAGCAATATAAACAACAAGACGTAAGTTACGTTCAATAAGTGTATCTCTAGCTCGTAAATCTCCGTTCATAAAGGATGCAATGACTGTGACTTCTTCTTCTCGACTTAGTGGCACTGGCAATGAATCATTTCCCCCTATATAGTACGTTTCACGACTCCGAAACTTACCCCATAATTTTTTCAAGCTAGCAAGTAGCCTAAGAAGCAATAGTTCTCCCCCTCTATGAGTTATTTGAAAGCGCTGAAAAATGTAAAATTGCTGCTGTGCTATGCGGAAAATTTTTAGCTTTTTTTGTTAATACGATATATTCATTTGTTTTTACTTGTGATGACTCTCCTTTAATGTGTAATTCATCAAAGCGAAAGCCTAAGACAACGGTTTGTTGTTGCACTGTATTGACATGAATAAATCGAATTAGTCGCTGATAATCTACTGAAAACATCGATACATCGTAAGGATCTGTTTCCTGCCATTGTAATAATGCATCTTGAATTGCTGTTGGTAAATAAGGTCGTAGTGCCGAATACGAAACAAAATGAACAGGTTTTCCTGACAACGGCTCGATACATTGATTCCCTGTATCTACGAATGCCGAAAGTGGGATAACTTTATCAAAAACCTTTAAGGTCGTTTGAAATACAAACTGTCCACTTACACGCTCCAGCTTTACAAATCCCCATTGCTTATAAAATATAAGAAGATTACCAAATGCTAGCAACAAGCAAAGTACAATAAAGTGAATGACAGAAAGATTCTTTAAATACGGTTGTAATGCTGTTAACAGTCCGCCAATAACAATCGTTGCAGTCAGTACAATAGGACCTTGCTTTTGAAAACTTCGAAGTTTAAAGCGAAAAGCTAGACCAATTAGTACAATGAAACTTAGTACAATCGTAAGCAGCATGTGACCACCGATTACAGCTATAAAACTACTAATAATTGAACTCATTAATAATCTCGTACTCTTTACATGTACGCCTGTAACTTTTGCTGTAAACGTCAATATTGCTAAATTATAAAGCGTATTAATGAGCACCAGCCATTCTCCATACATAACAGCCGCCTCCTACTTACAAAGTTAGCATGCCAGCGCCACAAATATTGTCAAACAATCGCATGATTTCCTTAAAATGTTTTGACAAAAAACATCGTTTCCTTACACAAAAAGTGCCTGACACGCAAACAATTCTGAATTGTTTGCGTGTCAGGCACTTAAAAAAACTCGTATTTTACAAATGTAAAATACGAGTTTTGTTTATCCACGATTTTTACGGTTACGTAAAAATGCAGGTACTTCTAGCATATCATCTTGTGCATAATTTTGATGATTTTGACGCTGTGGTTGTTCTTGCTGTACATGTATCTCTTGACGCTGCTCACGAATAGGTGCTTGTTGTTGAGGCGCAGCTTGTCGATTATTATTAATGTTGTTAATGCTTGGTCGAGCATTTCCTCGATGTTGTTGTAACGCTTCTTCTGTGAAGCCAGTCGCAATCACGGTTACGATAATTTCGTCTTTTAAATTCTCGTTAATAACCGAACCGAAAATCATGTTAACTTCTTCATCTGAAGCCGATGCAACGATATCTGCAGCTTCTTGTACTTCAAATAAGCTAAGGTTAGAGCCACCTGTAATGTTCATTAGAACACCTTTAGCGCCATCAATTGAAGATTCAAGTAATGGGCTTGAAATAGCTTTTTTAGCAGCTTCTGCAGCACGATTTTCACCTGTTGCAATACCGATACCCATTAAGGCAGAACCTTTGTTAGACATAATTGTTTTTACGTCGGCAAAGTCTAGGTTAATCAGACCTGGTGTTGCGATTAAATCGGAAATACCTTGTACACCTTGACGTAAAACGTTATCCGCTTCACGGAAAGCTTCAAGCATCGGAGTCGATTTGTCGACAATTTGTAATAGCTTGTCGTTCGGAATGACGATTAATGTATCGACAGCTTCTTTCATACCGCCAATACCACCGATTGCTTGAGTTTGTCGTTTGCGTCCTTCAAAAGTGAATGGACGTGTGACAACACCAACTGTTAGTGAGCCTAAATCACGTGCAATTTGTGCTATAACTGGTGCAGCACCAGTTCCTGTGCCTCCACCCATTCCAGCTGTTACGAATACCATATCCGCACCGCGTAATACTTCTTCTAGTTGTTCACGACTTTCTTCAGCCGCTTTTTTCCCTACTTCTGGATTAGCTCCAGCTCCTAAACCACGCGTAAGTTTTGTACCGATTTGCAGCTTAATTTCTGCTTTCGATAAATTTAAAGCCTGTGAATCTGTGTTCACTGCGATAAAATCAACACCTTGTACACCATGCTCTATCATTCGGTTAACAGCGTTGTTACCGCCACCACCCACACCAATGACTTTTATAACTGCAAGTTGATCAACACTTGTATCAAATTCTAACATTCTTTTTTCCTCCCACGGTAACTCGACTCTGTATCATTCATTACGCATTCAAGTTAATCAAAAAATTTATCAAATAATTTTTTTGCTCTACCGATTACGCTTCCTTTTGATTCTGAAGGTGTAGCATATTCTTGCTTTTTAGATGCTGGTGCTTGAGCACCGACAACCGCATACTCAATAGGCTGCGTATTCGTACCTTTTCCATAAAAATCATCTTCTAGATAGGCGTAACGAATCAGTCCAACTGCCGTCGTAAATGAAGGCTCTCTAACGCCAATATAATCTGGAGTATATATTCTAACACGCGTTTGCAGTATTTGGCGTGCTAATTGAGCTATACCATCTAGCTTTGCCACACCACCTGTTAAAACAACACCACCTGGCAAATCTCGAACGCCTAGACGTGCTAACTCATCAATTACTAGTTCAAATAACTCTTCTAATCTAGCACCAATAATTTCTGATATAAAGCGTTGGCTGTACTGATCCCTTGAATCTGTACCAACAACTGGCACTTCAAAAAGTTCCTCGTCTGAAGCATCATCGTAAAAGGCATGTCCAAATTGGTGTTTAATTTGCTCCGCTTGATCTGTCGGTGTTTTTAAAACAATTGAAATGTCTTTTGTAATATGATCCCCACCTACTGGAATGACCCCAGTATGTGTCAGTAGCCCCTCTTCAAATACCGCAATAGTTGTTGAGCCGCCACCTAATTCAATAAAGGCTGTACCTTGGTTTTTTTCATCTTCCGTTAATGCAAAATAACCAGCCGCAAGTGGTTGTAAATAAATCTCTCTAATGCTTAATCCCGCTTTCTCTACGCAACGAAGTACATTGTGTAACAACGTTTTAGAGGTCGTAATCATTGTCGCATCCATTTCGAGACGAATACCAATCATACCTCGTGGGTCTTTAATTTCGTCTAAATTATCTACTATAAACTGTCTTGGAATGATGTTGACTAATTCACGTTCAGGAGGTATTGACATGACTTGTGCAGATTCTACCACTCTGTCTAAATCATCATCTGTAATTTCTCTATTTTCACTATTTACAGCGACAACACCTTTAACTAGTTGTAACATCGTCTGATTAGCTGGAACGCCTAAAACGACCTCATCGATTTGATAACCTGTCATTCGTTCTGCTTGTTCTACTGCTTTTCGAATAGATTGAACTGTTGCATCAATATCAACAATTGCACCTTTTCGAACCCCATTCGATTTTACATTGCCGACCCCAATTACATGTAATTGTCCGTCGCTCATTTCACCTATTAATACTTTGATAGAAGAAGATCCTATATCGAGTGATATATATAATTCTTGATGATTCAAATTCGCTGCACCTCCTTGAAAATGCTCTTAATTTCATTCTATTGTAAATCTTGCCTAATGTCTAAGCAAATCGAGTATTTTGGTCAATTTTTCTCTCATTCTATGGAAGTTTTTTTCTTATTGTGACGTTTCTCATCTAACCGAGTTAGTAAAATACGCCTAATTATTGCTATGTTTTGGAATAAACGTACTCCAAAGGCGAAAATGGCAGCTAAATACAAGTCCACCCCTAAATTCACCCCTATGAACGCCAATCCTGCCGCAAGAACTATATTAAAAAAGAAACCTGATACAAATACTTTATCGTCATATACTTGTTGTAATTGAGCTCGAATGCCTCCAAATAACGTATCTAATGCAGCCAGCACTGCTATTGACAAATAATTTTCATAGATAGAGGGAATTTGGATATTTGTTAACAAGCCTAGTGCTAGTCCAAATACCAAACCTAAAAATGGTAGCCACATATATTAATCTCCTTTTTTGACCTCTGTTAAATAATCATTCGTCAATGGTTGATCGAATGCCGGTATAGTTAACTGTGCAGTAGGCTCCTCTATCACTAATTTAAAATTATCTAAATAAAATGAATCGATAAATGATGAAGCTTGAATAGAATTATACATTTTTTGTGCTGCCTTAAAAGTGCTTGTCCCAACATAAATTTCGAAGGGTGGTGATGAAAGTGCCACACTATTCACCGTTGTTTTCCCATTGATGTCTCTAATGGCTGATGTATGAACAATGCGATTCCCATCAATGGCAACACTAGCAGCATCATATTTAAATAATTCATTTAGTAATTGGGTAAGTAAATCTGGAGAGATCTCTTTCATTTCATACCCCATTGCAACTAATTCTGGTGCTGGCTCCACTCGGAGTACTACCCCTGGACCTGTAATATCCGTTAAGCCTGCCTGCTGTTTTAATTGATTGACTGTGTCATTTAAAACAACTTGTAAATTAGCTTTTTCAGATTGCTCATAGCGACCCATTACCTCATTAAGTGAGCGAATATCTGCTAATAATGTGGAATGCCTTTGCTTTTCTTCTGCTAATTCCTCTCGTATGGCCCAAATATCTCGTGTATCTCGCTCAGCTGGTTTTTGAATGGTATTGTATTGTACCGCTATCATCAAACCGATAATAAATAGCACGATCGTTATTCGGGTGTACATATTTTTTTTCAAAATAGCCCCTCCTAGACGTATCGCAAACAATTTCTCCTTGATATCGTTAAATTTAGATGTTGAACTGTAATATGAACAATTTTTATCTAGGACATCCGTGGGAGGCTTTACCTAATTTTCATCCCATGTTATTCATGGAATAACAGTCGTTAACTTTCTACTTTTACATTTGGCATTGTTAACTTTTGGTTTTCTTCTAATGACACGACAATATTGTCATTTAACAGTTGATCTACTACGCCACCACTTAAGTTCAGTGAAGCACGGAGTGTTGTTGAATCCCCTATAGCCTCAATTACAAAGGGGGCAGGATGTTGCTTGCCGTCAATTGTAATAACAGGTCCATTACATCTTATATAAGAATTGGCCATGACCCGTTGCCCGTTAATGGCAATCGCCTGTGCTCCAGAAATTTTTAATTCATTCAATAATTTAAACACATGGCTTTCATGGACGATATAATCATTAGGATTTACAGATTTAGGGTCGTAATCACCATCTTGAAGCGTTATACGTATACCCTTTCCTTCTGAACTTAAATCACCTAATAGTAAACGTAAGTCTTCTGCTTCTTGAACTAATTGCTTCGATTCCTTTTCATTCGAGGCGAAATCTTTTTCGTAATTCCGAATCTTTTCTTGTAACTTGTTCGCCTCTTCTGTGAGTTCTTTATTGCGCTCTTGCTGTTCAATCAGCTCCTCACGATACGTATCTTCTTGCTCAAATAGCTCAGTTTTAATGGAGCTAGTTTGTCGATTGTCTTTTGCTTGGTTGTAAGAATAGCCGATGATAAACCCAGTAGTTATACAAACGATGAGGAGCTCAAATTGTTTCCTCGTAAAGAAGTTCCCTTTGCTATTCTGTTTCTTGTTGTTCATCTTCATTCACTTCCTGGTTGGCCGCATTTTCATCAGGGTTGTCCTTTTTTGCATCAGGGTTGTCCTCCATATCAATGCTGACTTTATTGTACTCATCATTAAATGGACGGTAATATGAGCCAACCTCGATGTCGATAACACCCTTTTCTAAATTTGCTATTTGCGCAACAATTGAAGGATAATAATTTAGCTTATCAGCTAATGTTGGAATAACTGCACGAACTTCATAGCCGTCATTCATATAAAGCTTGACCGCATTAGGATTAGCCTCATTACTATTCGTATTTACTTGTGAGATTAAAGCTAATACCTCTGGTTTTAACCGTGCTAATTGTTCTACAAGCTTGTTAATGGTTTTTTCTCCTGTAATGCCCATAAATACAGGTGCATCAATTGGGATATTGTCGCCAGCTTGTTCAAACTTCTTCCCGTTCTCCAACAATGGGTAGTAAGTTCCGTCACCAGCTAGATACGCAACTTTTTTCCATTCCTTAATATCAATCGTGACGCCGCGCAGCCATTTACGCTTGACATGAGCCTCTTGCACCCATTTGTCTTTTAGTAATGCCTGCTCTACATCTTTTACCGTAAAACCCCACATCGACTTTCCTGGTGCAAGGGTACTAGCCTCCAGATAATACTGTTCGTCAGCTAGTTGGGCACCGTTGACCGTAATGCTTTTAATATCACTGTAAGGAGATTGAAAATAAAGGAGTACAGCTAGCACTAAAAAGAAAAGTAATATTAGGACAATGAATTTGCGATTTGTACGCTTTTTTCGTCGCTGTTTTAGCGTAGGAATGCGATCTTCTATATCAATTACTTTCTCCATAAAAAGTACTCCTCCTTTATATTTATTTCGCTAATTGATAAATAATACCTATTATTAACCACATTGTTACTAAAGATGTTCCACCATAGCTAATAAAAGGTAATGTGACACCCGTTACAGGAACCAATCCGATAACGACAGCTATATTTAAAAACGCCTGTACAGTTAACATTGTCACAAGTCCAATAATGGCATAATAGGATGTTCGTGTTTTAGCCTGTACCGCAAATTTATAACCAGCGTATATTGTCAGTACAAATAGTGCTAAAATAACGAGCCCACCTACCAAACCAATTTCTTCTAAAATAATCGCGTAAATAAAATCATTTTGCGGCTCAGGTAAATAAAGAAATTTTTGCCTACTTTGACCAAAGCCATGTCCAAAAATCCCAGCAGGGCCAATTGCCATTAAAGATTGTACAGCTTGAAATCCACTTACTAATGGGTCTGCCCAAGGATCGAGAAACGCTTCAATACGTTTAAGTCGATACGGGGCTGTTGCAATCAACCCAACTAATCCAGCAACTCCAGCTACCATTATCATCGCATAAAGCTTTAATGGATACCCTGCCACAAATAACAATAAAAAAACTGATACTACAAGTATAAATACAGAGCCAAAATCAGGCTGAAGCATTATTAATACAACGGGTAATACCACGATTACAGCATGTCGCCAATTAACGATTGGCGTACCAGTTTTGTGCTGCGCCAATATATGACTGATGTACACTAGCACTGTAATTTTCGTTAGTTCAGCAGGCTGTATCGTTAAAGGGCCTACACCAATCCAGCTTTGAGACCCATTTCGTTCAAGTCCAATGCCTGGTATCAGTACAAGGACTAGTAACACTAACGAAAAAATATACGCCATTTTCCAAAAGGATTGCTCTTTTAATATGTTTAATCGAATGGTAATAAAAAACACTACGATGCCTACCACAAAATACATACTTTGTTTCATATAAAACGGCATCTTTCCACTATAATGAACGGCACTCCAATAGGTACCTGCAGAATAGACGAAAATAATGCCGATTATTGATAGCATCAATGTTGTGACGAGCAATAAATAGCTTTCTTTCCCTCTCAGTAATGCCATCCTTCCACATCAAGTATATTCTAAAATAGTTACAGGCTCATTACAGCTTCATTACAGCATCAATAAAAACATCGCCACGTATTTCAAAGCTGTCATATTGATCCCAACTTGCACAAGCTGGTGATAGTAGAATAATGTCTCCTTCTGCCGACATCGGCGCAGCATAATGAACAGCATCTTCTACATTTTGAGCAATGACCGTTTGCGAAACCCCACAAGACTTAGCGAATTCCACAAAACGTAAGCCCGTTTCACCGAACGCCACAACGCCTTTTACATGCCCCATACAAGGTCGTAGTTCTTCAAAAGAATGTCCGCGGTCTAAACCACCCGCAAGTAAAATTACAGGCGCTTGGAATGCGTCTAAAGCACTTTTTGTTGCTAAGCAATTTGTTGCTTTAGAGTCATTGTATATTTTTCGACCATTCCACTCGCGGACAAATTGTGTACGGTGACGAACACCGCCAAACTTTGCTAAAACTTCTTCCATTTTTGCTTTGTCACAGCCAATTAATATACAAGCTGCTACAGCTGCAAGAATATTTTCTAGATTGTGTTTACCAGGCAGCGCAATATTCGCTCGATCCATAAATGGCTCACCTTGCCAATAGATTGTCGTATCATCAGCGCTAATCCCTTGTTCAGTGCGTCCATTAGAAGAAAAAGGCACTTTTTTTGCATTGGATTTTGCAGCATAACCTACAACAATTGGCTGATCCGCATTATAAATGAAATAATCATTTTCATCCTGATTTCGTGTTACACCAAACTTTGCTTCAGCATAGTTATCAAATGTCCCATGATAATCAAGATGGGCATCATAAAGATTTGTTAAAATAGAAATTTTTGGTTTAAAAGTTTTTGTACCCATAAGCTGGAACGATGAAAGTTCCGTAACGATAACGTTATCTTCTTGTGCCTCTCTTGCTACACCGCAGGCTACTGTGCCGATATTCCCTGCGATTAATGGTTTTTTCGCACCATTTTCTAACATCTCAAAAATTAATGTTGTGGTTGTCGTTTTACCATTAGATCCTGTAATACCTATAAATGGTGCTTCGCTAATTAAATAAGCAAGCTCTATTTCTGTCCAAACAGGTATTTCGCGACTAATTGCATCCGCTACAATTTTATTGCTATAAGGGATACCAGGGTTTTTAACAACTAGCTCAAATCCTTCATCAAGTAAATCCTCTGGATGACGACCACAAATAACCGTAATGCCTTTTTGCAGTAGACCTTGCGCATCAGGGCTTTCATCAAATGGCTTTGAATCATTGACTGTTACAAAGGCGCCAAGCTCATGTAAAATCTCCGCTGCTGCCACACCACTTTTAGCTAGGCCTAAAACAAGGACTTTTTTATGTTGTAAATCTGTATATTCTCTCATAAGAACGCCTCCGATAAGACTGCAATCAATGCTACTGCTAAAGCAGTTGACCAAAATACAAGTACAACTTTCCATTCTGACCAACCTGATAATTCAAAATGATGGTGGATAGGACTCATTTTAAATATCCGTTTTTTACGAATTTTAAAGCTACCCACCTGTAAAATAACAGAAAGTGTTTCGATGACAAACACTAAGCCAACTAATAGTAGTAAAAACTCTTCTTTAACTAATACCGATACCATGGCTAGCGCACCACCTAGTGCAAGTGAGCCAGTATCTCCCATAAATACTTTTGCAGGGTTTGCATTGAAAAGTAAAAATCCTAATAATGCACCTGTTACTGCAAATGTAAATAACGCGATATCTGCTTGACTTTGGAATAGTGCAATAACACCAAATGCCGCAAAAGCAATCGATGCCGTCCCTGCCACAAGACCGTCCAAACCATCTGTTAGGTTGACAGCATTGGAAAACCCAACTAACCAGAAAATCAAAAAGGCTACATAAAATACACCTAGATCAATTGTAAAATCTGTAAAAGGAATGGCTAAAGTTGTATCAAAAGAACTGAAGTGCAATAGGAAGTATGCAAGTATCGCAATAACGATTTGCCCTACTAACTTTTGAATCGATGTTAAACCTAAGTTACGTTTAAAAATGACCTTCAGGCCATCATCTAAAAAGCCAATTAATCCGAAACCTGCAAGTACAAGTAGAAGGACCACCGTTTGCGTTGTTAATAAATCTAAAAAGCTTCCAATCGCCACCGTTGTGAGAATGATGGCTATTAAAAAGATAATGCCGCCCATAGTCGGTGTGCCAGCTTTTTTCATGTGTGATTTTGGTCCTTCTTCACGAATACTTTGCCCAAACTTCAATCGACGAAGAAGCGGAATACTAATTGGTGCCAAGATAACTGTTACTATAAAAGCAATAGCTAAAATGGTAAGTGTTGTTGCGAGTTTCATTGAAAAATCTCCTTTAAATCTTGTTTCACTTTCTTCTTCACGAAAAAAGTACAAACCCTCATATATTTATTACTACCCTTCATAATAATAGTGGTTCTTTCCCTTTTTTTAAAGGTAAAGTTACGTTAGTTCACTAAATATAAATGAATGGTGCCATCTTGCTTGATAACACTATCCACTTCAGGTAATTGACTACCAATTTTAGTCCCTTCCCCATGCCATTCAATGCGGAATGGATAATGTTGCTTGGCAATATCATCCTTCGTTTGTCCTATGAAACTCGGTACTTTCACAGTAAGTGGGTCACCCCAACGATAATCTTTTTCAAGCTGTTCCTTCGATTTTTCAATGCCAACAAATGGTGCTGCATCTTCAATAATTTGGCCGACGATTGGAGCTGCTACAACACCACCAAATTGTGTTGTCTTTTTCGGATTATCCACTGCTACATACACGACAATTTGTGGATTGTCTGCAGGCGCAAATCCTATAAATGATACGATATATTCACCATCTTTATACCGCCCATTTTCAACTTTTTGAGCTGTACCTGTTTTGCCTCCAATACGCAGACCATCTCGATATGCTTGTCGACCTGACCCTTTCGCAACAACCGACTCTAATGCCTCACGTACTTTTGCAGATGTTTCCTCACGAATTACTTGCCTTTTAATAACTGGTTCTGTTTCATTAATCGTTTCCCCAGTATCTGGGTTAAAGATTTTTTTCACAACATATGGCGTATAGAGCTTGCCCCCATTGACGGCTGCAGCTACTGCTTGCACTTGTTGGATTGGTGTAACTGCTACACCTTGACCGAATGAGGTTGTCGCTTGTTCCACAGGGCCAAATGCGTCTTTAGAAAACAATATCCCTGAAGCTTCACCAGCTATGTTGGAACCAGTTTTTTCTCCAAAACCAAAGTCTTTAATATACTGTAATAATTTTTCTCCGCCTAAGCGTTGACCTAATTCAATAAAGCCTGGGTTACAAGAATTTTGTACGACTTCTAAAAATGTTTCATGCCCATGACCTTCACGCTTCCAGCAGCGCAATCTAGCACCTGCAACCATTGTATAACCTTGATCGTAAAATGTATCTTTTTCTAAATCTACCAAGTTCTCTTCTAGAGCGGCACTGAGTGTAATAATTTTGAAAGTTGAACCTGGCTCATATGTCATCCAAACAGGTAAATTTCGGTTATAAATAACAGGCTCGACTAACTGATATTCTGCAGGATGAAAAGTTGGATATGAGGCTAAAGCTAGTATTTCCCCAGTATTTGGATTCATAGCAATCGCCATTGCTTGGTCAGCTTCATAGCGTTCCATTGCTTGTGATAGCTCACGTTCAACAACTTGCTGAACATCTACATCAATTGTTAGCTCTATCGTTGCGCCATCTTCTCCAGCTTTCCATGCACTTGCGACATTTGGTAAGTTATTACCTTTCGCATCTGTGAAAAGCCGTATGGCAGAAGAATTTGCTTGTAACAGCTTGTCGTATTCATATTCTATCCCAGCTAGCCCTTGCGCATCATAACCTGTAAAACCTAAAAAGCGAGATAGTAGCGTACCATACGGATATTCCCTTGAGTAATCTACACCACTATATAGTCCTTCAATTTGCATCCCTTGCAATTCAACAGCCTTCTCATAGGAAATATTTTTCCCTTCAGGCGCTAGCTTTACTAAGTACGCCTTTTTCTGCATCTTTTCCAACAGTTTTTGTTCATCTACTTCAAGTACTTGTGCAATTTTCGCTGCCGCTCCTGCAATATCTTTGCTTTGTGACGGCATAAAATACAGTGTAGGAGCTAGCTTGTTCGTCACAATACTGTTACCATCTCGGTCCGTAATATGTCCGCGTTCATTTGCAAATGGAATTTCACGATCCCAGTTCTCTTCTGCTTTTTGCGTTAACTCTTTTTGGTCAAACACTTGCAAAACAAATAACCGAATGACAATTGCAACCGCTACACACATAAACAAAACATATAAAATACGTAAACGCTTTTTGGAATGGATAGAAATCCACTTCATTCGACATCACACCTTGTTTTTTACAACGTATGAAATAAAGTGGACTTCTATTCAGTGACTATTCATCATCTACTTGTTCAACTTCTCCTTCAGATGGCGCTTCTACGTCTTGTACAAAGCTTTCAGCAGGTGTTTTCAATTTCACTACAATAGGTGAACTATCTGAAATCACCGTACCTGCAGATACACTTTGACTGACTGCAAAGCCCTCTCCAACAACTTCAATCTGAAGACCTGACATTGATTTGAAAACTAATAGATTACGCAACGACCAATCAGTAAAGTTTGGTAGCGCGATATCACCTTCAGTTTTTAAAAATACAAAACTTCCTTTTACAAGCTTTTGTCCACCTTTTGGATATTGCTCTATAATTTTTCCACCAGTCCCGACAATAATAGGATTCAATCCATCATTTGCTAGCTCTACCTGAATAGCTTCTGCATTTTGACCAGTATAATCATTTATATTTACATGATCTACATGCTGTACATCGTCTGGACTAATATTTAAATGTTTTAAACTATTGAGCATAACAGGCTTAAATATTTTTGACACAGGTACCGAGCCCAGTTCCCCTTTAAGCTTTGGTCTATCAACTGAAACATACATAATTAGTTGTGGATCATCATATGGTGCCATTCCTAAAAATGAATACAAGTACTCGTTATTAAGATATCCACCATTTTCTTTAGGAATTTGGGCAGTACCCGTTTTTCCTGCTACTTGATATTCATCGAGTACAAAATCCTTCGCTGTCCCGTATTCTGCCGTTAATGTTGAAGCAAGTATTTCGCGTACTTGTTTCGCTGTATCTGCCGAAACAGGCTGTCCCTTTTCAACAGGCTCATGCTGTTGAATCGTTTCATCCGTTGCTGAATCTACAATTCTATCAATAACATATGGCTGCATCATCTTACCATCATTGGCAATCGCAGTCATCGCTTGTATAAGCTGTATCGGTGTCACTGTTGAACCTTGACCATATGTCGTTGTCACTCGTTGAATAGGATACTTCGATAAAATAGTACCCGTTGCTTCATTCGGTAAATCAATCCCTGTTTTCTTACCAAAACCGAATTTATCTAAATAATCTAAAAATACTTCATCGCCAATGCTTTTTAATAAATTGGCCATCGCTGTATTTGATGAACGTTGAAAACCTTGTAGATAGGAAATCTTACCCCACCCAACTTTATTATGATCTCGAATTGTTCTATCATGCACAGTGTATTGCCCTGACATATACTCATCATATGGCGCCCATTTATCAGTATCGATAGCAGAAGCAAGTGTGAACGTCTTCATCGTTGACCCTGGTTCAATTGTTTCCTCTGTTACGGCATTGAGCCATTTCATATTCGAACTATCTCGTGTATCGGGGTTGAAAGTCGGACGCTGTGACATCGCTAAAATTTTCCCAGTTTTCGGCTCAGCTACTACAACTATCATAGATTCTGGATTATACTCCTGCTCTACTTGCGTCATCGCATCCTCTACGAAACTTTGAATAGTTTTATCAATCGTCAAAAAGATATTATTGCCGTCTTTAGCAGGTGTAACCATTTTTTCACTATTCGGCAATAAATAACTAAAAGCGTCTGTTTGATATTTAACCTTGCCGTTGACACCCGTTAATTCCTTGTCATACGTAAGCTCTAAACCCATTTTCCCTTTCGTCGTTACAGTTCCATCCTTATTATCCTCTTTCAATGCAAAGCCTATTAGATGCGAAGCAAAAATACCGTTTGGATAATAGCGTTTTAAATCGCTAACAAACAAAATTCCAGGTAATTTCAAGTCCTTAATTTTGGTCATTACTTCATGGTTAATGCCCCTGCCCGCAACGCCAAACTCCACCTGATATGGCAGTGTTCCATCACTGCGCAGCTTTGTTAGCCGCTTATAAATATCATCTTTTTCCATCGGTATATATTCTTCTAAAACTTCCGCCGTTTTTTCAGGATCTACAACATGATGTGGATTCTTTTCATCTGTAGTAGCCTTATCGCTGACTACAGCTATCAATCGATAACTGAGAGTATCTTCTGCAATAACTTGTCCATTTCTATCTAATATTTTCCCTCGGTTTGCTGTTATTGCACTTTCCTTGTTATATTTAGCTGCTGCCTTTGCAGCAAGCGCTTGTCCTTCAACTTCACCTGTCGCCTGCAACGTAATCATTCTCGTAAATAATAGAAAAAAGAGCCCTCCATAAAAAACTAGTAATAGAAAGGCTCCCCATTGGAATCGAAATCGCTTTTTTTTCATTCTCCCGGCACTACCTTTACATTTTTCTCATTTTGAGTTAAACCGAGTTCTTTTGCTTTTTTCCATATATTTTCGTATGTAGAAAGTTCACTTACACGAACTGTCAAGTCAACATTCTGTTTTGCAATCTCATCTGCCTCTGCTTCGATTTTTTGAATGTCCATGCTTGTCGTTTGAATTGCTGCTTGGTTGTTCAACACTAGTACTGACAATACAACAATAATGCTTACTAGTGCTAATAGCATCATCTTTTCAAACTTCTGGTTCGTTTTTTTACGACGTATGATAGTGGGTTGTGGACTAGGTGGTGTTAACGGTTGTTGCACATGTTGCTGTTGGTGCTGCCTTACACGAACTGCTGCCATTTACTCACGCCCTTTGTCGTTAATTTTCTCCACCACTCTAAGCTTTGCTGAACGTGCTCGATTGTTTACTGCTAATTCTTCCTCAGAAGGTAGAATCGGCTTTCTAGATACAAGCTTTAAAGTCGGCTTCATGTCATCTGGAATTACCGGTAAATTTGGTGGTAATTCAGGTAAGGATGACGCTTCCTTAAAAATTGTCTTGCATAGGCGGTCTTCCAATGAATGGAATGTAATAACACTAATGCGTCCACCTACGTTAATCATATCAATCGCATCGACTAATGAATCCTCCGCTGCACCTAGCTCATCATTTACAGCAATACGAATTGCTTGGAAGATGCGCTTTGCAGGATGTCCCCCTTTACGGCGAGCCGCTGCTGGTATACCCTCTTTAATTAGTTCCACAAGTTGTCCCGTTGTTTCAATCGGTGCCGTTTTACGAGCCTCTTCGATTTTACGAGCTACTTGCTTAGAAAATTTTTCTTCCCCATAACGGAAGAAAATACGGACTAAATCTTCGTATGCCCATTCATTAACGACATGATACGCTGTAAGCGCAGCCGTCTGGTCCATACGCATATCAAGTGGGGCATCATGATGATAGCTAAAACCACGTTCTGGTGTATCTAATTGTGGAGAAGAAACACCTAAATCATATAAAATGCCATCTACCTCTTGGATACCAAGGGCTAATAGCTCTTCTTTTAAATAGCGGAAATTCGAATGCACAAATGTTACACGCTCTATATAAGGAGCTAAACGAACTTTCGCATTTTCAATGGCCGTTGTGTCTTGATCAAAACAAATTAGACGGCCTTTATCTGATAATTGTTGTACTAAATATTCACTGTGTCCTGCTCCACCAAGCGTACAGTCCACATATACACCATCAGGATCGATGTTCAATCCGTCAACAGTTTCTTTTAATAACACGGTTGTATGATCGAACATACCAATCGCTCCCCTCAGGCCTTTACTTTTTCAACTGACGTTTTCACGTTTAATACAAAGTTAAAAATCAAAGCCAATCATATTTTCTGCAATTTCATTAAAAGATTGTTCAGACTCTGTGAAATAAGTTTCCCAAGCATCTTTTGCCCATATTTCAATTCGATTCGAAACACCTAACACAACACATTCTTTTACTAGATGTGCGTGTTGTACTAACGTCGAAGGAATATTAATACGACCTTGCTTGTCTATTTCTACTTCCGTCGCACCTGAAAAGAAGAACCTTGCAAAAGCACGAGTATCTTTCTTTGTCATTGGTAAACCTTTTAATTTTTCTTCGAGTTTTCGCCATTCATCCATAGGATAGCCAAATAAACAATTATCAAGTCCGCGTGTCACAACAAAGGTTTCACCTAAGGCTTCACGAAATTTTGCGGGTACGATTAATCGTCCTTTTGCGTCAACAGAGTGTTGATATTCTCCCATGAACATGCTAGTCACCCCACTTTATTAAATAATGTACCACATCGCCCCACTTTCCTCCACTTTTTTTAAAAAAAACTTGACATTTTCACCTTTTATGTGTGTTTAGACCTTTAAGCGAAATTTTATTTTGTGCTAAAGGGCATAAAAAAAGAACTACCCTTAGTAGGATAGCTCTCTATTTTCCTGTTAAACCGACAAATTTCTTCAAATCTATAATTCCAACATGCCTTTAATAGTTCTAAAGATACATTTTTTATTCTTATAAATAAAGTAAATAGTGGTGATTTCCAACGCTATATGTTTTCTTGAGCATTTCATCAATTAACGTAGGTCCAAACTCATTGATATATTGATAAGGATTATAAGAACGTTCTTGGAACCCATCATTTGGATATAGCTCATTTTGTAATGTCATAAATTTACGGATAGTCGTCTCATGCTTGCTCAGCACCGTTTGTTCTACCTTTTGTTGCAAATACTCAAACTGCCTCACATGATTTTCTTTATTTTTTTCAAGTATTTTATCTAGCGACATATGTTGTTGCGCGAAATATTGCTCAAGAGTAGCGTATTTTTCTAAAACTAGTTGTTGCATCTCTAGTATTTGACGTTTCGCCTCATCATCTTGAACTTCAGCAATAAATTGCTCCTTCAACGCCGTCGCCTTGCCATCCAATACATCCGTTACTGTTAAATGATATTCACCCAATAGTTGTTCTACATGTCGTGTAACAATCGTAATATTGAGACGTGGTGCAAAAATTGGCATTTGTAAACCTAATATAGAAAAGGCATCCTTTAATGTTGCCCAATATGCAAGCTCACCTGGTCCACCAACAAACGCCAAAACAGGTAACGTCATTTCTTGCATTAATGGACGCGTTACAACATTATTACTTAATTGCTCTGTGTGTTTTTCCGCAATTGTTAATAACTCTTCACGTGAAAGTTTGATATTTGCGGCTAAATTGATAAATTGATCGTGTCGTCTTTCTAGTAAAAAACGTTCTCCATCTTTGACATAGAACAGGTTCGCTGCATCATCAGTTGCTAAAATCGGCTTCCCGTAACCAGCACTTTCCAATACCGCTTCCTTTTCCGTTACTAGTTTTGCAATTTCCTCACTATGGTTGATAAGCTGTACAAAATTATTACGTTCGTAATGACGGAAGTTCACATCTGCCGCATCAATCATGAGCAGCCCTTCTTCTTTAAACAACTCATTCATTAGTCGCGCAAAGAAATCTGTGAATGTTTCACTATTGTTCAATGCCTCCAATAGTTGATTGAACATTTTTTCAGTGTGTGCTGTTTCTCCAAAATCCTTAATGATCGTATTAATTAATTGAACCATCGCTTCTTTGTTTATGCTTGTTGTCGATGCCATTGTTTTTCTTCGCGAACGTTCACCATACGCACGTTTTTTAATATCCATATCATGCATTGTAAATGTATGGTTAATTTCCTCTAAGTCATGATCTTCTCCAGCTATCCAAAAAATAGGCACAACTGGTCGTTGAAGCTTTTCACTTTGTTCTTTTGCTAATGATATAACCGAAATTGCCTTATGAACCGAGTAAAGAGGGCCAGTTAATACACCCGCTTGTTGCCCACCGACAACCGCAACAGCTCCTTGCTCTAGTTGTTGCAAATGCTCATTCGCTTTTTCTGATAAGCCAAGCGGCTCCATAAACTGACGAATTATTGCTGTTAATTCTTTTTGGTCACACGCTCGTTGCTCCAAATATTTCGCCCGCTTTTCAAACGATTTATCATTATACTCATATTCAAAAAACTCATGAATGGCAGTATTTGGCGACCAATAATCTGCTAGCACACGATTTTTCACGGGTACTTGGATTGACTCCAGTTTCATTTAACACAAACTCCTCTACTCACTAAATCATCGTATTCCTTGTAAACATTTTAATGCTATTATTTTAACGCTTCTGTCTCCAACATGAAAAGAAAATGCTTATACAGAGTGTAAATATTCTACAACAGATTGAATCATGCCGACTATACAAATCAAAATATATGCTGCGCTAAGTACTAAAAATAAAAAACGCCAAATTTTCCGCAGTAGCGGCTTTACCTCAATTTCTCTTTTTGTACGCCAGTCTATATATGTAAAAACAATTGCCAGTATTATTGCTAGCATTATTAAAATAGCCCCAACATTCACTCCCCACAGCACTCCAATTGCCAACGGTACTGAAAAAAACAAGCAGAACGTTGTTACATCAGATGCGGCTCCAAAGGCATGGGTACCACGAATATTAACCTTTCGACTAATAACATAGACAATGCCAAATAAAAGAATTGGACAAAAAATAATAACGCTGATGACTATATGTAAAAAATCTTTCAAGATTGCCCACCGCTCTCTTCAAGCGCTAGAACTTGGTGATATAAAGTTCGCAATGTAGGTAATGGGTAACCATTTGCAGCAGCTTTTTGTAAAACTGCCCCAACAATTGTTTCTACCTCACTTTTTCTCCCTTGTATACGATCAGCTAGCATAGATGAGGTATTCGCCGCTGTTTTTTCACACAAAGCGATTACTGCTGAAAACGGAATAGTACTTTCAATGCCTTTAAAAGCCTCTGTTAGCTCTTGATATATGGTATGCATTAACAAGTATGCGTGCTTATTCGTAACTAACTCCCCATTCTTCATTTGCAAAACAGCTGTTATCGGGTTAATCATACAATTGAAAACTGCTTTTTCAAAAAGCATTTGTTCGGCGTTTTCAACCAACTCTATTGGAAATAACGGATTTTTCAAGTGTAGCAACTTTTCAAATACAACACTACTTCCACGCGCTACTCCTATTTTGCACAAACCCACGCCTCTATGTTGAACAGTTGTCAAATCAATAGTTTGCGCACCGAAAGAAACTGAGCAAAATGCAATTGTATTTTGTGGTAAGCGCAATGCCTCATCAAAATGCGCTAGACCATTTTGTACAAACAATACTGGCACTTCCTGAGGGAAACCTAATAATTGTTTATAGATATTTTGTAAATGACCATATTTTACAGCTACTACTATCAAATCTGGTCGAGGGAGCATCTCTAACTCAACGCTAGAAGCAATTTGATGGATTGTCTTTGTACCATCTATATGGACTCTCGTTATATGCTTCAAATTAAGCTCATCGGCTTGTTCTTGTCTTCTTACAACTAACGTCACATCGAAACAAGCCTCTGCTAAGAAACTAGCCATTAGCTGACCGACTGCACCAGCTCCAATAACTACTACATTCACAACGTTCGCCACCTCCACTTAATGTAAAGAGGCTATCTAAACAGTAATAAAAAAACCTTTAAACAGCCTAAACTGAAGTACTAAACAACTTCTCCAGCATTTACTTGTCTCGTTCTACAATACCATAAACACCATTTTCTTTACGCCATAGAAGGAGGTGCCTCAGAAATTCATCTGAGACACCTCCTTTTCAGGTGTTTCTATTATACAAGATTAGCTGGTGTTTATGATACAAGAATGGTTATTTTCATCCAATGTAGGTAAAATGTTGAGTCGACGTTAGCGTTTACATTCTATGACTTCTTTTGCATCATTTTCTTAAAAGACCTTACTCTTTCTTTGAAAAAGAACGTAACGATCTACTTACAATCATTTTCCCTTCGACCCGTTAATCTTTCATTAAAGAATAGCCTTGCTGTAACCACTTCACTAGCTTTTCATGTTCATTTTGTAATTCCCGATGTTTAATCTCAAGACTTTGATAAGCTTCTGTCAATTCATCAAAACTCGTTAACGCTAATTTCAAATGACTTCGCATAGATTGTTGAGGTTGATTGCGAACAGCTAAAAGCGATTGACTATATTGCCCGCGTAACGTCTTGTTCCAACGAAAACCACACGCTTGTTTTGTACGTCCGAGTTCATCCGCAGCCATTTCAAAAGCCTCTAACTGCGTTTTCCCATTTTGCACATTATGCAAGACGATTTCTGCTAATCTTTCATCGTCTTCCTTCGTCCATTGATCTTTTCTTTTTTTCAGTTCCATAATCTATCACCCTCACATTTTTTACTACTATATGCGTTATCAGGCAAAATAGAATCACAGGACGAAAAAAGACAGTGATTATGTTTGAATGTAATCACTGCCACTATACGCTATTTATTGTTCTTTTTAGTTAGAAAATTATTAACTGCCTCATGATGTGCTTCGCTCTCCCACAATTTTGCACATGTGCGAACTTCCTCCATTACACGCTCATACATATTACGTTCACGCCATTTACGAAGTTCAATTTCTTTATATGCCTTGTGCACAGAAGGATGAATTTTACGCATATGTTCAATAAAATCATTTAACGCAAGTTGCTTCGATCCCTCAAATACGCGCATCGCCCAACCAATGTCATATAGTAATTCAGCTGGATATGGCTTTGCATCCACTAGCATCTTCATTGCGCGATCATGACGTAAACCTCGTTCAAATAAGTATGTACCGCCACCCCATCCACTTGTAATTGCTAATGTCCCTTGAATAAAGCCACATTTAGCATGACTCGCCACTAAGCGAAAATCACAAGCAGTCGCTATCTCACAACCTCCACCTACAGCTGTTCCATTGATTAACGCAATCGTCGGTACTGGCAATGTAGCAAGATCATATAAAATCTCACCCATCTTACTTAACATACCAAACGCTTCATCTTCCGTTTCAAGGGAATGAAACTCCGATAAATCGCCACCTGAACAAAAGGATTTTTCCCCCGCTCCTGTCACGACTAAAAAACGTACATCGTCATGATTTTGTATATATGTAATTACTTCCCGAAGACCATTCATTACCTCATCGTTCACAGCGTTACGCTTTTCCTCACGATTTATAGTAAATGTCATAATCCCATCTTGATTGTCAATTATATAAGCCACTACTGTTCCCCCTTAGTCCCCTTCAATTATGTTTAGTGTAATCGGAGCCAACTAAAAACCCCTAAGCCCCCACTGACTACAAGTTAAATAAATTGTATCACACAATTATTATAGTACTATATAACTTTATAATATTTATTAAAAATTCTGTCACTTCACATAAACAAAAAGGCTAGTAAAGAGCCATGGTCTCTCTACTAGCCTTTTAAGTGAGCAAACACTGTATTATTTGCTTACTACTTCTTTACCTTTGTATTGTCCGCAAGCTTTGCAAACACGGTGTGATAATTTTGCTTCACCACAGTTTGGGCAAGCTACCATACCAGGTACAGATAGTTTGAAATGCGTACGACGCTTTCTTTTTGCAGTTTTAGAAGTTCTTCTAAATGGTACAGCCATTGATGGCACCTCCTTACAGATCGTCTATTCGTCTGTTTGATCAAAATACTTAGCTAAATCAGCTAGTCTTGGATCCACTTTTGGTTCGTCAGTTTTTTTGTGAAGTTCCACGTCTTCATCAGTTGCGTAAGACCAGTTTTTACCACCATGCACTTGTCCTTCGGTATTCTCTTTGAATACTTGCATTGGGACCTCAAGAAGAACTAACTCCTCAATAACTGGCTTCATGTCGATAACATCACCATCTATATAGTGAATATCACCGTCATCTTCCCCTCTTTTTTCTTCGTCAATCCAGCTGAACATTTCAACTGTCTCAACGTTGATAGGAAACTCAACATCTTCCCAAGTGCGAGCACACGGGAGTGTTAACGTAGCTGTCACAGTAAGCTGACAAGTCATTTGCGATGCACCGAATGTACATAGCCCTTTTACATGAACGGGCGAAATTGCTCGAATATCCTGGTTTCGCTCCATCACCTCATCCAATTGGACATAGGTATCGATCGGCATTCCGTCTTGACGGTATTTAGATAATTGATGAATTGACCATTTCATTCGTTTAATCACCTCGAGACAACACTGTTGATTATATAATGTGTAAAAATAGATGTCAAGATAATTTCTTGTCACCACTCGAAAACCCACCTATAATTAAGTACATCATAATTATGCTACTTAGCCACAATACACAACCTATACAAAAATTTCAATAGCAATGTGCAAAGAATAGCTAAAGGCACTATAAAACTATTTGTAGCAACCTGATTGGTCAGAAACAAGTAGCACCAAATAGAAATAAAGGGGGTTTTACGTAATGAAAGCAGTTGGTATTGTTGTTGAATATAATCCTTTTCACAATGGACATGCTTATCACTTAGAACAGGCAAAAAAAGTAGCGCAAGCAGATATAGCAATTGCTGTTATGAGCGGTACATTTTTGCAGCGCGGTGAACCTGCCATGGTAGATAAATGGACACGTACAAAAATGGCCCTCGCTAGCGGAGTTGATATTGTAATTGAGCTACCGTATGTCTATAGTACCGCACCCGCTACGGATTTCGCAAAGGGGGCGATTGCATTATTATCGGCAATTCGCTGTGATGCTTTTGCCTTCGGTAGCGAAGATGGCTCAATACAACCCTTTATGAATACGTACCAATTAATTACGAAGCACCGCACCGAATATGACGCACTTATTAAAGAAAGCGTTAAAACAGGTGTTAGCTATCCTAAAAGCTTACATTATGCCTATGAACAGCTTTCACAAAAGTTTCCTGCTACATACATTGACTTAGCACAACCAAACAATATACTAGGCTTCCATTATATTGAAGCGGCTATGACACTAGGGAGTGCTATTAAGCCTTTAACGATTCCACGTATAGCAGCAGGATATCACGACGCTATGCAGGAGGGCGCATCGATTGCAAGTGCCACTGGCATTCGTAAAGCACTTGCTACGACAGGCACATTACAAAGCGTTCGTGATGTACTCCCGCAAGCTTCCTTTCATTATTTGCAAGATTGGTATGAGCAACATAAAAATTTTGCTAGTTGGGAGGCGTTTTGGCCGTTTTTACAGTTTACCCTTATTCGGCATACAGCAAGTGAGCTAACGCGCTATGCAGAAGTAACAGAGGGCATAGAGCACGCACTACTAAAAGCAGCGAAGACGAGTAGCTCATTTAGTAGCTTTATGGAGAAAATAAAATCTAAACGCTATACATGGACACGTCTGCAACGCATGCTGACACATATTTACACTGGTTTTACGAAGGAGCAACTTAAGAGCTTCCAATCCCCTTCTACAATTCGATTACTTGGCATGAGTACGCAAGGACAAGCGTACTTAGGTATGCATAAAAAAGACTTTACATTACCGTTAATAAGTCGCGTTGCTTCTACAAATGATACTATGCTCGCTGTAGATATACACGCTGCTGAAGTATATAACTTTAGTATAGAGCAAGGGTCCCAGAAATCCCCATTACCAAAGGATTTCCAAACGCCACCAATTCGATTTTAGCAAATTAATACGATGCAACGTCTTCACAGCTGATTGAGTTATAGAGCAAACAACTACCTTAATAAACATCCAGCATAGCAAAAAGTGTTAGATTGATGGCCATCAATCTAACACTTTTTCTCTTTAAACAAACACAAATAGGCATTTATTTAGCCTTTAATTGTTTTAAATACGCAATTGCATCATCGACCGTTTTCACAGGTACAATTTTCATTTTTGTACCGATCTCTTTAGCCGTTTTCACTGCCGTTGCATAATTTGATTCTAATTCAGGATACTTCGCTTTCATTTCAGTTGAGATTTCATCATCAGGTGCAAAAAAGATTTCCATGCCATCTCGATCTGCTGCAATGATTTTGTAATCAATACCACCAATTCGCCCAACTGTTCCATCAATAAGCATTTCACCAGTTCCAGCTACTGCATAGCCTTTTGTTAAATCCTCATCCAATAATTGATTTAAAATTTCCAGTGTAAACATAAGACCTGCTGAAGGACCACCAATATCTTCTGTATGCATTGTGACACTTGGATTCGTTTCAATCGACTTACTTTCTGCATAGGTAATACCTAACCCAGCTTTTTTTTGCTCTGTTTGAGGAATTTCTTTCAAAGTAATCGTTTCTTCTTGTTCTTTTTGATTTCGTAATAATTGAATGGTCACTTTGTCACCTATTTGTTTTGTTGACAACAAATCAACAAGCATTTGTTGATTCGAAATATCTGTACCGTCCACTTTTGTTATTTCATCACCAGCTTTTAATAAACCATCTGAGGCGCCACCATCTAAGACATTTAATACAAATACACCATTGAAGTGTATCTTCGTCTCTAACCCAGCTCTTTGAAAGGCCACATATTTTGCATTAAATTGAGAGTCAGACATTAACTTTAACTGTCGGATATTATATTCCTCGTCATCCTCTAATGGATTTCTTACTTGTTGAATATCCATTATTTTTTCATATTTTTGCGTTTTCGCCCATAGATACGAAAACGGTGTGGCTTGCTGCATAGCAACTGTCATTAAACTCATTGAGCCCGCTTCATCCGTATGATTATTAGCAACACTCACAAATTTACTTACATCGTATGCACTTCCAGGCTTCATAATATACGCGTCTAGTCGGTATAGCATTAAAAAACAAAGCGCGACTAAAAACACTGCATAAAAACCAATTTTTTTCTTCATTGAATGGACACCTCCCAAGACGCATGCAAAAACCAGTAGTTCATGTTTTTGCCTTTTTCACATATATTAATTTTAGCATTTGCCTATGTGAATGACAAAAAGTTGAAACGAGATGATCACATGTTTGCGACAATTCAAATAGCGCTCTGCATACTTCTTATCCTATTACTCTTGTTATTCCCACAAACTGCTCATACTGGTACAGATTTAGGATTGAATCTATTTATGGAGGCGTTATTTCCGTATTTACTACCTTATCTTATTTTAACGCAATGGCTACTTCGTTTAACCGCTCCCATGCGCGCAAAAACAAAACGAGTTTCTTTATACGTACAAGCCTACTTAATAAGCGCTCTCGGTGGTTATCCAACAGGAGCTACAACCATTGTGTATCTAAAAAACAGTGGACAATTACACCCTAAAGAGGCAAACTTTTTACTCGCCGTTTGTCATGCACCTAGCCCTCTTTTTGTATTAGGCTTTGTTAGCCTTGATTTATTACACAGTAATACATTTGGTTGGCTGTTTTTATGTTTACTACATAGTTTTAATATTTGTTGCTTAGTAGTCGGTTATTTTTTATTTCGTAAAACCGATCCACCTACTATTTCTATACACAATACCACCTTGTATTCATCCCCATTTTCAGAAAGCATAAAAGAAACAGCACCAACCATTTTGTTAGTTGGAACGACCATTATTTTTTTCACTACGATTCAAACGATTTTACAACAAAGCTTAGATAAAATGTTGCCCAATCTTCCACAATCAGTCGAACATGCTATTGCCGCTATATTAGAAGTAACAAACGGATTAAAAATGACTGTCACAGAATTCGGAGATTTCCAGTACTTATCATTGCTGGTTGTCATTATGCTGACAATGCAAAGCATTAGTATCCATTTACAAATTTTTGTAATTGCAAAATCAGCCAAGCTTTCAGTCAGACCATATATCAAATTTCGCCTTCTTAGCATAATCATTGTGCCTACTATTTATGCTCTTTTTTTCTTAAAATAAAAAGTGCCTGACACTCACACAATTTTGTCTACCAAGACCGTTTGACTCCTGCAAAAAGCACGAAACGTAAGACGCGACAAGGAAGGGTACGGCTTGTCACATGCCCGTAGAAAGTGCCAGGCACTCACACAATTAAAAAAGGACTATAGACAGCACTCGGAATTTTCGAGTTGTCTATAGTCCTCTATTTGTTATTTAGCAAAACCGTATTTTTCTTTTAAAGCTTGTTCCACGCAAGCTGGAACAAGTTCATGCACATTGCCACCATACTTCGCTACTTCTTTCACAATGCTAGAGCTTAAGAACGAATATTGATTTTTTGTCATGATAAAAAATGTTTCAATCGTTTCATCAAGAAAGCGGTTCATTGAAGTAATTTGCATTTCGTATTCAAAATCTGAAACCGCTCGAAGGCCGCGCACAATCGCTTTTGCGTTCTTTTCTTTGGCATAATCAATAAGCAGACCTGAAGAACTCTCAATTCGTACATTCGGCAATTCCTTTGTCACTTCTGCCATTAACGCCATACGTTCCTCTACAGAAAATAACGGATTCTTTGATGAATTGTTTAAAACTGCAACATAGACAATATCAAAAACATCAGCTGCACGCTTAATTATATCTAGGTGACCAAATGTAACAGGATCAAAACTTCCAGGAACAACAGCAATTTTCTCCAACTTACTCTCCCTCTTCCCCAGCACAACGATAGACCGAAATAATCGTTCCGCCATATGTTTCTTGTCTCTGTAATAGAAAAGCACCAAAACTAGTTGGTAATTCTACTTCTTTTGCATGTTCACATAAAATAATACCATTGGGTTGTACTTTATCATGATCGACAAGCACCTGTACTAAATCATAGTATTCTTTATGGTGGTAAGGCGGATCTAAAAATACAAGATTAAACAAAATATCACGCTTTAAGAGCGCTTTCACAGCGCGCTTTGCATCAATACGAAAAAGCTCAGAACAGTTTTCATACCGACACTTCTTAATATTTTCCTGCAATACCTGATATGCTTTAGCGTCCTTTTCAATAAAGATAGCATGTTCTGCACCTCTGCTGAGCGACTCTATTCCTAACCCGCCGCTCCCTGCAAATAAATCTAATGCTGTTCCACCATCAAAAAACGGACCGATTATATTAAATATGGATTCTTTTACTTTGTCTGTTGTAGGTCTTGTTGTACTCCCTGCAACTGCCTTTAACGGCATTCCTTTACGTTCTCCTGCTACTACTCTCATAGATGTATTTCACCGTACTTTCTGTTACAAATAGAAAGCATTTTTGCAGCGAAAGAACTCCTCCGCTGCAAAAAATTATTCTTGTGCTTGTGTTAAAACTTGAATGCGACCATCACTTTTTTGTAGTTCTACTAAAAATAGTCGTTGTAGCCAAGCTTCTTCTACATAATAATGATCAACAATTTTTATAATTGGATCAGAAATTGTGGAATATCTACGTTGATTGAACACGTAGAATCCAGATTCTTTCGGGAAGCGGAATGTTCGATTGTCACTATTTACATAATAACCGTTTTTCCCTTCGCCTGCTGTATATCCTAGGTAAGGTAGTAATGTGTCGGCACTGTATAATACTTGACCTTCATATAAAATAACATGCACATCTTTTTTATGAATGCCATCTACATAAATACTACGCTCATCTTCCATTAATAATGGATACGTACCATTTTCTTGTGCTGCATTTAATTGGAAATAAGAAGTTTTTCCATTCAACACAGTTGAAAGTAGCTTATCCATTGTTTCTGGAGAAATGGATTCTTGTCCTAGGTTATCCATCGCTTCCTGCCATGCTAACTGCTGGCTTGCAGTCATGTAGTCTTTTAATGTCTGCACCATTTCCTTTGTCTTCTCTGAACCAATCGTATCCTTCACTAAATAGGATGCCACAACTTCAGCCAACCATGCTGGTGAATTTTCAAAATTATATTGTGAATGAATTTGCGAAAGGATTACTTCTTGCTCAACTGCTTGTGCTGTGAGCGTTGGTAAAAATAATAAACGTTCGTCATGCTGCGCAACAGGATTTTTCTCTTGTATAATCGCAATATGCTCATCATTTAAAAACTTTAAATTTTCAAGTGACTTTAGGAAATCTTTTGAAATTGCTTGCTGTGCATAAATTGTTAACACAGGTGTTTGCTCTTGCGCTTTTAACTCACCAGCCTGCCAATATAAATCACTCGCTGTACCATTGCCGCTAAACATTGTGTAGTTAACAAGTGATAATTGTTGCTGACCAACTAAAGGTAGACCTGTTATCCATTGTCCAACAGTTTTACTATCTGTTGAAATATGAATGACTGAATATGATACTTCTCCATTCGTTAACGTGGCAAAGATATTTTGAAGCAACATTTTATCTTTTAGGCCACCCTCAATTGGGATTATGTATGAAACAGATTGTGATTTTGTTTCTCCTTTTTCAAAATAGGAG
Organism: Lysinibacillus sp. JNUCC-52; assembly: GCF_015999545.1. NCBI lineage: Bacteria > Bacillati > Bacillota > Bacilli > Caryophanales > Bacillaceae > Lysinibacillus > Lysinibacillus sp. JNUCC-52. The sequence continues at coordinate 1,779,094 of NZ_CP065546.1, forward strand.
ACTTCCTCAGATAAACGATTACAACTATTTTCGTTATCGATAAAACATGTTGGGTTTGTCGCATCTTCAGGCCATTTTATTTTTACCTTTTGATTTGGTAAGTTTTTAAAATGATGACGAATATCTAGACTATTTTCACGATAGACAATCTCAATTTCCTGCGAATAATGGAATGTACCATTTCCTGTCTCTAAATCCGATGAATACGCCTGATATTGGAAAAACAACACACCCGATACAACTAATACTAAAATTGAAAAAAAGCTGACTGCAAATTTCATGTGCTTGACCTCCCGCAGCATGATACTATGTGTATTGGAAAGGATGTGCAATATTAAATGCCACAACAATTTATAGAATTAGGAGAAGGCTATGGCGATGTTTATGAACTACTTGAAATTATTAAAACGAATCAAGGTCGCTTTCACCAAGCCTTTATACTAACATCTACAAAAGAAGATAAAAAGGTAGCTTCTTTAGCTATCGCTTTAAAACCAGTCGGAGACAGTAAATTCATGCCGATTTATATTTGTCGCGAAGGCATTCCATTCAATGAAGAAAAGCCTTCCAAACGTCAAATGATGTTCGAAGAAAGTATTGAACAACTAGGTCGAAAAGCGGTTGTTGTAGAAATAAAGCACTCATCTATATTTTCGGAGCCAAAACTATTTTATCAATACTTAATTGGAATAATGAGACTTCATCACTATATTCCTGCATTAAACTGACGTTATAGCCCCGCTTTATAGTCGTATTCCTTCGCTTTATCTGGCTTTGCATTTTCGAACTCAGTTTTAACGAAGGGACGATAAGATTCTACAACGTCTTTCACAAATGGAAGGCGTTGTAATTTTATTGTCATCATTTCAATGTCCTCTCGATTGCAATATAATACTACATACTTTTGCTTCCGAGAAATGTAATGAACATGACCATATTTTCGAAGTGATTTCGCATGTTTTAATTGATGGACGTAAACGATTAGCCCTTGTCGTTCGTTCATATAGTTTCCCCTCATTTCTTACATAAAAGCATACCATAGACCGGAAAATGATAGCAACAGAGTTTAGCTGACAGAACGCTCATTTTTCCGTTATAATGGAAAAGCATAGCGCGTTTATCGACAGATTTACTTTCTCTCATGCTAGATAAAAGTGCTTTAGCTTGAACATTGCAAGTGAATTCGCCAGCACCTTTTATATTAATTTGATTGTTAAGGAGGACGAATATGGGTAAGAAAACGAAGATAGCTATTGCAATAGCAGCAGCCAGTGCAGCTGCTTGGGCAGGTAGTAAAGCTATTTCCAAACCTCAACAGCGTGAAGGGAAACAAGCATTACAATTTGATCGCCCGATCATTCTCGCACATCGTGGCGGAGCACATTTAGAACCTGAGCATACAATGCTTGCTTTTGAAAAATCTGCACAATTAGGTGTAGATGGCTTTGAAATAGACATTCGCTTAACTAAAGACGAAGAAATTATTGTCTTCCATGATGCTACCGTAGACCGTACGACTGATGGCTATGGATCCGTATCAGAAATGACATTAGCAGAAATAAACGCATTGAATCATGGCTATCAATTTGAAGACTTAGCAGGTGAGTTACCTTATAAGGATAAAAAAGTTGACGTTGTTACACTACGTGAACTACTAGAAAGCTATCCAAATATGTTAATCAATATTGATATTAAAGATGCACCAGATACGTATGAAGGTAGTTTAATGCCTTCAAAACTATGGCGATTAATAGAAGAACTTCATGCAGAGGATCATGTCGTTGTTACTAGCTTTTATGGTGAACAAATTGACCGTTTTAATTTATATGCGCAAAATCAAGTTGCGCTTGGCGCAGGTGAATCAGATGTACGCAAAGCATTTGCTTCATTCTCAAGTCAATTCGGACATTTATATCATCCAAAAGTAGACGTATTTCAAATTCCTCCAAAATCAGGTGTTGTTTCGCTCGATTCACCAAAGTTTATTCAGTTTTTAAATAACTTAAACATCCCTGTCCATTATTGGACAATTAACGATTCTGTAACGATGAGTAAATTAATTAATAACGGTGCAAAAGGAATTATTACCGATCGACCTGATATTGCAGTTGAATTACTACAAGAACATGATTGAAGACATAAAGGTAAGAGCAACTATCGTATATGCTCTTACCTTTATCTTTTAATAATATCATTGAGATAATTGAGCTAAAATTGCATCCGTTACCTCCCTCATTGTAGCAGTTCCCCCTAAATCTCCAGTTTTTATGCCTTGCGCCAATGTCGCCTCCATTGCATTTAACACTTTAGTACCGAGCTCTTGATAACCTAAAAAATCAAGCATCATTTTACCTGTCCATATTTGACCAAGCGGATTAGCAATTCCCTTACCCGCTATATCTGGCGCGGAGCCATGCACAGGTTCAAACATAGAAGGATATTCGCGTTCAATATTTAAATTAGCTGCAGGAGCAATACCGATACTTCCCATTATAGCTCCACCTAAATCTGTTAAAATATCGCCAAATAAATTAGAAGCAACGATTACATCAAAGTTTTCTGGTTTCATCACTAGGAAAGCTGCTAGCGCATCAATATGATTCGTCGCTTGTCCAATCGCTTCATAATCTTTACCGACTTCTTCAAAAACCTCATCCCAAAATGGCATACTGTAAGTTAAACCATTGGATTTTGTTGCACTTGTAACATGCTGACGACGTGTTTTAGCCATATTAAAGGCATAACGCATCGCACGTTCAGTTCCTTTTCTCGTAAAGATGGCGTTTTGTATAGCAATTTCATCCTGGCCGCTATGAATACGACCACCACTCTCCGAATATTCTCCTTCTGAGTTTTCACGTACTACAACAAAGTCAAAGCCATTTGGGTTACGTAATGGCGATGGTAAACCTTGTAGTAGCTTTGCTGGACGTACATTAATAGATTGCTTCATTTCACGGCGAATTTTAATTAGTAATCCCCATAAGGAAATATGGTCTGGTACTAAATTCGGCATTCCGACCGCACCTAAAAAGATTTGGTCATAGCCCTTTAATAGTTCAATCCCATTATCAGGCATCATTTTCCCTGTTTCTAAATAATAATCACAGCCCCAAGGAAATGTTGTCCATTCAAATTGAAAACTTCCATCTAATTGTGCAACCTTGTCTAAAACTTCTATCGCTGCTGGTACTACTTCTTTTCCAATACCGTCCCCTGGAATAACAGCAATTCGATATGTATTCATTTCATTGCCCCCTTTTCCCAACTTTTCTTACATACTTACTATATAATTTTTATTGTAAAAAAAATAGAAGCAGTATCCATTTGATATGCCTCTACCTAGTACATAGAAATATGACACATTGATTTCCGTTCCAGACGCTCTCTTTCCGCAGGCACGGCTTCAACTCATTTTAGCTCTTGCTTTTACTGCAGGAGTGTCGCACCTTTCATTCCAATCAACTAGTAGCATCTACATATAAAATATTTTGCTCCTTCCCTACTTAAAATAAGGTTATGAATTTATACAACAAAAGACACAACACCTCGAGAGGTATTGTGTCTTTACAATGAAGCAGTGTCATTTTGATACGATTTCTATTATGCAGAACAGGAGCATGAGCCACCTGACCCACAACCGCTTCCACATGAAGAATTGGATGCGAAAAACGGATTACTTACTGGTACTTTTACTGCTTCAGAAACAGTTTTCCCAATAAGCAAGCTTATTTCATCTAGTAAATCTTGAAAATCATTTTCAGCTAACTTTAATGCTGAAATCTTTTCATTTAAATCGAGTGAGCGCTTTTGCTGACGAATCGATTTCATAATTGTATGATAATCCGGATGATATTTTCCGAAACGTTGTACATCTTCGTATTGCTCCTTCATGCGACCAAATGCATAAATAGCTTCAACCAGCTCACTATCGCTATAAACGGCATTATACGCTAACCTAAGCGTATTCGCAGGTTCGGAGGAAAGAATCATTTCGCAAAGCGCATCTGCCTCATCTAAAATGATTGCCCATTCAGAGGTTATCATCATTTTAATTCCCCCAATCTAATACCCATCATAACAGATTTTATGGTAATTTTACATTATTGATATTTCTAAATGAAGGAGTTTTAAAATTGGTAACATCATCTAAAGGACAAATTGAAGAATTACTCGCTACTATTTTACAAAATAGTACAGCGGAGGATGAGGAAGTATTATTACACTTGCTAAATGGTATTCACGATAAACAACAAGGTATACATCGCCGTTATATCAATGCTGCTTTACATATGGTAGGCAACTTCGAGCCAGACAGTAGTGAAGTACGGATACCGATTACGCCCGTGATTCACAATACCATTAAAGTTCCGCATGGAGGGATTATTGCGACAATAGCTGATGCCGCAATGGGCGGACTCGCATCGCGTTCTGTTCCAGCAGGCTTTAATGTTGTGACAACAAATATTAACGTGTCCTATATCGCCACTACAACCAATAAAGAGTTAATTGCACGAGGTCGTTTTGTTCATAAAGGACGTCAAACACTTGTAATGGAATGTGACATTGAGGATGAAACTGGTCGTAAACTGGCAATTGCCACCGCTTCGTTCTTCGTTATTCAGCGCCGTCAGTCATAACAGAGAAATAATCTTTAATACATTGTTGATCGGAAAAAGGGAATTTTTGATTTTTTATTTGCTGTGTTTGTTCATGCCCTTTTCCGGCAACAAGCACAATATCTCCTTTTTGCGCTTTAGCCAATGCTTGATGGATCGCAACTTTACGGTCTAAAAAAATTTCATAATATTGCTGTTCTGAAAAACCAGCAATAATACTTTCATTAATTACTATAGGGTCCTCATCTCTTGGATTATCAGTTGTTAAAAAAATAACATCTGCATACTTGCTTGCTACAGCACCCATTGCAAAACGTTTTGCCTTATCTCTATTGCCACCACAACTAAACACAAGGTAGATGGTCTTCTTACTATCAAAGGTTTGTAATACTGCCTGCAATGCCTCTGCCGTATGTGCGTAATCTACATACACTTCAATCCCTAGTGGGTTATCTATGCGCTCTAGTCTACCTTCTGGTAATCTTAGTTCCCACATATGTTCAGCTACTTCATCCATCGAGAAGCCTAAACGCCACACCGCCATGAATGCAGCTACTGCATTTTGCACATGATACTTACCAACAAAAGGTATGGCAATGATGTGCTCAGTCGTTGACGTTTGCAAACATAGTACAGTTTTTCCAATGGTTTCACTCACAATTTGGATATGTAAATCATTGTGATTGTCAAAGCCAAATGAGCAAGATTTTTTCTTGTCGTAAATACCAACGGATCGGCAAAAATTATCGTCTCCGTTTAACACAATTTTTTTAGATAAATCGGCTAACCTTTTTTTAGCACGTTTGTACGCTTCTAGCCCTCCATGGTCTTCTATATGATCCTCTGATAAATTTAGAAATACTCCACAATCAATGTCGCAATGATCAAGTCTATGTTGTTGCAATCCCATTGAGGAAGCTTCTAAAACAACATGTGTAACACCTTGACGAACACATTGTTTTAAAATAGGATGGAGCTCTTTTGCTTGTAATGTTGTTAATTGCTCATATTCTGTTTGTTGTTTTTGCCCATTAACAAAGAAGCCTACTGTTCCAATAACTGCTACATTTTTATGTAAAGCCTTTAGTAATTGGCTTACAAAATGACTTACTGTTGTTTTTCCATTCGTTCCTGTTATGGCAATTACCGACAAAGCTTCAGCTGGAAAAGCAGCTAGCTTTGCGCTTGCATATGATAAAAACAAAGCGGTATTCGGTACCCAAACGAAAGGAATGTTTTGATCGCTGAATGGTATTGCAATACTTTCCTCGGATACGACGGCCGCAGCTCCTCTTGCCAGTGCTTCTTTTACAAAACGACTGCCCGATGTTTTTTTTCCTTTTCGCACAATAAAAATATCTCCAGGTTTCACCGCTTGTGCATAATCCTCTACACCAGTAATGATTGTGCGAATGGATCCACCAGTTACACTACATGGCCAATCTTTCAATAGCTCAGCTAATTGCAATGTCTCATCCTCCTTTCAGTTCTCTATCATATGACGGCTTTTGTAACGGTGTGACGAAAAATGTAGATGCCTCCTCATACCAGTTAAACGGGCTATTTTAAAGGTGGAATCTTGCAATCCATTAACCAGTACAAAAAATATTAGTCGTTCGATTTTGCCGATTTTAAGCACAAAAAAAGATTGTCTTGAATTAATCAAGACAATCTTCTATAAATAAAATTGTTTGAGTGCCTGTCACTTAACATGGGCACTATATCGAAAAAATCCAATTCGCTTTTCAGTAAGCGGCTAACCTCGCTGTCGTACAGTTTGTTGCCTCTTACGTTTTGAGCTGTTCCCGCATAAATTTTTACTTAGTTAACCCTACTGGTAGCGCCGTTAAAATTCAGAATTGTTTGAGTGACTGTCACTCTCAGTTTCTTCTACGGATTCTTCACTATCATCTTTTTCCTTCGATGGCTCCATAAAAATTTGTGTATAGTAATTTAAAAAGACACCTGATCCTACAGCAGTATATTTATCGTTTAAAATCACTTTGCGATGTTCAGGTGAATTTAGCCAGCCATGCATTGCTTCAATCGCATCAAAGTATGCTGTGGCAAGGTTTTCATTCGCATTACTATAAGCAATTTCTTGTGAGTCTAAACGTTTCTTTAAATCTCCATTTGTTGGAGACTCATGACCAGAAAAATTTTGCACCTTCATATCTTCACTGTGCAATTTAGCTACTTCCTCTAATTTTTCATCAAATGCCAACGGCGCTAAATCATGATGAACACGCGTGACATTAATTAAATCATCAAGCTGTGCCGTACTAGCTTCATTGATGTCCTGCTGTAAAAATGAGGAAGGCGGTGTAGGACTAACAAGCTCCCCTTGATAAATCATTTCGTAAGGTTGATGAAGTACGAGCGTCTCGCTATCAGTGAAGCGAACACCTTGTAGTGCACTCGTTTCGCTATCAATATAAAGCTGTGCAAACAGCCCATCAAATTTTATAAGTAGTCTAGTCTGCATATCTTCCTCACTCATAGAGAAAATGAAAATATTCTCCCCGACATTGGCAGCTACTTCATAATCAATAATGGTCATTCGGTAAATATCGTCCCGCTTCTGACCTATTTTAAAAGGTGTAGCATCTAGCTTATCACCCGCTATGTATACTTGTGTCACAACATCATTTTGCACACCTAACATAAAAAATGTTGATACACTTGTTTTATAAACCCACCATTCGTAACCAAACGATGAAGGCTCTTTCCTTGCTGGTTCACCATATTGTTCTAAGACAACTTGTATTCCTTGGCCAATTAATGTCGACATACCACTTTGCGGACGTGTCATCGCTCCAACTTCTGGCTGCTCCAGTTCTGTTTTCGGAATAATATTTGAACTGGCATTTGGCCCTTCTAGCGGCTCATTTTCCTTGGGCGTACTAAAGAACATAAAGCCGATAAACGCAATCGTTGCACAGGCAATTAAAATGCGAAATAAAGCTTTCATACTCGACCCCTTTCTTCCCCATTATTGTAAGTTATTATATCAATTGTAAACGTGTTGACACAATGTTGTCATTGCAACAATGTCAAATATGCTCTATTATAAAAATGAGCGTATACTTTGTACGAAAAGCTAAAGGAGGATTATTAGATGTATTTTGAGAATACTAACCTTGAAAATTTAACAGCTGACCAAGAACTAATTGAAAACATTATGAAAAATAATGGATTAGAATGTGACGGTGCTTGGGATTACGAACGCATGACTTTCGACCGTCGTTTCGATACTCGTGAAGGCCGTTACTACCTACGCGTATTCGCATATGCGCAATCAGGTGATGTTGGTGCACACGATGCTGTCCTTACATTAATGAAACCAGCTCTTGGTAAATACTACTATCCACATGGTGTTGAGTATGGTGACGATGAAGTGTTCCCAGCTCATCTTGTAAAAAAATGTGATGAAATCTTAAAAAAAGTAAGATTAGACTTAGAAGCATTCGTAGTTGAGTCTCCTTCTAACAAAAAAGCGTTGGAAACTGTTAACGCTTAAGCCAATGTCTTTGCATATTAATGACCTAAAACGATGGCATTGATGCTACAATAAGTTCATGTTTACTTGCTGCTAAAATGCAAGCTGTCATAAAAATGTATATGTATGATTATTAAGAAAAGACTGGTGGTCCAGTCTTTTTTATTTTGAGTAAAAAAATTTTTTCTTCTCATACTAACTATATCTTTCAAATGATGTAGGTGAGATACTTGATAGAATTTTTTAAAAGACCCTTTTTTCGCCATCCTATAATCGTTATCGCTATAGGATTAATTTTACTTTGGTTTTTATCCTTATCTTTTCCTATACTTCTTGCCTATGTAACCGCACTATTATTAGAGCCTTTCATTATTCAAATGAGCGAACGCTTTCGAAAAAAGCGTAAAATCATTGTCTCCATTTTTTTAGTTTTCTTTTTTTGTATAACATTACTATTATGTATTCTCATTGGCTATATAAGCTGGAAACAGTTTTCATCATTTATTATTCATATTCCAGATTATCTTAACCAATTGTCAGCACTATGGATTCAAATCCAATCCAAGCTAGCCAATTATACGTACCATTTACCTTTAGATCTTGTGGCACAAATTCAAGTAATGATTGGACGAGGACTATCTTCCATTGAAAAATTTGCACTTTCCTTAACAAATATTAATGATTGGTCGTCGTTACTCTCCTATATACCATCTCTGTTATTTGATATTTTCGTGTATTGGATAGTGCTATATATGCTACTTTTAGATTTACCATCCATCAACCAAAGATTATTGGCACCAATCCCTTTTCATTACCACCAAAAAATCCTTTTTATCGGAGAGCGTGTTAAAGTGGCATTATTCGGCTTTATAAAAGCTCAATTACTTGTTGGAATTTGTATATTTGCAGTCGCCTTAATATCGTTTTTTTTATTAAAAACACCATTTCCCTTTATATTAGCACTTTTAATTGTCGTCTTAGATATTATTCCCTTTTTAGACTCATTTATTTTACTGTTACCTTGGGCAATTTACAAAGCGTTTACTGGTGATTACGTCTTTGCTATTGCCTTAGTTGTGCTGACAGTCATCCTATTTTTAATACGTCGTATGATTGAACCAAAAATTATTGGTGATAAAATTGGTCTTTCTTCGCTCTCCACTTTTATCGCAATGTTTATCGGCTTTAAAATATTTGGTTTTCTCGGTATTTTAATCGGCCCTCTACTCGTTGTCGTTGCTCTTTCTTTATTTAATCAGCCTTCTACAAAAAATCTCCCACCTTCTCAAGAGTAAGGAGGGAGATTTTTATGTTAAAATCCTAAAATCGCTTTAATAACAGACGTTGTTTCGCCTGGCTCAAATAATATATACAGTAACATGTACACCATAACACCTGTTACGGCTACAAAGAACCAAATAATACTTGTAATTGGCCCAATACGCTTATGAAGCTTAATGTTTGTTTTTAAACCTGAAATAATACTAACAAGTCCAAACACAGCTCCAACCGTTGCTAATGTAATGTGGAAAATTAAAAAGAATGTATAGTAAGGTTTTAAATCCTCACCGCCACCAAAAGCTGTATTACCAATAAAGACCGTACGTGAAGCGTAGATGATAAAGAAGCAAAGTGCAGCAACACCAGCAGCTAACATAACCTTTTTATGTGCTTCTACTTTTCCCTTTATAATTAAGCCCCAACCAATTGCTACAAGTACAGCACTTATTACAATAAATGATGTACTAATAGTAGGCAAAATTTGCAATTCCATTCACAAAACCCCTTATACAAAATAAATTTCAATTATTACAGCTGATGTTGATGTTCTCTTTCCCATTTCTGTTGGTGTGCCTTTAATGCATCGGCAGTAATTTTATCAGGGTCCTTTTGCTCAGAACGATACCATTTTGTAAAAATAGCGCCGATTAAAACACCAAAAATAAGCTCTTGTAAGATTTTCATAAGAACACCACCAAGTTGCTGATCCGCAGCAGGCTTCATATCTGTAAATAACTCTGGTCCAGATAAAGACAAGCCCGATAAAGTTGAGGCTGGTACACATAGCTCCATTGCTTTGAGCCAAGCTTCACCACTCGTATATGTTTCATACATAGCGTTAGGCGCAAAAATAATTAATGCACATGCAGGTGTAATTAAAACAGCATTGGCAATAATATACGCTAATTTATGCAAAGGTTTCATTTCATCACTATCTGGTATTTTTTGAATTAGAGGCCAGTACATTAAAACAGAAGAAACAAATAATACAAATGTATAAGTACCATGTAATGTTTCGTTTAATTTAATGTAATCTAATACTGATGGTAAATGGTAGATAGAAAATAAACCTATAAAAACAAATATCGCAACCACTGGTAATGTTAACACTTTAAATAAAGGTTTGACAACAGGCGCTTCAATAGCAACTTTCCACACCCACCATGGAATACCTTTAATTAAGAATATTGGCACAAGCAATAAAAGAATCGCCATTTGGACCATATGCATTGTAAACATAATATGGGCCATTAAATCAATCGGAGAACCTTTAATAATATAAATCGTAATCATTGCCAATACAAAATAAATTGCTTCACTTTTTTTCAATGGCTCACTTACTTTAAAATCTTTACGCCATTTCGTTGTCACTAAAAAGTAGATCGCTGTTATAAAAACGAGAACCCCTATTAAATACGGGCTCCATAAAGCTTGGAAACCAAATATACTAAGTGGCATACAATACGCGCTCCTTTAACTTTTTCCAGCATACATTCCTAACGCCTTAAGCGAGTGATGCATACCAAAATGTTTTACTTATCTTGGATACAAACTTCTACAAAATAAAGTTAAGCCTCTAGCGAATGTCGTGTTTTTTTAGCGTTAGCACAATAAAAACGGGCACAATTAAACAGAGACATAATGAAAACTCAGTACTCCTATTATAAAACGCTTACAGCTATACTGCAATGAACGAACGGTGAACAATTTACCAGCACTACATTGTATTAGCAAAACAAAAAAAAGCACGTCTCCGCGAAGAGCAGAGAACATGCTTTTTTGGTGATTACCACCAAATAATTGTTAAAAATGCTAAGAAGAATGTAAATGCGATTAATATCCCCATCCACATAAAGAATCCAATAACACCACCGAAGTGTGTTTTTTTGTCTTCTAAGTGCATGAAAGCATAAAGTTGAAGAACAACTTGAACGCCTGCAAGCAATAACACAAATGGAGCTATTAAGTATTTAGAAAAACCAGCAGCAACGACAGCGAACGCGATAAACGTTAAGAAAATCATGATCGCAAAGTTGATTACTTGTTTACGCATATGAACGGCATTATGATGACGATCATACTCGAATTGAGCTTGAGACTTAGCAACTACAGGTGTATCGTGTGATGACATTATCCGATCACTCCCATCAAGTATACTACTGTAAAGATAAATACCCAAACAACGTCGATAAAGTGCCAGTATAATGCAGCCACAAAGAATTTAGGCGCATTGTACAAGTTAAGACCACGTTTAGCGTTACGAACAAGTAAAGTCGTAATCCATACTAAACCTAAAGTTACGTGGAAACCGTGTGTACCTACTAGCGTATAGAACGAAGTTGCGAATGCAGATTGGTTAAATGTGAAACCAAGGTGCACATAGTGTTGGAACTCATAAATTTCTAGGGCAAGGAAGCCAAGACCTAAAAGTAATGTAATTGCTAACCAAGTTTGCATACCTTTGTAATTAAAGTTACGCATATGGTAGATTGCATAAACTGATGTCAGTGAAGACGTTAATAGTAACATCGTCATCGCAAATGCTAACGGTAATTCAAATAAACCTTGTGTTGTGAACTCCATGCCAGCTGGCCCTTTGTTCTTAAGTGCTAAGTAAGTCGCAAATAAACTTGCGAAAAGTACAACTTCACAGGCAAGGAAAATCCAGAAACCAACGACTTTATTTTTTCCTTCCATCGTTGCTTGTTCAGGATGATCTGGCCAAGTATGAGGAGTAAATTTAGTATTGATATCCATTATTTATTTCCTCCTTTACCGTAAAGTTGTTCTTCAATTTCAAGAATGTCTTCTTTGTGTAAGTGGAAGCCATGATCGTCCTTAACAGAACGGAAAATCATCGCACCAAATGTAATAACAAGACCAATAATTAAAATGTAAATTGACCATGGTTTATCTGCATCTGGATTATAAAGTGCACCGAATGCTGCGATAAACATACCTAAAGAAATTACAAATGGAATTGCAGAGTTGTTTGGCATATGAATATCACCTAATGGCTCAGCAAATGTAACATCTTTATTACCTTCTTGCTTTTCAATCCACCATGGATCAAGACCACGAACAAGTGGTGTTTGACGGAAGTTATAGAATGGAATTGGTTGTGGAATTGACCATTCTAAAGTACGTCCATCGCCCCATGGATCGCGACCTGCTGGTTTACCTTTGATAGACATTAAGCAGTTAATTACCATTAAGATAACCCCAACACCCATCATCAATGCACCGATTGTAGAAATATAGTTGAACTGATCCCAACCTTGACCTTCCATGTAAGTGAATACGCGACGTGGCATACCCATTAAACCTAAGAAGTGTTGTACGAAGAATGTTAAATGGAATCCGATAAAGAATACCCAGAAAGTCAATTTACCAAGCGCTTCGTTTAACATACGGTTGAAGAAAATAGGCCAGTAGAAGTGCGCTGAACCGAATAGAGCAGTTACGATACCACCAACGATTACGTAGTGGAAGTGAGCAACGATAAAGTAAGAATCGTGTAATTGGTAGTCAAGTGGAGCAGATGCTTGCATTACCCCAGTAACACCACCCGCAACGAATGACGGGATGAAACCAAGTGCATATAGCATTGGTGTTGTAACTTTAATAGATCCGCCCCAAATAGTTAAGATCCAGTTGAATACTTTCATACCTGTTGGAACGGCAATTGCCATTGTTGCAACAGCGAAAATTGCGTTTGCAGTTGGCCCAAGACCAGTTGTGAACATGTGGTGAGCCCAAACCATGAAGCCTAGGAAACCAATTAAAATTGTTGCGAATACCATTGAAGAGTATCCGAATAGACGCTTACGAGAGAATGCTGGGATAATTTCCGAGAATAAACCGAAAGCAGGTAATACTAAAATGTAAACTTCTGGGTGTCCGAAGATCCAGAATAAGTGTTCCCAAATTACTGTGTTACCACCCATTGTATGGTCAAAGAAGTTACCACCGAACATACGGTCAAATAACATCATTAATAAACCAATTGTTAATGGAGGGAATGCGAATAAGATTAACGCACTTGATACTAGAGCCGTCCAAGTGAATAATGGCATACGCATAAATGTCATACCAGGAGCACGCATTGTAATAATCGTTACGATAAAGTTAAGACCTGAAATTAACGTACCCGCCCCTGAAATTTGTAAACCAAGTACATAGAAGTCAATACCATGTCCTGGAGAATATAAAGATAATGATGCATAAGATGTCCAGCCCGCATCAGGTGCGCCACCCATAAAGAATGATAGGTGAAGGAATACTGCACCTAGGAAGAACAACCAGAACCCTAAAGAGTTAAGGAATGGGAATGCAACGTCACGTGCACCAATTTGTAATGGTACAAGCATGTTCATAAATGCGAATAGTAATGGTGTCGCGGCAAGGAATAACATTGTCGTTCCGTGCATCGTTAATAATTCATTGAAAAAACCAGCTGAAACGAAATCGTTATTTGGTTTCATTAACTGAATACGCATTAATAACGCTTCAAAACCAGCGATAGCGAAGAACAATGTACCGGCTAATAAATACATTATTGCTAACTTTTTATGGTCAACAGTTGTAATGTAATCCCAGACAGCTGCTCCAAAGCCCTTTTTCTGTGTATATGAGCTCACAACTTTTACCTCCCTCAAAGTTTGTTACATAAACGAAAAATTATTTCTCTACTGATAAGCCCATGATGTAAGTTGCAAGAGCTTGAATTTCTTCTTCAGATAAATCGCCATAGATAGGTGCAGTACCATCTGGATTCATCATTAAGTTACCTGGTTTATATTCACCTGGGTTTTTAATCCATGCTTGTACGTTTTCTTCAGTATGCTCTAAGAAACCTGCAACACGGTTACGGTCACCAAATGTAGTTAAGTTAGGACCTACTCCACCTGTACCGCCTACGCCTGATACAGCGTGACAAGCTAAACAGCTGTTAGCAAATGTTGCTTCACCAAGATCAGTTGAATCTTTTGAAGCAGTTTGTCCTTCAGTTGCTTTCATACTAGCTACCCAAGCATCAAATGCTTCTGGGCTAACTGTTTTTACTTTAAAGTCCATTAGTGCGTGTGAAGGGCCACATAGCTCAGCACATTTACCATAGAATACGCCATCTTTAAGATCTGCTGATTCTTTATCGAATACTAAATAGAATTTGTTTAAGTTTTCTACGTTCGTATCCATTTTACCGCCAATCGCGGGAATCCAGAATGAGTGCTTAACATCAGCAGCTTTTAAGTTAAAGTAAACTTTTTGACCTGTTGGTACTACTAATTCTTGCGCTGTTACAATCCCTTGGTTAGGATATTCGAACTCCCACCAGTATAATTTTGCCGTTACATTTACTGTTAGGGCCGTTTTGTTACCTTCTGCATCTACTTCATCCATTGCAGCAACATCTGCAAATTTATAAGTAGCAGTAACAACTGGTACAGCTAAAATTAATAATAAAATAATTGGAATAACTGTCCAAATTACTTCAAGTGTGTGACTACCTTCTACTTGCTTAGGAATAACATTTTCGCCTACTTTTGAACGGCGGAATTTTAAGAATGCAAGTAAATAGATTACAGATACTATTACTACAACTAACGTCATAATTCCAGTAGCCAACATTAATAGGTTAAATTGTTCTTTACCTACTTGACCAGATGGTTTTAGTGCAGAAATATATTCTTCACCACAACCCGAAAGGAAAACCATCATCACTGCTAGAAGTGAAAAAAGACGCCACTTTTTAAGCCCTTTCATCATAGCTTAATTAAACCCCTCTTTCTTTGTTGTATTTTCATGTGTACCTAGGACATTGGTTCTATCTATATGAATTCTTGTGAAAGAAAGAATTCCAAATTAGCTGAATACCGCAAATATTATGATAGCCACAAATAGTATGGTCATATGATTCAATGAATAAATAAACATTTTATTTGCCCACTTCATATCGTCTTTTGTGGTAAAGCCCTTTAAAGCTAGTAATAACCAGCCTACGTTCAAAGTAGTCGCAAGCACTAAGAATCCAGTTCCAAGCTCAGGTAAAAGGAACGGTAACGGTAATAATAAAAGAATCCAGAAAAACATTGAGTACTTCGTTCGTTTAAAACCTTTTACAACTGGTAGCATTGGTATATTAGCTGCACGATATTCTTCAGTACGTTTCATAGCAAGCGCATAAAAATGCGGTGGTTGCCATACAAACATGATAAGAAATAGGGCAAGTGCTCCTGGGCCCAGAGTAGGTTCCACTGCTGCAAAACCAATTACTGGTGGAATCGCCCCTGAAATACTTCCAACGATCGTGTTACTAACATGCTTTCTCTTTGACCACATTGAATATAGAACAACATAAGCGAATATTCCAACTAGTCCCCACATGCCGGCCGCAAATGATGCCGTAAATAACAAAATTTCACCTACAATTAAAAATGAGAGGGCAATAGTCAATACAAAGTTCAGCTTAAATCTACCTGTTACTGTCGGTCTTGTCTTTGTGCGTTTCATAATAGGGTCAATATCTCGATCAATGAAATTATTCATTGCACCAGAACCGCCAATAATTAATGCAGCACCAAGCATGATACAAACTAAAACATCAAGCTCTTGCAAGAAATGTCTACCAGTAAATTGAAATGCTAGCCACATCCCTGTAAACGTTGTGACAAGATTCGAGTTGACGATTCCAATTTTTATTAGTGCTAAGAAATCTTTTACAACGGATGAAGTTCCTGGTTTAGTATTTCTAGTAGCTGAAAACGTACGACCGTTTGACATGTTACCTCTCCTTTCATTTTTGTAAGCATATTCCGCTAACAATAACTATAGCGAAATTTGCGATTGATTTCTAGACGTTTAGTGAAATTTAGATGAAGTTGTAAAAATTAGCTTTGTCTAGAAATATAATTAAAAACAACATATCTATAGTAAATCATTTTCCAAATTGAATTGTGAAGGTTAAAGCACGAAATTATGAACAATTTGTGAAATGGAATCAACATCTAAAACTCCCTACTCCTTACAAGTTGTTTTTTAAACGTATTTTAGATATTATCTAGTAGCAGAAACATTACTTTCATGTAATATTGATAGATAAAGTAGGTGACTCATTTTATGCAACACAACAGGTATATGAAGTGGTTTGCTGTTGCCGCTACAGTGGGAATGCTCCTTATTTTACTAGGCGGGGCACTCGTTACTAAAACAGATAGTGGCTTAGGCTGCGGTAGAAACTGGCCAGATTGTAATGGATCTCTTATCCCAAAAGAAATTACAACAGAAGTATTAATCGAATTCTCGCATCGCGTTGTCACAGGAGTCGTATCAATTTCAATTCTTGTCTTAACCATTTGGACATGGCGGAAACTTGGACATATTCGTGAAGTAAAATTTTTAGGCTTTTTATCGATGTTCTTCTTAATCGCACAGGCACTAATTGGAGCAGCTCAAGTACTATGGGGACAAGGAGACTTCATTCTAGCACTTCACTTTGGAATCTCACTTATTTCTTTTGCTGCCGTTCTTATTCTTTCTATGATTGTATTTGAAGTTGATCGAAAGTTTGATGCAGATAACGTATTTATTGGGAAAAAACTACGTTGGCATACAATTGCTGTCACAATTTATTCTTATTTAGTTGTTTATACAGGGGCACTCGTTCGACATACTGATTCTAGTTTAGTATGCCCAGACTGGCCATTTTGCTACAATGAAACACCGTTTGCCTCACCAAACAATATGTACGAATGGGTACAAATGGGACATCGACTTGCAGCTATTATTATTTTCATTTGGATTACATACATAACTTGGCACGTAATAAAAGAATACAAACAACAACGTGTTATTTATTACGGCTGGATTATTGCTTTCATCATCGTTATATTACAAGTTTTAGCTGGTATGTCAGTAGTCCTTACTAGATTGAATTTAACTGTAGCATTATTGCATTCATTGTTCATTTCTCTATTATTTGGTCTCCTTTGTTACATGATTATGCTTGTAGCACGTAGCAATTATAATGAAAAAAATAAGTAACGTTTGGAAAAGGATTCGGCACTGTCGAATCTTTTTTTATTTACCCCACTTCATGCTCTTCTAAAAGAAAGAATTTTCACATGCATGAACTTTGTTAAGAAACAGTTAATTTATATTACTTTTTTGACACTTCATATAAATGGTTCTTAGTCCAGTCCCACTATAAATCCTTTCACAAGAAACTATAAATAATACAACAACAGCATCAACAAACATGAATCTGCTTATACCTTAAGCTAAAAAAAGTGGATTTCTTCATATATAATAGTAAAATCGTTTTTACTATTAAAACGATTTTTATAGTGATTTAGATTATATTTCTTCTTGAGCACTTCCTACTATTCTTTTACATAAAAAAAAGGTTAGTAGTGTGCTATAGGAGCACACTACTAACCTTCTTCTATATTAATTATTCAATTTCAATTAATAAGTCACCTGTTGAAATAGCATCGCCCGCACTTGCATATACCTCTTTTACAACACCGTCTTTTGGCGCTTGTACAGTTGTCTCCATTTTCATGGCTTCGGTAATTAACAAGTGGTCACCACGTTTAACAGGACTACCCTTAGATACTACGACCTTTAAAACAGTACCTGGCATTGTCGCCCCAATTTGATTTGGATTACTTGGGTCAGCCTTTAGTGCTATGCTGCCATCCACTTCTACTGTCATATCTTGAATGACAAGTTCTCGTGATTGACCATTTAGCTCAAAGTACATAACACGTGTACCATCATGCTGTGGCTCACCAATCGATACTAGTTTAATAATTAACGTTTTACCTTTTTCAATCTCTACTTCAATTTCTTCACCTAGCTTTAAACCGTACAAGAACGTAGGTGTGTCTAAAACTGAAATATTACCAAATGACGCTACAGTTTTAGCATACTCTTCAAATACTTTCGGGTACAAAGCATAGGCAAGTAAGTCTTTCTTCGTAACAGGTCGATTTAATTTGTCCGCCAATACTTCCTCTAGCTGTTCAAAGTTCACTGGCTCTAACAGTTCACCTGGACGAACAGTAATTGGTTCGCGCTCTTTCAATACTACTTTTTGAAGCTCCTCGGGGAAGCCGCCATGTGGTTGCCCTATATACCCTTGGAATAATTCAATTACTGAATCTGGGAAATCAATTGTTTGTCCTCTTGATATAACCGTTTCTTCATTCAACTCATTTTGCACCATGAATAATGCCATATCTCCAACTACCTTCGATGACGGCGTTACTTTTACGATGTCTCCAAATAATAAGTTTACACGTGAGTACATCCGTTTTACTTCATCCCATCGATCGCCAAGTCCAACAGCCTTAGCTTGCTGCTGTAGGTTACTGTATTGTCCACCTGGCATTTCATGGACATAAATTTCAGAATGCGGACTAATCATACCGCTCTCGAAATCTTTATAGTATTTACGAACATCCTCCCAATAGTATGAAAGCTTTTCAAGCGATTCAATATCGGCACGAATTTCACGTTGGCTACCCTTCATTGCATAATACAATGAGTTCGCACTTGGCTGTGACGTTAAACCAGCCATTGCACCGAGTGCTGTATCTAAAATATCGACCCCTGCTTCAATCGCTTTTGCATATAAATAAATTCCGTTGCCACTCGTATCATGCGTGTGCAAATGAATAGGTAGGCTTGTCGCTTCTTTTAACTCTGAAATTAGGCGATATGCAGCTTCTGGCTTCAATAGCCCAGCCATATCCTTAATCGCTAAAATATGGGCTCCTGACGCCTCTAGAGACTTCGCCATATCTTTGTAATACTGTACGGAGTATTTCGCACGCCCATCATCTAAAATATCTCCTGTGTAGCAAATTGCAGCTTCAGCAATCTTGCCTGCATCTCTTGCCGCATCAATTGCCACTTCCATACCTTTAATCCAGTTTAAGCTATCGAAAATACGGAATACATCAATGCCTGATGCAGCCGACTCAGCAATAAACTCTCGAATTAAATTATCTGGATAGTTTGTATAACCTACAGCATTCGCCCCGCGCACTAACATTTGGAACAGTACATTAGGTATTTGCGCACGCAGTTTCGCTAAACGCTCCCATGGATCTTCCTTTAAGAAACGATACGCTACGTCAAACGTTGCGCCTCCCCACATTTCAAGTGAGAAGAAGTTATGCATCATACGTGCAGTTTCATCTGCAATTTGGTACATATCTTGAGAACGTACGCGTGTTGCTAGTAAAGATTGATGTGCGTCACGGAATGTTGTATCCGTTAATAGCACATCTTGCTGTGCTAAAATCCATTTTTTCAGCCCATCTGCACCTTGTTCATCTAAAATTTGTTTTGTTCCTGATAGTGGCTGTCCTTTTAAATCTACTAGCGGTTTAATAGGCTGCGCAAAGATTGGCTTGGCCTTATTTTCTACACCAGGGAAACCATTTAACGTCACATTACCAATATAGCTAAGTAGTTTTGTTCCGCGGTCTTGGCGTACTGGGAAGTTAAATAATTCAGGCGTTGTATCGATAAAGCTTGTATCAAATGTGCCTTCGATAAAATTTTTATGAGTTACTACATTATTTAAAAATGGAATATTTGTTTTTACCCCACGAATACGGAATTCTTTTAAGTTCCGATCCATTTTCGCTGCGGCTTCCTTAAACGTCATCCCTGAAGTTGAAATTTTTACGAGCAACGAATCATAGTACGGTGTAACAACGGCCCCTTGGAAGCCATTACCAGCATCTAAACGAACACCGAAACCACCGCTTGAACGATATACCATTAGCTTTCCTGTATCTGGCATAAAGTCATTAGCTGGGTCTTCTGTTGTAACACGCGATTGGATTGCATAACCAATCATCGGAATATCCGCTTGTTGTGGAATATGAATTTCCTCGCTATGCAAGCCGTAGCCTGCCGCTACTTTAATTTGTGCATGTACAATATCGATACCTGTAATCATTTCCGTAATTGTATGTTCTACTTGAATGCGAGGGTTAACCTCGATGAAATAGAAATCATCGCCTGCAACTAAAAACTCGACTGTCCCTGCATTTATGTACGAGACATTTTCCATTAGCTGAACCGCAGCATCACAAATCTTATTTCTTAAATTTTCTGAAATCGAATTTGATGGCGCGATTTCTACCACCTTTTGGTGACGGCGTTGGATTGAGCAATCACGCTCATATAAATGCACAATATTGCCCATTTTATCGCCTATAATTTGTACTTCAATATGCTTTGGTTGGAGAATGCACTTTTCTACATATACGTCATCCGAACCAAACGCTGCCTTTGCCTCTGACTTGGCACGTTCATAAGCGGACGCCACATCTTCCTTTGTTTGTACGACACGCATTCCGCGCCCACCGCCACCTAAGGAAGCCTTGATCATAAGCGGATATCCATATTGCTCACCAAAAGCTTGTACTTCTTCTACAGAAGCAACTGGACCGTCTGTACCTGGAATGACAGGAATATTTGCTTTAATAGCTTGTTCACGTGCTTTTACTTTATCACCAAACATATCTAAATGCTGTGAAGTTGGACCAATGAATAAAATGCCCTCTTCCTCACAACGACGTGCAAAATCCACGTTTTCTGATAAAAAACCATACCCTGGATGAATCGCATCAACGCCTGCATCCTTAGCAATTGCAATGATGCCCTCAATATCTAAATACGCATCGATGGGCTTCTTACCTGCCCCTACTAAATAAGCTTCATCTGCTTTAAAGCGATGGAATGCCCCACTATCTTCTCGTGAATAGATAGCGACAGTGTTAATGTTGAGCTCCGTACACGCACGGAAAATTCGAATTGCAATTTCTCCCCGATTGGCTACAAGGATTTTGTTGATTGATTCCATAGGTATCCCCCTTATGTTATGTTTGTGATTTTTTTCTTTCTACCCTTTCAAACATGGAAACATTGACCAATATCCCCATAGCTAAAGATAGCAAAATTATAGATGTCCCGCCATAACTAATGAAAGGCAGCGTGACACCGGTTAACGGGATTAACCCAGTTACACCCCCAAGATTAATAAACGATTGCCAAGCTATCCAGCTCGCAATACCTGCCGCTATCATTCGTGCTAGCGGATCTTTTGTTCTCAATGCAATTGAAAAACCTTTATATACAATAAATCCCAAACCGCCTAAGACGATTAGCACGCCCCATACACCAAGTTCCTCCATCACTATTGCCATAATAAAGTCGGTTTGAGGTTCAGGTAAATATCCTAATTTTTGAATAGATTGTCCGAGTCCTCGACCTTCTAGACCACCACCACCAATTGCATAATAACTATTGACAACTTGGTGACCTACCCCGTTTTCAAAATCGAACGGATTGAAATATGACTCGATACGTCCTTTACGATTTCCTTTTAATAATTCGCCCTTAAAGAGCCAAAGCATACCAAGAATGGCTGCACCAAATGCACCTAATACGCCAAAAAACTTCCAAAACGTTTTAAAAGGAATACCACTTGCCGCTACAACAGATACTGCAATGCCACATAAAATAATGACAGCACCTAAATCTGTTTCAAATGCCACACCCGCAACAACAAGAATCCAAAGGAAAATCGGATAAAAAATTTCTGTTGGCTGTAGCTTTTCAAATGTATATTTTTGAGATTTTCGATAAAATGCTGCTGCAAAATATAAAATTATAAATAGTTTCGCATATTCAGAAGGCTGGAAATTCCCGAATCCTGGGACATGAATCCAACTTTGAGAGCCTACTTCCTCTGCGCCATTACCTGCTACTTTTACCCATGTAAAGAGAACAATTAATACAATCGTCAGTAACAACATAATATTCTTATTTGCATAATGCTTATAAGGGAAAAATGCTGCTACCAAAAATCCTAAAGACGCGACAGCTAAGTTAATTAATTGTTTTTGATAAAAATAATCAGGCGCTTGTTCTTTTTGGACAATTGCTACCATCATACTTGAACTATATATCATCACTAATCCAAATAAACTTAACAACAAGACAGTAAAAAATAGTGGATAATCAAAATTTTGAGCATATCGTTTTAAGTATTGTTTCATTGGAAAACCTCGTTCTAGTAAAAAAACTCAAATCGCAGCAGCGTTTGAGTTTTTTCTTTTTATTTGTCTGTATACGCGTCATGTAGTACAGAAAGTTCTTTCTCGAGTGAATCGAGAATTGCTTTGCCTTTATCGCGTTCAATAAGTCCAAGCTTCACAGCAAAGTCAATTTCACGTGAAAGGCCGAACATTTGTGTATCTAATACTTCTTCATATAAAGGGCATTGTGGCATCGTTAAATGATCCATTTGTACTCGAATGAGGCGAGCAATTTTATCTGCATCAGCTACTAAAAGCTCCAAAGCCTTCTCTTGAAAGGAAGTTTGTGATTTCGTATCCATGAGGACGCCCCCATTATCTGATATTTCTTCGATTCTATCTTAATAAAGTTTATCTTTTAGTCGATAAAAATGCAAGTGTCTTCGTTGGAAAATAAAGAATCCAAATTATATTTCTTTATTATCTCCTTGTATTAGCGTTATACTAATTCATGGATATACAAGATTTGAGGAGGATTTCTATTATGGAAACAATTATTCCTATCAAGGGTGCAGTTTCGTATCAGCTTACATTAGATCCAACTGTTTGGATTTTTGACGATCGTAAACTAGACTTAAATACGTACTTCCAAGCAAGAGAAGTAGAGGAAGATGCGGATACAAAATATATGCGTGAAGTCGGTGCTCACTGGTCACGTGAAATTATGGAAGGTGCTACTTTCCCACCAACTTTAAAATCAGAACGTAAATTCGATCGTAAAGGGATGGAAACAGGTACTTTCGGTATCGAATTAAGTCATTTCTTGAAAAATGCTGAACTTAAACCAGAGGCGACAAATATCGTCATTGAATGCAAAGACGGTGAAGAACATGCATTTTCAATCGAAGAAGCACAGACATTAATTTTTAAATACAGCCAAGATGGCAAACCTTTAGCTGAAGATGGCCCTGTCCATATATTATTTGGAGACGGCTCGAATGTAGACAACCCTATCAAAAATGTATTAGCCGTTCGTGCGGAATAGGGAGGGAATGCGATGCGCGTAAAATGTGTCATTTGCGATACTATTAACCAGTTAGATGATGATTTACCGTTAGCAAAAAAACTACGAAATCGCCCAATTCATACGTATATGTGCGATACATGTCACGATCGTATTAAAGAAAATACGGTGACACGAATAGAAACAGGGAACTTCCGTTTTTATCGTACCTCACCACAAATGGATAAAGAATTTTAAGCACCACTTGGAGTGCCAGGCACACACACTATTCTGAATTTTGCTAAGTAAAAATTCACGTAGACTCCTGCGGGGACGCACAATACGTTAGACGCAACAATCCGCGCGACAGCGAGGGTTGCGGCTTACGCTGTGCCCGCGGAAAGCGCACGCCTGGAGTGGAAATCCATGCTTTAAAACGCAAAACCTTGTTAAAACAGGTTTTGCGTTTTTATTTATCCATTATTTTTAATAATTACTTTCTCGATTAATTCGACGACTTGATACATGATTGTTGCAAAGAAAGCAATTATGAGCAGTGACATAAGGACAAGATTAAAGTTAAATACTTGGAAGCCATAAATGATTAAATAGCCAAGTCCCTTTGAAGCAACTAAAAACTCACCGACTATAACACCTACCCACGATAATCCAACATTAACTTTTAAAGTTGAAATAATTGTTGGGAAGGATGCAGGCAAAATAACCTCTTTAAAAGTTTGCCACCGCGTCGCACCAAAAGTTTGCAATACCTTACTGTAATTTGGGTCAACACCTTTAAAGGCGGTGTAAACGACAATCGTTGTAATGATGATTGAAATGAGTGCACCCATTGCTATAATCGAAAAATACCCTGGGCCAAGTGCCACAATTAAAATTGGTCCTAGTGCTACTTTCGGCATTGCATTTAAAATAACTAAATAAGGATCAAGTATTTTTGATAGCATCGGTGACCACCATAAAACAGTGGCAATTATAGTTCCTAGTAATGTACCTGCAATAAAACCGATAATTGTTTCCATTAACGTCACACCGACATGTAATGTGAGCGAGCCGTCACTTACTTTTTCAATAAACGTATGCCAAACATTTGTGGGCGAGCTAAAGATTAAACGATCGATCCATTCAAGCCTTGATAGTAACTCCCACCCTCCAAAAAAGGCGATTAAAATAATAATTTGATATAATCGAACATAGCGTTTTTCCTTTTTTAGCAATTGTTGATACTGTTTAAACAATGTGTTATCCAAGGCTCTCCAGCTCCTTCCAAATCGTTTGGAATACTTCTGAATACGCTGGATGCTGCCTTACATCGAAAGGAGATAGCTGTTGTAACGCAGAAGGTATTTCAAACACTTTGTGTAACGTACCAGGATTGGCTGAGAAGAGAAAAACTCGTTCACTCATCGCAATTGCCTCACCAATATCATGTGTGACAAGAATTGCGGTTTTTTGATAGGCCTTTAATGTTTCGACGACTAAGTCCTCAAGCTTTAATTTCGATTGATAATCAAGTGCTGAGAACGGCTCATCTAGCAGTAAAATTTTCGGATTTACTGCCAAAGTCCTTGCTAGTGCAACGCGTTGACGCATTCCTCCTGACAATTCTCTCGGGTAATAACTTCCAACATGCGGTAAACCCACTTCTTGTAAGAGCGCATTTGCAGTTACTTTATGCGTCTTATTATCTCGCTGCATTATTTTTAATCCAATTGTGACATTATCCTCAATCGTTTTCCAAGGAAATAAGTAATCCTGTTGAAGCATATAGCCAATAAGCGATTGATTGTGTGGTGCAATGATTTCCCCATCAATAAACACCTTGCCTTCTGTTGCAGGAAACAACCCAGCAATAATAGACAATAGAGTTGTTTTCCCACAGCCACTTGGCCCTATAAAGGAAACAAACTCACCTTCGCGAATATCTAGGTTAATGTCACGTAAAACTTCCTTCGCCTGCGTACTGGAGAAATAACTATGGTGAATATGTTCTAGTTTTAAAAACTCCATTTACTCCGCAGCCTTTTTTGCAAACTTCGTATTCACAAGGTCTTCATATTTTACTCGTTGAGGAAGTTCACCTGCTTCCTCCATAATAGTTTGTAAATTATCCCACTCTTCCTCATCCAATATTGGATCTGTTGCGTAGGAACCTTGTGATTTATAGCGTTCTACTACTGTTTCAATTAAAGATACATCTACATTCTCAAAATACGGTTGAATTATTTTCGCAACTTCTGCTGAACTTTTTTCCTGTACAAAATCTTGTGCTTTTTTTAGTGCATTTGTAAAGCCTTGCACTGTTTTAGCATCATCCTTTAAGTAGCTACTTTTTGCCATGAAGGATGTATATGGTAAATGACCCGATTCAGTACCAAATGAAGCTACAATATAGCCTTTACCTTCTTTTTCAAAAACACTTGCTGTCGGTTCAAATAGCTGTACATAGTCCCCTGTTCCTGACGCAAAGGCTGTAGCAATATTGGCAAAATCAATATTTTGAATCAGCGTCAAATCTTTTGTAGGATCAATACTATGCTTTTTCAGGACAAATTCACCTGCCATTTGTGGCATTCCACCTTTACGCTGCCCTAAAAATGTGGATCCTTTTAAATCCTCCCATGAAAAATTGTCCATCTTTTCACGTGCTACTAAAAATGTGCCATCTGTCTGTGTTAATTGCGCAAAATTTTGAATCGGATCATTGGCACCTTGCGCAGTGACATATATGGATGTCTCAGAGCCAACCAAGGCAATATCAATACCATCAGAAAGTAACGCAGTCATCGTTTTATCTCCACCTGCAATCGTTTGTAGCTCTACAGAAAGCCCCTCTTCCTCAAAGAACCCTTTTTCAAGTGCTACATATTGCGGAGCATAGAAAATCGAGCGCGTCACTTCTCCGACTTTTACTTTTTCTAGCTCAGCTTTATTACACGCTGCCAACGAAAGGAGCAACAAAGCAATACCACTAACTAACAAACCTTTTTTAAGCCAACGCATTCCATTTCCTCCTTGATTTGATAAATAGCCTATCGAGACTAACTTATTCACACACAAAGATTTCGGTGCCTACGATGTTTCATAAAAAAGTAATGGGAAATAAATCCTTTTCTAATGCAATATAATGAGGTATTTTTTCAAGCAGAATATTTGTCCATTTTTTTGAATCTAGCAAACAAAAATGAACTATTTTATTTAAGAGAGAAAAAAAAACAGCCTTAGCAAATGAATGCTAAGACTGTTTACGGTAAAGGAGCCAAGCTACTATTATTGATTGGCAGCTTGTTGCTCTTCTCTTTTTTCTCGCCACATACGTGTTTTGTATACAATTAAAATTAACGCCGCTACGATGAGGCCTTCAACCATTGGTAGGAATAACGCGAAAAATGTCAACATAATACATCCCAAAAATAGGAACACATAAATGACAATATTTTGAGATAGCTTTAACTTTTTTGCAAAGCCTAATTTATAGACAATTGCAGAAAGTGCAAACACTAGAAAGAATACAACATAGCCTGCAACTTCATAGCTTGGTAAATTTTCGTATAAAAATCTAGTTATACCAGCCATTCTTTCATAAACTTTTGTTGTTTCCTCTGCATTCACAGGTGTAGCAACTTGAATAACATTTAGTTCACCCAATAAAGCGGACTTTATATCCAAGACTCCTCTTCCTTTCATTTCAGCGGAAAATTATTGTTCAGCGTTTTTTAATTTTTTCGCTGCTTTCTCACGTTCGTTTTTATCTAGAATTTTTTTACGAAGACGAATAGATTCTGGAGTGATTTCTAAGTACTCATCATCACCTAAGTATTCTAGAGCTTCTTCTAGAGATAAAATACGTGGTTTTTTAATAACATTCGTTTGGTCTTTATTTGCTGAACGGATGTTAGTTTTTTGTTTCATTTTTGTAATATTTACAGTGATATCAGCGTCACGAGTATTTTCTCCAACAATCATACCTTCGTAAATATCTGTACCTGGCTCTAAGAATAGTGTACCACGGTCTTCAATTTGCATCATACCATAAGTTGTCGATTTACCAGTTTCCATTGAAACGAGTACGCCTTGGTGACGACCACCAATTTTTCCTGGTAATAATGGTTGGTAGCAATCAAACGTATGGTTGATAATACCGAAACCTTTTGTCATCGACATGAACTCAGTTGTATAACCGATTAAACCACGAGCTGGTACTAAGAACGTTAAACGAACTTGACCACTGCCGTTGTTCACCATATCAAGCATTTCACCTTTACGTGTACCAATAGATTCAATAATAGAACCAACATTTTCTTCAGGTACATCGATTTGCACGCGTTCGAATGGTTCGCATTTCACGCCATCGATTTCGCGCACGATTACTTGTGGTTTTGATACTTGTAATTCAAAACCTTCACGACGCATGTTTTCAATTAGGATCGATAAGTGAAGCTCACCACGACCTGAAACTGTCCAAGCATCAGGAGAATCAGTATCTTCAACGCGTAAAGATACGTCTGTTTGTAATTGAGCACGTAAACGTTCTTCTACTTTACGAGAAGTAACCCATTTCCCTTCGCGACCTGCGAATGGAGAGTTGTTTACTAAGAAAGTCATTTGTAGAGTTGGCTCATCGATACGTAAAGGTGTTAGTGCCTCTTGGTGTTCAACAGGACATACTGTTTCACCTACGTTAATATCTTCCATCCCTGAAACGGCGATTAAGTCACCAGCTTTTGCTGTCTCAACTTCTTCACGTTTTAGACCGAAGAAACCAAAGATTTTTGTTACACGGAAGTTTTTCACTGTACCGTCTAATTTCATCAGCGCAACTTGTTGACCTACTGAAATTGTTCCGCGGAATACACGACCAATTCCGATACGTCCAACGAAGTCATTATAGTCAAGTAAAGCTACTTGGAATTGTAATGGTTCTTCTGAGTTATCAACTGGTGCTGGGATAGCCTCAATGATTTTTTCAAATAGACATTTCATATTTTCTTCTTGTTTAGATGGATCAGCGTCTAACGAAGCTGTACCATTTACACCTGAAGCATAAACAACTGGGAAGTCTAATTGATCATCATCTGCACCTAGCTCGATGAATAATTCAAGCACTTCATCTACTACTTCTAGTGGGCGAGCTGAATCTTTGTCCACTTTGTTAACTACAACGATTGGTGTTAAGCGTTGTTCTAATGCTTTTTTTAGTACGAAACGTGTTTGTGGCATACAACCCTCATACGCATCGACAACTAGTAAAACGCCGTCTACCATTTTTAAAATACGTTCTACCTCACCACCGAAGTCGGCGTGTCCAGGCGTATCAAGGATGTTGATACGAGTTCCTTCATAGTTTACTGCTGTATTTTTAGCTAAAATCGTAATACCGCGTTCACGTTCAATATCATTAGAGTCCATTGCACGTTCTTCAACACGTTCGTTTGAACGGAATGTACCAGATTGTTTTAATAATTGGTCGACTAAAGTAGTTTTACCATGGTCAACGTGGGCGATAATTGCGATATTGCGAAGATCTTGACGTAAGTTTGTCATTATTCCACTCCATATTCTTTTTTCGAATGTTTAACTGTGATATTATAGCACAAGAAGGATGTAAATGTCCTTATTAGAATTTCTCTCATTCTAAAAAAATATTTTCAATCACAAATTTATTATAAATTAGGGGGCTCGGTTATGAATCGTGGAAAAATCGTAATGGCCATTTATGCACTAGCAGCTGTACTAGCAATGTGTTCTATCGGGTATTCAGTAGCGGCAAGTAATATATTCGGCGTATTAGCAGGCATTATAGCTACTTGTGTCATTTTCATGACAGCTTTTAAAATGAAGCGTAAACTGCGAGAACAAGGCTTACTTTAATGCTAGTATTTACTTTCTAACAACATTTATGTGTCTAACATGACATAGTATCTCAGAAGGAGCTGTCCATTTATTGGATAGCTCCTTCTATTTTGTAAACAAAAGATGCGGGGACATAACTTATTGATGTTAGAAACAATCGCAAAGATGTTCTTAAATTTTTGCTATGCCGTTGATGCCCGCTTCTGAACGGGCACTTTTCGGCGAGCACACCGTAAGCGGCAATCCTCACAACGCACAGTATGCCCGCAACTACCATCAACAAGCGAATTTATTTTTGGCATAAGAAAGCAATATTTATAGCAAAAAAGTGTTAGATTGATGGCCATCAATCTAACACTTTTACTTCCTCATTTCTTTCCCAAATTATATTGCTCATCAAATGGGCTGTTAAATCCTTAGCCTATTCGTTTTTTAATTTTCTAGGTAATCTAAAGTTGCTTGACCTAAAACATTCGCCGCAATGCGCAGTGAGCGTTCATCAATATCGAATTTCGGATGATGATGTGGATATACTTCCTCCCATTCAGGATTTTTTGCTCCTGTAAAGAAAAATGCCCCTGGAATTTCCTCTAAGTAGTAAGCAAAATCTTCACCACCCATAGTTGGTTCAACAAAATCAACTGATACTACATCCGTTACCTTTCTTGCAGATGCCATTACATGTTCTGTTTCTGCAGCATGATTCACAACTGGTGGGTAACCACGGCGAAACTCATATTCATAGTCTGCCTTTGTTAAATAACAAGTTGCCTTTAATAGCTCCTCAATTTCACGTTCTAGTAAATTGCGTTCTTCCTCATGGAACGTTCGTACAGTTCCTTTCATGTAGACTTGGTCTGCAATAACATTAAAAGGATTCAATGCCTCAATATGACCAACCGATACGACCGCTGGACGCAAAGGATTAATACGACGTGCTACAAGTTGCTGTAAGTTTGTAATAAATTGCGCTGCAAGCAAGATTGAATCCTTCGTATCACTCGGATTTGAGCCATGCCCACCCTTTCCTTTAATCTTAATATAAATGCCATCTGCCGCAGCCATAAATGGTCCGATAGCGGTCTGCACTTTACCAAGATCTGTTGGTGCCCATAAATGTGTACCAAAAATAACATCCACGCCTTCTAAACAGCCATCAGCAATCATTGATTTCGCTCCACCTGGTGCAAGTTCTTCTGCATGTTGATGAATAAAAACAATTGTCCCAGCTAAGTTGTCCTTCATTTGATTAAATGCCTTCGCTAAAATTAATAATGAAGCTGTATGACCATCATGGCCACAAGCATGCATACGCCCTTTTATTGTTGATTGGAAAGGCAAACCTGTTTCTTCTGTAATTGCTAAAGCGTCAAAGTCTGCTCGTAATGCCACCGTTTTCCCTGGCTTAGCTCCAACTAACGTTGCCACAACACCATTACCACCCACACCTTCACGAACCTCATGCCCTAATGCGCGATGAAATGCCGCAATAGTTTTCGGTGTTTCAACTTCCTCAAAGGAAAGTTCTGGATTTTCATGAAAATGACGACGTAGCTGAATCATTTCCTCTTCATATTGTTTTAATAAATCAACTAACTGCTCTTGTTGTAAAACTGTCATAGTTCAACACTCCTTATTTTAAGTAGATATAATCTCCAGGTCCAAGCGGTAAACCAAGCAAGAACCAAATGGCAAACAGTATAATCCAACCGATTGCAAAGAACACAGAAAACGGTAGTAAAGCTGAAATTAGTGTACCGATACCGATATTTTTATCGTAGCGTTTAGCAAACGACAGTAAAATGGCGAAATACGGAAGCATCGGTGTAATTGGATTTGTAATTGAGTCTCCTACACGATACGCCATTTGCGTTACGGCTGGAGAATAACCTAAGTAAAGGAACATTGGGACGAAAATTGGCGCAAGTAATGCCCATTTCGCAGAAGCACTTGCGATCAATAAGTTGACGAATGCACAAATTAAAACAAACCCAATCATCATTGGTAAACCTGTAAAATTTAATGCTTGTAAAAGCTCTGCCCCTTTAATGGCTAAAATAGCACCAATATTACTCCAGTTAAAAAAGGCAATCATTTGTGAAGCAGCAAATGCTAAAACAATGAAGGGAGCCATATCCGCAATTGATTTAAAAATCTTCTCGGCAACTTCCTTATCATTTTTCACTACTTTTGCCGCAATCCCATAGGCAAGACCAGGTAAAAGGAAGAAGAATAACATAATCGGTACAATACCTGACATAAACGGAGAATTTAAAAAGCCTCCTGTTTCAGGATCACGTAAAAGACCATTCGATGGAATGACCATAAATGCAATGACAACAATATAAATGACTGTTACTATACCTGCCCATAGTAAACCACGTTTTTCTAAAGCTGTTAGTGGCTCTAACTTTTCAACCTTGCCTTCAAATATGCCAAAGCGAGGTTCAGTAAACTTTTTCGCAACCCATGTACCAATGACG
This sequence comes from Lysinibacillus sp. JNUCC-52, assembly GCF_015999545.1. Classification (NCBI taxonomy): domain Bacteria; kingdom Bacillati; phylum Bacillota; class Bacilli; order Caryophanales; family Bacillaceae; genus Lysinibacillus; species Lysinibacillus sp. JNUCC-52. The sequence goes on from NZ_CP065546.1 coordinate 1,810,914, forward strand.
ATTAATAAAAACGTCGACGCAATTAAGAAGTAATAGTTCATCGTTGCTCGTCCAGTATATTCTGGGTTGGCAATATGCGCTGCGGATTCAGTAATTCCTAATAATAAGACATCTAGAGAACTAATTAAAATATTGGCACTAAAGCCCCCAGCTACGGCTGCATATGTAATAATTAAACCAGCAAGTGGATTTCGGCCAATGCTCATAAAAATCATTGCTGCAATCGGTGGTAAAATGATGAATGCTGCATCAGCAGCTAGATTACCGACTAAACCTGTGAAAATAATAAATGGCACAATTAATTTTGTTGGAGCTGACATGACAAGCTTTTTCATAACGGCTGAAATAAGTCCTGTTTGCTCTGCTAAACCAATACCAATCATCGTCACGATTACTAATCCTAAAGGAGCAAAGCCTGTAAATGTCGATACCATTTGCGTTAATATTAAGATAAGACCTTCTTGACTCAGTAGATTTTTTACTTGGATAACATCTTCAGTGCCTGGTTGAACCGCTGAAATACCAAACATTGATAGGATCCATGATAAAACAAGCACTATACCTGCTAAAATAATAAATAGTGTAATAGGATCAGGTAGTTTATTACCTGCCCTTTCAATACTATCTAACATTTTATCAATCCAAGATTTCTTTAATGTGTCTGATTTTTTTTGCATAAATCCCTCTCCTTCTATTGTTTAAAATTCGACTTATGCTATTCAATCAAACACCATTTTAAGACATTGATAGCATGTGTCCTTAATACAAAGAAACCATATTTTTAGAATATTTTCAATATTTAATTTTAAATTAAGGAGATAATACTATGTATAAAATTAATGTTTTCACTGCTAAATTGTCCCTCTCATGGGTAGAGCAACTCGAAAAAATTAAGCCCGCTTTTTGCGAATTTCATTATCATTCCTACACTGATTCTGAGCATCTATACACTCTGTTAGAGCAACATTTAATAGCGGGCGACGGTGCACTTTTTAGCGGGCAAATTCCCTATTTTTTTACGCAAACACATTTTCCAAACATGGCTATACCTATGCTCTATTTCGATATTTCAGAACGTGATTTTTACCGTACCTTAACAGAATTATTTTATGAGAATAAAATTGCTATGAATCGGATTGCCATTGATTTTTGTTATGAGGAAAACGATTACCTCGGCATTCATGAATGGTCACTAGGAAGACAACCTTATCTTTTTAGTCAAACAATGAATGAGTATGCAAACAATGATATTGTTGATAAAGTGGCGAACTGGCACATTCAATTACATCGCGATAATAAAGTAGATTTAAGTTTTACTCGTATTGCAGAGATGCGAGAGCGATTAGCACACCAAAATATACCATTTATCGCTTTTCATCCATCGCTTCATGCCATGCAATTAACATTGGATCAGTTGGTGAATCAGCTACACCTTCGTCAACTTGAGCTAAATAAAGTAGTCGTTGTACATATTGTAATTCCGATAGATAAATCCAATATAGATGAATTGGAGTATCGGCAAATCGCTTTATATAAAGCCATTTTAGATTTTAAACAATTATATGCCAGCACCTTTATCGTGCATCGGGAAGCATCCTATATCGCGATTATTACAACATATCAGCAATTTTTAATGACAACCAATGAGTATACACATTGTCAACTCGTAGATTTTTTAGATGATAAATTACTATTCCCCGTAAAAATAGGATGGGGAATTGGTAACTCTCTAACAGAAAGTCAGAAATTTGCAAAAAAGGCTGCAACACTCTGTTCTTCAAAGGAAACACAGGGCTATATTATAGAAAATGCAAAAGAAATTGGTCCGTTACTGTATGGAGCATTACTACAGTTTGATAACGAAAAACAGCAGCGCTTAAATAAATTAAGCGCTGCCTATGATATCCCTTTACTGCAATTGCAAAAAATTGAGGCTGTTATAGAAAGATTAGCAACAACTATTGTTAATGGAGAACTGTTGAGCACACATTTAGGCATTACCGTGCGTTCTGCAAACCGCATTTTAAAACAGCTACACGAAAAAAATTTAGCGGTAGAATTGCCAAGTACTACTTCCACCAATCGTGGACGTCCGAAAAAATATTATCAACTCAATTTATATTAGCATCAACAAAAAACTGTTTAGGAAAAAATTCCTAAACAGTTTTTATGTAAAAGCTACAAATCATAAGGGACAATATATTTTTTTAATAATTCCTGATGGATAGCAGGGTTAGCAATTATAAACGTATCCTGATGTAAGAAATCAAAGCCTTCCCCATGTAGGTTTGTTGCGATAGCTCCAACTTCCTGAGCAATAATCATTCCTCCAGCGATGTCCCAAGGAGATAATCGCATGGACACATAAGCATCTAGCTTCCCACTGACAACAAAGGCTATTTCCATTGCAGCAGAACCATATGAACGCGTCCCTCGCACTTTACGAACTAATTCAATTACTTTTTCATGATGTATATGTCGATTTGGCGCTACCCAATGAGCATTAATGCCAATAACAGATTCTTCAATGTTTACAGGCTGTAACTTGCGCAATGGTGATGCATTATACCAAGCTCCCTCTCCTGCAACAGCATTGAATAAATCTTCACGCATTACATCATATATGTAACCAAGTTTCCCTATGCCATCAATAAATATCCCAATAGAAATCATAAAGTGACGATGTTGCTTCACAAAATTCATCGTTCCATCAATCGGATCAATAATCCATACAACACCATCTAATGATTCGACTTTTTCACCCATTCCCTCTTCACCTAAAATTTTATGGGTAGGGTCAAAAGCTTTAATTTGTTCAATAAAAAATAATTCAGTTTCTCGGTCTATATTTGTAACAAGGTCATTCGCATTCGATTTTGTCTCGATCACTAGATTATACGAAAATGCATTCCGTATACGTTTACCTGCTTCTACGATGATACTTTTCGCATATTGATCGATTTGCTTTAAATCCATAAAAACCCACCCCTCGAATATAGAAAACATTCACACTCGTGCACACACGCATTTACTAGTACTTGGCCTACGAGCGACAATGTTGCTGTTCGCTACGCAGTACTACATTTCCCCGTTTCTAGTCATCAAAAAGGTAAACCCTTATCCGAAAAGAGAGCGTGAGTTATGTATTATATTACACCTTTCAGCACATTTATTGTGCAATGACACTCACTAAAAAATGAAAACAATAAATTCTAATATGATATATTGTCTATTTTAACCTTTATAATAACAAAAATCACCTGCTGTCAGAATATTCAGCAAGTGATTTTTATATGGGGGTTAATTTTTTTTTACGCATAGGCGTGCAAACTTTCCAGCTCCATCTGTATTTCGGCTAGACGCTTTTTACTTTTTGCTATTTCACCCTCATCTTTCTCATTCATTGCAGAAAACAATGAGGCTAATTCATAATCAATTTCTAATTGCAGGATGCGTTCATATTGCTTTTCAATGTCAACTTTACGTATAATTTTTACGACTTGTTTCATAAAAGTCACTTCCCTTTTTTATTTTTTTACAAAACCTTATAGGATTCGATAAAGTTCTTGTTATAAGATTTTTTCCCATTTTTTTAATAAAATAAACCTTATAATCGAAAGGAGTTACTAAAAATGTCTACCTTAAAATGGACTAATAAAGATTTTAATGTTTTTCAAATAAACGGTTTAGAACAACGGATGGATGCCTTAAATTCCTGTGTACGACCAAAATTCAATAAACTAGGAGAAAACTTCTCCGCCTTCTTTTCCAGCCACCTAGGTGAAGAATTTTATCCCCATGTAGCAAAACACGCCCGCAGAACGGTTAATCCACCAAATGACAGTTGGGTTGCATTCGCTCCTTATAAAAGAGGTTATAAAGCGTTGCCTCACTTTCAGATTGGTCTTTGGAGCACACATTTATTCATCGTCTTGGCTATTATTTATGAAGCACCGCAAAAAAATTTAATGGCAGAGCGTTTACTAGCCAATAAATCCTTGCTACAACAGCTTCCGGAAGATTTTATTGTTTCTGGGGATCATATGTCACCTGCTGCCATTTCCTTACAAGATGCGAAAGAAGAAAAACTAGAAGAAATGCTTATACGTTTGCGTGATGTGAAAAAAGGGGAATTTCTCATTGGTCGTCATATTCCAAAAGAGGAAGCTGTAAACATGTCCTTTAAACAGTTCCAACAATTAACAGAAGATACATTCCAAACATTACTTCCTATTTATAAAATTATTCAAGGAAAATAAATTTGTGAAGATTCATCATGAAAATGTGGAATAAAAATCTTACTTGAATATTACTTCTTCGAAAGATCTTGAAACCCGAATTTTATAAGGTTTTACACATTTGGACGAGGTCTTAATGTAGGTCTTTTGAGGAATTGCACAGAACATCTTAAAGGTGTATTGTCGACGCTTATTGAGGGTATGATAACTTTTATACTCAACTTTTTAATTCGTTTTTGAAGTGTTGGCGAAGTTGTTTCACCAACGTTAACGAACATTTTGTTACAGAAATCGATATTGCTGTAGTTTATGCAAATTATCGTTAATTAACACTATATTACACTAAGTAATTTAATAAATTTTTTTAATAGGCAATGGAAACTCCGCTGTGCTTTCTGTAGGATTTGTCTATGCAGACAGTATTTTGTTTGTTGTTTTATCGTTTCGAATGATTTCTACAGAAAGCTTTGCGGTATTTTCACATAATTAAAAAGGCATGCAAGGAAATTTCCTAACACACCTTTTCACTTTAAACTGTGACGAATTTTAACGTCGTTGCTTTGGAACAACTTTAATCATCGTTCCATCAGCTGCCTCTTTTGCTTGTTTCACAACTGGGTAGCTAACATAGCCACTAGCCTCTTCAAATTCACGGAAAATTGTTTTTTCCTCCGCTTGTGAAGGAACAATTTCTTTAAAGCGACGATATTTAGCCATCATCACTTCACGTTTGATGCCCTTTTCATAAGCAAGTTCGATGCCTTCAAAAAATTTAACAACATCGACAATCTCTTCAGTCGACCAATCGATTGAAAACGGATAAGAATATTCCATTTGGACATGACCACCTTTACATTACTGTCCCCATTTTACCCGGATACTTTCTGCTTCTGCAACCATTCGTGTAATGAGCTCGTCCACTGTAGGAATATCTTGAATCATTCCTGTAACTTGTCCTGCCCAACCTATGCCCGCATCTTTTTCTCCGTCATAAATAAAACGCTTATTAGCACTGCCACTAATATAATCTTTCAATGCCTCATAAGTAGGTGTTTCACGTTCTATTTCTAAAATTTTCTCTGTGAAATGACTACGTAACGCTCGAGCAGGTGCCCCGATGGAACGCTTTATAACAGTTGTATCTGCCTCAGAACTATTAAGTAATGCCTCTTTATATGCTTGTGATGCATCGACACACTCTTTAGTCGCAATAAAGCGCGTACCCATTTCAATACCTTCTGCACCAAGTGCATGTGCAGCCATCCAACCACGACCGTCTCCAATACCACCAGACGCAATAACAGGGATTTTCACACTATCTACAACTTGTGGTACAAGTACCATCGTTCCGACATCATCACGGCCAAGATGTCCACCACCTTCTTGTCCAACGACCATTACCGCATCCGCACCTAGCTCTTCGGCTTTCTGGGCTTGCCTACGCGCTGCTACAAGGACAAGTTTTTTAATATTTGTTCCTGCAAGTAAATCAAATATCGGTGCTGGATTTCCACCAGTCATTGTGACAACAGGTACCTCTTCTTCTACAGCTACTCGCACCATCTCCTCATAGCCTGTGCCATGCATACCGATTGCAAAATTCACACCAAATGGTTTATCAGTTAATGTTCTTACTTTATGGATTTCCGCACGCAATAAGTCTGGGTCTCGCAAGCTCATAGCCGTTATTTGCCCTAGTCCGCCAGCATTCGACACCGCTGCTGCTAAATCTGCATAAGCTAAATAGGCTAATCCCCCTTGAATTATTGGATATTTTATCTTTAAAAGTTCGGTGATACGTGTCTCCCAAATCATCAAATCTCCCCTTTCGTACCATACTATCTTCTCGTAATCTTGAAAAAATCCCTTTATTTTTTTAATTAAAGTCTATTTTTTCATGTCGTTAGGTGCTATAATTCATTTGTTTTCTTAGATATTATAAAAGTGAGGTGGTACCTGCGTTGTCACAATTAGAGACTCCATTGTTCGACGTATTACTAAAACATCGGAACAGACATCCAATTCAGTTCCATATTCCAGGCCATAAGAAAGGGCACGGTATGGATCCTGCTTTCCGAGAATTCGTCGGCGACAACGTTTTATCAATCGATTTAATTAACATTGCTCCACTAGACGACTTACATTCACCAAAAGGTGCAATCAAGGATGCACAAGCCCTTGCTGCAGAAGCCTTTGGTGCTGATCATACATTCTTTTCCGTTCAAGGTACTAGTGGCGCCATTATGACGATGATTCTGACCGTCGTCGGTCCAGGTGATAAAATTCTAGTACCACGGAATGTTCATAAATCCATTATGTCAGCGATTGTTTTCGCTGGTGCCATTCCTATTTTTATTCATCCTGAGGTAGATAGTGAATATGGCATTTCTCATGGTATTTCAGCAGAAGCTGTTGAAAAGGCATTAAATGCATACCCAGACGCAAAGGCTGTTCTTGTCATTAATCCAACATATTACGGCTTCTCAGCGGATTTAAAACGCATTGTCGAAATTGTCCATCGTCGTAATATACCAGTCGTTGTCGATGAAGCTCATGGTGTTCATATAAAATTCCATGACGAGCTTCCCTATTCAGCAATGGAGGCTGGCGCAGATATGGCTGCAACAAGCGTACATAAGCTTGGAGGCTCTATGACGCAAACTTCAATTTTAAATGTACGTGAAGGGTTAGTTTCTGCCAAACGTGTACAGGCTGTCTTTTCAATGCTGACAACAACGTCAACGTCCTATCCTTTACTTGCGTCACTTGACACAGCTCGTCGTCAGCTAGCTATTCATGGCTATGATTTAATCGACGATGCACTGCGTTTAGCAAAAGATGCACGTAAACGCATTAACCAAATTGCACATTTAAAATGTGCAGGTAAGGAAAAGCTTCACTCATCTGCAACATATGATATGGACCCATTGAAGCTGTTAATTAGTGTAAAGGACTTAGGTATTTCAGGTCACCAAGCTGAGGAGTGGCTTCGTCATAACGCAAATATCGAAGTGGAATTATCAGACTTATATAACATTTTATGTTTAGTGACATTAGCAGATACGAAAAAAGAAATTAATCTTCTGATCAATGCACTAGGTCGTATGTCAAAAGCTTTTGATTCAGAAGCTGCCATTACTGAAGCGGTTGTCAATGTTCCTGAAATTCCAGCACTTGCAATGTCACCTCGTGATGCATTTTATGCAGATACAGAGGTAGTCCCTCTTGCAGAGGCAGATAATTGCATTTGCGCTGAATTCATAATGGTTTATCCACCTGGAATTCCAATTTTTATTCCCGGGGAAATAATTACGCAAGAAAATATTCATTACATTCAAATGAATATTGAAGCTGGTTTACCAGTTCAAGGACCAGAAGATACAACATTAAAAACGATTCGTGTTATTAAAGAACGTAGAGCAATTATTTAACAATGCAACGCTACCTCTTCTGAATGCTAGTATTCAGTGATTTCCGTCACATATTGCGCTGTCCACTCGGTACACTGTAAGCTGCAAACTTGAGCAGGAGAGGCAGTACTACTTCTATCAATAAATAAAAATAAAAGGTATCAAGTTAAACTCCTTGATACCTTTTATCCACTATTCGAGCACCTCATTATGTCTACTAAACTTATTCAACTAATGATTAAAAGTTATTTAACTTTTTTCTTAATTTATTTAATACTGTATTATTTAAGCGTTGAATATGTTCCTTATTTTTTACTAATATTCTATAAGAATCTATTACTGACACTGTACGGATGAACAGGTACACCCCAACTGCAATAAATGCAATAAGTAATGGATAATAAGGCATTAACACGAATGCTGCTACAATTTCTTTTTTTACTAATAAAAATGAAATACCACCTGCTACAATTAAGCATAAGCCTACTACCATAATTGCTGTATTCTTTCTCTTCACTTCTTCGTACCTATTGCTCAATTCTGTTAAGTAATTATGGTCAAATATTAATACTTCTCTTTTCAGAATAGAATAACGATCTTCCTCTATAAAGCCTGCTGCAATCGACCCAATTCCAAAAACAACAATAATAGTAATGAAAATAGTATAAATTAATGGATCTTGTTTAAAAAGGAAATAAGGGATAGTAGATGCGATAAGCAAACTAAATCCTATAGCAAAATACTTAGAAATTTTACGTTGTGATAAGACATATCCTTCCGCCATTTCTTTACTGACATAATAACTATGTTCATCTTCATGACTATGTTCAACAGTATCTTTTAACAAGTAATCTATTGACACTTCAAAAACATTGCCAAGCATTAAGAGTTTCTCGGTTTCAGGAAAACCTTGATCATTTTCCCACTTACTTATAGCTTGCCTAGTAGTATTTAATTTTTCAGCTAGTGCTTCTTGCGATAAACCTTTTTCTTTTCTTAGTTTAAAAAGTTTTTCACTAAATTTCATATATGGACTCCCCTTTCTGTTATTAAGTAAATTTTATTAAAACATTTCCTTTAATTCCATATTTCAGGGAGTGCACTTTGTCAATTTCAAGTTGCAACTGTGTTATTTGGCGCAATTTCTATTTTACGAAGCGAAAAATTAGATTAAGTATTGGTCAATACTTACAATATTTAAAAAGGGAGTGAATTGAATGAATACATGGGATGAACGTTTTAAATCAGCGGAATATATTTATGGTGAACAACCAAATGCATTTATAGAAAACTATGTAGATAATTTAAAGGGGTATGTAAATGTAGCAGCATATGCTGAAGGCGAAGGTAGAAATGCGGTTTTTTTAGCATCTAAAGGGCATACAGTTACTGCATTCGATTACGCTAAAAGCGGTCTTGAGAAAACAGCACAGCTAGCAAGAAAGCATTGTGTTACAGTTAATACTCAACTTGTTGATTTACTGCAAGATGAATTACCAATCGAAAAATTTGACGCTGCGGTCATGGTTTTTGGTCATTTTCCTCAAGAACAGCAGCAAGCCGTTTTTAATCGTATTGTCCATTCTGTTAAACCTGGTGGTCGTATAATGATGGAATTATATTCCATATACCAACTACCCTATGCCACAGGTGGCCCACAAAATATAAATTTACTATATAATCCTATTTCTGTTCTTACTTGGTGTCAGCCCTATAAAATCATTCATTTTTTTACAGGCGAACAAATACGAAATGAAGGTAGCTTACACACTGGACTTGCGCATACCATTCAATTAATCATTGAAAAAAGTTAGACAAGCTACACTTTGAAAAGACCACACCCCTTTACAAGCGCGTTTTATCTTGTAAAGGGCATTTTATTACATAAATAGATAAACAAAGAGCGGACATAGAAACGCCCCTATAATTGCTGTAAGCCCCATAGAAAGCGAGCCAACCGATAATTCTTGTTCACCATACTCTCGCAGTTTTACAAGCCCTACACCATGCGAAGCGCTTCCTATCGCTACACCTCTACTAACAGCAGAATCAATTTTTCCATATTTGATAACTAATGGCCCAATAATAGCTCCAACAAAACCTGCAATCATTACAAAAACCGCCGTTAAAGGAGGAATTCCACCAATTGTTTCACTTACTTGCATACCTACTGGTGTTGTTAACGACTTAGGCAAGGCTGTCAGCATCCAACTCTCCTTTACACCGATCCATTTTAGCATGATAAAAATTGTAAGCAATCCTGTAACCATTGCTAGCATTATCCCTGAAAGAATTGAGTATTTATATTTCATAATAATAGCTCTTTGATTATAAAGTGGATATGCGAGTGCCACAACAGCTGGACCGAGCATTTTTTGCAGCCATTCCCCACCTACCATATAGGTTGAATACGGAATTTGAAAGACGACTAAAATAACGGCGCTGACAATCGTTGTTGTCACTAATGGAATCATAATAGGATGCGGGAACCGTTGATAAAGCTTCGTAAATAAAACGAACAGCCCTATCGTACCAAGTACAACTATAAGTTCAATCAACAGATAATTCTCCCTTCCCCTCTTCAACATTTACTTCTTTTTCTTTTTTCGCTAATTCTCGTTTTTCAATTTGTTGGGTCAACACGCCTGTTACATAAATGGCAATTAATGTGCTAGCAATTACAGCTAAAATAATGAACAGCCCAGTTGTGGACATTAATTCTGGATAATCAATAATACCAACCGTTGCTGGAATAAAAAATAATGTTAAAATGCCAATTAAAAAACTAGCACCATCTTGAATGTATTCTACTTTAATTATTTTAAAATTGAGTAAAAGTGCTAATAACAGTAATCCAATTACACTTCCAGGAAGCGGAATGTGCAAATACGAAACAATGCCCACACCAATGTAATAAAAAATATTGAGGATTGCAATTTGGACAATAATACGGACAGCACGCATTAAAATCATTGTAAATTTTTCGTTCAACATTTCTCCTCTTTTCACCCCCTATTACGCTTATTCTACAACTGCAGGAATTTTCTGTCTATTATAATTTTAGAAAAACAATAGAAAAAAGAGTCAACCTAAAACTTAATAGGTTGCTCCTTTTCATGCAATAACCTCTTAATAGCGCAAACTTTCTCCAATATTTTATGGAAAATAAAAGGAAGAAAAACGTCAATACTTTAGTGTGTTTTGCTTATCAGTTTTTGTCGGTAAACTATAAGGCGTGTCCTGAACCACCGTCTATATTAACAGCAGTACCCGTCACATAACTCGCTGCATCTGAAACTAAAAAAGTTATGACATTTGCCGCCTCTTGGGTTTCTCCTACACGGCCAAGCGGAATCGTTTGACCGACTTTTTGCGAATAGTCTTCCCACGATAGCTCTGGAGCATCTTTTTTCCATCGCTGTTCAATTTGATCACTTCGAATTAAACCAATACAGACCGAATTCACACGGATATTATCTTTCCCTAAGTCCTTGCTCATCGCCTTCGTTAACGCTAGTCCAGCCGCACGACTCACCGTTGTAGGAAGGGAACTTGCAGGAGGCGTTTTAGCCATTACAGCCGTTACATTAACAATTGCTCCACCGCCAACCTTTCGCATATGGGGCACTGCATATTTGGAACAGTTAATCGCACCGAATACTTTTAAATCAATATCAGCTTGCCACACTTCACTGCTAACCGTTTCAAATGGATTGGCTGACGCTGTACCCGCATTATTAATAACAATATCAATACGCCCAAAATGCTCTACTGTACGCTCTATAAGTCTCTTACAATCTTTTTCCTTTGTGATATCTGTCGGAACAATTAACACTTCCTCGCCCGTTTCGTTTTTAATGCATCCAGCGGCTACTTGTAGCTGTTTTTCGCCGCGTGCACTAATAACTACCTTCGCGCCTTCTTTCACTAGCTGCATCGCCGTATAATAGCCAATACCTTTACTTGAACCAGTAATAATCGCCACTTTTCCCTTTAAGCCTAATTCCATTTCGTCCCACCCCTATTTTTTCGAATAGTCTTTCAATAGTTTTACTGTATCAAAGTTACTAAAATTATACAAAAAAACGACTATAAAGCGTTTGTGCTTTATAGTCGTGTTATATGTGTTAAATTATTTTTTAGCTACAATATGGATTGGGTTGCCTAGTAATACTTCAGCAGCTTCCATTGTAATTTCACCTAAAGTTGGGTGAGCATGAATTGTTAACGCGATATCTTCAGCAGTCATGCCGCCTTCGATTGCTAAGCCCATTTCAGCGATCATATCAGATGCACCAGCACCTACGATTTGAGCACCAATTAATAAGCCATCTTCTTTACGCGCAACTAGTTTCACAAAGCCTTCTGTTTGGTTCAATGCAAGTGCACGACCATTTGCTGCGAATGGGAATTTCGCTGCAGTATATTCAATACCTTCAGCTTTAGCTTGATCTTCGTTGTAGCCAACTGTCGCCATTTCTGGATCAGTGAAGCATACAGCAGGAACAGCTAAATAGTCTACGATTGATTTTTCGCCAGCGATTGCTTCAGCAGCAACTTTACCTTCATAAGAAGCTTTATGTGCAAGCTGTGGTCCCGCTACGATATCACCAATTGCATAAATGTTTGGAATGTTTGTACGGCATTGTTTGTCAACATTAATTAGACCACGTTCGCCGAATTCAATTCCAACACCTTCAAGACCCATTTCATCTGTATTTGGACGACGACCAACAGTTACTAATACATAATCAGCTTCGACTTTTTTCTCTTCTCCGCCAACTTCATATGTTACAACTACGCCGTTTTCTGTTTCTTCTACGCCTTTTGCAGATGCGTTTACTTCAATTTCAACGCCTTTCTTTTTAAGGCCTTTTTTAACGATTTGCGTCATTTGTTTTTCGAAACCAGCTAAAATGTCTTTGCCACCTTCGATAATCGTTACTTGTGAACCTAGGTTTGCATAAGCTGAACCTAGCTCTGTACCGATGTAGCCTCCGCCGATAACCACTAATTTACCAGGTACTTCTTGTAAAGAAAGTGCGCCAGTAGAGTTTAGGACACGCTCAGAGAATTTAAAAGTTGGAATTTCAACTGGACGAGAACCTGTTGCGATAATCACATTGTTAAATGTGTAAGTTTGAGCAGATTCACCATTGATGATACGCACTGAATGAGCGTCAACGAAATATGCTTCACCTTGTACGATTTCAACTTTATTACCTTTAAGTAAGCCTTCAACACCGCCAGTTAATTTCTTAACAACGCTGTCTTTAAAAGCTTGCGCTTTTGAAAAGTCTAGTTTCACATCAGAAGCGATGATACCCATGTCATCTGAATGTTTAGCATGCTCAAAGCGGTGACCAACTGAAATTAATGCTTTTGACGGAATACAACCTACGTTTAAGCACACACCACCAAGTACATTTTTTTCAACGATTGTTACTTTTTGGCCAGTTTGAGCTGCACGAATTGCTGCTACATATCCTCCAGGACCTGAACCAATGACAAGAGTATCTGTTTCGATTGGGAAATCTCCTACTACCATTTTGTTACGCCTCCATTAATAATAATTCTGGCTCACTTAACAAACGCTTTAAGTGATTTAAAGCATTTTGCGCAGTGGCTCCATCGATCATGCGATGATCAAAGCTCAATGATAATGCTAACACAGGTGCAGCTACAATTTCACCATTTTTTATTACAGGTTTTTCTGCAATTCGACCAATACCTAAAATTGCTACTTCAGGATGGTTAATTACTGGAGTAAACCATTGACCACCTGCAGAACCGATATTCGTAATAGACATTGATGCACCTTTCATTTCATGTGGCGCAAGTTTTCCATCACGTGCTTTTGTTGCTAAGTCATTAATTTCATTTGAAACTGCAAATACAGATTTGCGATCTGCATGCTTAATAACTGGAACTAGTAAGCCTTTTTCAGTATCTGCTGCAATACCAATATTGTAGTAATGCTTTTGAACGATTTCTTGTGTTGCATCATCTAATGAGCGGTTAAATTCTGGGAATTCACGCAATGTTGAAATAAGTGCTTTCACTACATATGGTAAATACGTTAATTTAACGCCTTTTTCAGCAGCGATATCTTTGAATTTTTTGCGATGTGCTACAAGAGCTGTTACATCAACTTCATCCATTAGTGTAACGTGTGGCGCTGTTTGTTTTGAATGTACCATCGCTTTAGCAATCGCTTTACGAATGCCAGACATTTTTTCACGTGTTTCTGGGAAGTCGCCTTCAAGAACAACAGGCGCAGATGGTGCAGCTTCTTGTTGAACAACTGCTTCTTCATTTGCAACTGGTGCTTCTTCAGCCTGCACTGCTCCGCCGCCATTTAAGAAATTCTCAATATCTTCTTTTAAAATACGACCATTTTTGCCAGTACCCGCTACTTCATGAATATTGACATCATTATCGCGAGCAAATTTACGAACTGAAGGCATTGCAATAACGCGTTTAGTACTATCCGCTGATTCTTGCTTTACCGCTACCTCTGCTGTTGCTGGAGCTGCTGGCGCTTCTTCTTTAGCAGCAGGTTCTTTAGCTACATCTTGACCAGCTTCAGCAGTTGACTGAACTTGTGCCTCTGTCTTCGCTTCCGCATGATCGTCACCTTTTAGCTTCATATCTTCATATCCAGGAGCATCTAAACGGATTAATACATCGCCAACAACAGCTACTGTACCTTCTGCTACTAATACTTCCTCTACTTTACCTTCAACAGGTGAAGGAATTTCTACGACTGCTTTATCATTTTGTACTTCACAAAGGATATCGTCTTCTTTTACTGTATCTCCAGCTTTAACGAACCATTTTACAATTTCGCCTTCGTGAATACCCTCGCCGATATCCGGTAATCTGAATTCAAATGCCATGTGTACCCATCCTTTCTCTTTGCTCTTCTTCAAATATGCAAGCTACATTAGAATGTTAAAACTTTTTTCGCTGTTTCCATTACATCTTTAAAATTCGGTAACCAAACACCTTCAGCTTGTGGGAATGGGTACACTGTATCTGGTGCTGCTACACGAAGAACAGGAGCTTCTAAGCTCAAAATAGCACGTTCTGTAATTTCAGCGACAACATTCGCAGCAATCCCTGCTTGTTTTTGTGCCTCTTGAACAACGATTGCTCGGCCTGTTTTCTCAACTGACGCAATGATTGTTTCAATATCAATTGGTTGAATTGTACGTAAATCAATAACTTCTACAGAATGGCCTTCTTTTTCTAGTTCTTCTGCTGCTTTTAAGCTTTCGTGTACCATTAAGCCATAAGCAACAATCGTTAAATCTTTACCTTCTCGTTTTACATCAGCTTTACCTAGTGGAATTTCGTATGCTTCCTCAGGTACTTCTTCACGGAATGAACGGTATAATTTTAAATGCTCTAAGAAAATGACTGGATTATCATTTCGAATAGAAGAAATGAGTAGCCCTTTCGCATCGTAAGGTGTTGAAGGAACAACCACTGTTAAACCTGGTTGAGCCGTCATTAAACTTTCTAAGCTGTCTGAGTGCATTTCTGGTGTATGCACACCACCACCGAATGGAGAACGAATTGTTACAGGTGCATTGTACACACCACCGCTACGGTAGCTTAAACGTGCTAATTGCCCACTGATAGAATCCATTACCTCATAGACAAAGCCGAAAAATTGAATTTCTGGAACTGGACGGAATCCTTGAAGAGAAAGACCAATCGCTAACCCACCAATACCTGACTCTGCTAATGGTGTATCGAATACTCGGTCAACACCAAATTCTTTTTGTAGGCCTTCAGTTGCACGGAAAACCCCACCATTGACGCCTATATCTTCCCCGAATAAAAGAACGTTTTCATCATTCTTTAATTCTGTGCGAAGAGCATCTGTAATTGCTTGAATCATCGTCATTTGTGCCATAGGTTATTTCGACTCCTTCTCTTTGTAGATTTCATACTGTTCTTTTAAATTAGATGGCATTTCGCCTTTATACATATTTTCCATTAACTCTGTTACTTTTTGCTTTGGAGCAGCATCGGCCTTTTTAATAGCCTCTTTAATTTCTTCTTTCGCGCGCTCGATAACAGCCTCTTCTTTTTGCTCATCCCATAAACCTTTACCCTCTAAGTATTTACGGAAACGAACTAGTGGATCTTTTAGAGCCCATTCGTTATCTGTATCAGATGTACGGTAACGTGTTGGGTCATCCCCAGCCATTGTATGTGGGCCATAACGGTAACACATTGTTTCGATGAACGTTGGACCCTCACCATTAATTGCGCGTTCACGTGCATCACGTGTTGCAACATAAACTGCAAGCGCATCCATACCATCCACTAAAACACTTGGAATACCTGCTGCAATACCTTTTTGTGCAATTGTTTTTGCTGCCGTTTGCAATTCACGTGGTGTAGAAATCGCGAATTGGTTATTTTGAACGATGAAAATCGCAGGCGCTTTAAATGCTCCAGCAAAGTTTAAACCTTCGTAGAAATCACCTTGTGATGACCCACCATCACCTGTATAAGTAATTGCTACTGCTTTTTTACCTCGTTTTTTAATACCAAGTGCCACCCCTGCCGCTTGGATATATTGAGCACCGATAATGATTTGTGGTGCTAGTACGTTTACACCTTCAGGAACTTGATTCCCCAAGAAGTGACCACGTGAGAATAAAAATGCTTTATCTAAAGGTAGACCATGCCACACAATTTGTGGAACATCACGGTAACCTGGTAAAATCCAATCTTCTTTTTCTAATGCGAAATGAGAAGCAAGTTGTGATGCTTCCTGACCTGCTGTTGGTGCGTAGAAGCCTAAGCGACCTTGACGGTTAAGAGAAATGGAACGTTGATCTAAAATACGTGTATAAACCATACGCGTCATTAATTCAACTAGCTCTTCATCTGATAATTTCGGATCTGCCTCTTCATTTATAATTTCGCCTTCTTCGTTCAAAATTTGAAACATTTCAAACTTTTCTTCGATTTCAGCTAGCGTTTGTTGTGGATCAAAAATATTATTGTTTTTCTTGCTCATTTGTCACATCTCCCTTTCAACTGTATTAAAATAAATCACTTTTTAACTAGTACAACTTATTCTTAGCACTCAGTATACTGAATAAAATACTGTCGGTCAATCATATATTACGCCTGATACTAAAGAATTTTTCTACAAAAACGATTATTATAAACTGTTCCATACTGTATTACTAACTAAGTAAATCTGTATTACAACAACATTCATCAAGCGCACAAACATTACGTTTCAATACATAATTACCAATAGTAGAATACCCCAGTTCTCTATAATCTAATAGCAACATAAAATATTTTTAAGTTTATTCAAATAAAGTCTTTTTTCATGTGCATGTTTCGATGCGTGATGTATACTTATAAGTAAGGTAATACAAAGATTGAAAGGAAGATTTACTCATGATTTTAATGGATGATATAATTCGCGAAGGCCATCCGACTCTCCGCACAAAAACAATAGACGTTCAATTCCCTTTAACTGATGAAATAAAACAACTGGCTACAGATATGCTTCAATTTTTAATTAATAGCCAAGATCCAGAAATGGCTGATAAGTATGACTTACGTAGTGGCATCGGTTTAGCCGCTAATCAAGTAAACAGCCTACATCGAATGTTTGCTCTTCATTTAAAAGATGACCAAGGCGAACAACTTAGCTTTGTTGCTATCAATCCTAAAATCGTCAGCCACTCTGTTGAAAATACCTATTTGCCGACTGGTGAGGGCTGCTTATCTGTTGATCGTAATGTACCTGGTTACGTGCCTCGTCATGCACGCATTACAGTGAAATTTAAAACAATCGACGGTGAAGAGAAAAAAATGCGTCTGTCAGGCTTGCCAGCTATTGCATTCCAGCATGAATTAGACCATTTAAACGGCGTCATGTTTTATGATCGTATTAACGAAAAAAATCCATTCGCAGAAATTCCAAACGCTGTACCGTACGAACGAGACTAAGATAGTGGCTATTGGTTGATGTCCGCTACGGCGGACCCTTTCCGCGGGCACACCGTAAGCCGCAACCCTCGCTAACGCGCGGGATTGTTGCGTCTTACATTGTGTGTTGTTCCCGCGGGAGTCGCCGCCTCCGCTACCATCAACTATTGCTCTCTGCAAAGTTTTATTTATTGCAAAAAGTGTTAGATTGATGACAGTCAATCTAACACTTTTTCGCTTTAAGAGCTTTATTTTAAACTAATCGTGCATTAATTGTTTTAATTAGTGCAGGCAGTTCTTGCATTGTTTGAATGGTATAATGCGCACCTGCTTGTTCAAAAACAGCTTTTGTTCTTTCGATAGCATCCGCTCGCTCTTCAGCAGATAAACGCATAAACTCCTGTTCTGTTAAACCCATTTCTGAACTACCGATGATGACACCTACAGCCCAAACCCCTGCATTTAATGCCTCTTGCATATCCGAAGTAGTATCCCCTACTTTTACTACTTTTTTCGTTGCTTGAATGCCAAGTTCCTCGATATTTCTAAAAATCATATAAGGATACGGACGCCCTTTATCTCCTACATCAGTTGGTGTCACTAAATAATCAGGCTTATATCCTTTTTCCGCAGCGTGATGCGTCACTACTTCCATCATTGATTTCGTATAGCCTGTTGTAGAGCCGATACGTATGCCAGCTTGTCTTAACTGTTGAACCGTTTCTCTTACATGCGGAATGGGATCTGTGAACAATGCTAGCGATGCCATTAACTTTGTTTCAAATTGAGCATATAAAGCTTGTACATCCTGCTCTGTATATGCACGTCCATATACTTGTTCCCAAGCCTCACTTATTCTTGCCATTTCAAGCATCGTTCGAATATGATCAATTTTCAACATCCCCATCGGTTTACGCGCTTCTTCCAGCGTTACAGTTACACCTGCTTCTTCAAAAATTGTGAGAAAAACATTTACTGGAGCAAAACATCCGAAATCAACCGCCGTACCTGCCCAATCTAAAATCACTGCTTCAATTTTCATTATTTTTCACCGCCATATAGTTTTCAATAACATTGCATAATGTATGAATATCTTCCTCATGAACATCCCCTATATTACCAATTCGGAATGTATCAACATCAGTTAGCTTTCCTGGATAGATGACAAAGCCTGCTTGTTTCATCTCTTGATAGAAATGCTCGAAAGAAAATGCTGCAGATGGATATAAAAATGTTGTAATAATTGGCGATTGAATTTCCACAGAAATATAAGCCTCAAACCCGCATTTCGATAATCTTTCACGCAACATTTTATTGTTTTTTGCATAGCGATTGTAGCGCGCCTCAATACCGCCTTCTTCAGCTAGTTCCTCCAACGCCTTCGCAAATGCCGCAACAACGTGTGTCGGTGATGTAAAACGCCATTTCCCATCCACTTTCATCACTTGCCATTGACTGTATAAATCTAATGCAACACTTTTGGCTATTCCTTTACATTTTTCTAATGCTTCAATTTTTGCAATAACAAATCCAAAACCTGGAACGCCTTGAATACATTTATTTGCACTACTGATTAAAAAGTCAATATGTCCGTTTGACAAATCCATCGGCACACCACCAAAGCTACTCATCGCATCTACAATAAACGTTTTATTAAACGATTGAACAACTTCTCCTATTTCATTAATCGGATTTAATATTCCCGTTGTCGTCTCACAATGCACAACCGCTACATGTGTAATGCTTTCATCGTTTTCTAAAATAGTTCGCACTTCTAAAGGCGATGGTTGCTCATTATTCGGCACACAATAAACGACATGCTGTAACTGAAGGGCTTTCGCCATTTCTACTATACGTTCTCCATAAGCACCATTCGTTATAATAAGGACTTTATCAAGGTCATAAATAGTCGTTGTTAGGACCGATTCCACAACAAAGCTACCACTACCTTGCATGAGTACTGCTGAATACATTGTTTCATCCACTTGTGCGAGTTCTACGAGCTTTTTACGTATTGTTTGTGTTACTTGCTTATAGTCGTCATCCCATGTACAACGATCCATTAACATTTCCTTTTTGACTGCTTCCGTTGTAGTTAATGGACCTGGTGTTAATAATTTGTAGTTATTCATGTCTTTATGCTCCTTTATTGTTGTGCTTCTTTAAAGAATGCTTGATGTTTTTCTAATAAATCGACAGTTAACGTCGTATCCCACTTTTTCAAGTACTGCGGAACATATTCATCTTCGACTTGCTCACCTTCGTAAAGCGCTACAGGATATTGCTTTAATAAATCTGTTCGTGCCTCTGTTGCAATTACTTTTGCGATTTCAATTGCCATTGCTTCATCGCCTTCTTTATCTACAACAGCAACAGATTCCGTTAACGTAAAGTTGCCTTCAGTTGGATCAATATAGTCAATAGGTAAGCCCTCATTTTTTGCATCAATTGCTTGTATCCGTAAACCAAATCCTGCAGCCACTTCACCTGTCTTCACCTTTTTAATAGGTCCAGAACCTGAGCTTTCAATATGTGGACCAGCATTTTTAATTAAATCCGCTAATACTTGCTTCCCTTCTTTTTCTCCATATTCGTTCATAATCGCTTGAACTAATAACCACCCTGTAGATGAATCTAAAATATTTGGAAATGACACTAAATCTTTAAACTCTGGGTTCGTTAAATCCTTTATTGTTTTCGGCACAGGTAGCCCTTTTTGTGCCAATAAATCAGTATTGATAAAAATTGATCCTACGTTTCCTAAAATCGGTAATGCGTAGGTTGATCCACCGTCGTCTAATGGCTTTAAGTCAGATGTTAGGTCAACAAACATGGATTTAGATGTTTGCGCACTTTCAATAAAATAAGAAGCCATCGTTACAACATCCGCTTCAATATCAGTACCTTCTGCCATCATTTTCCCACCTAATTCAGATGTGCCAAACGATTGGATGATATATTTGCCTTCATAACCTTTCTTATCTAATGTCGCTTGCATTACCTCAATAGCTTCATCATCCGCATTTGAATAAATGATGACTTGTTTGTTTGCATCAGCCTCCGCACTGCCACACGCAGCCAATACAATTGCAGAACTAACACTACCTAACATCATGATTCTTGACTTTTTCATCATTCCATCTCCTTACCCTTTTCTTTAGTTGTTGTTATATAATCACAACCTAATTTCACAATGAGGTTAGTGCATAAAATAAAAATGGAGAGAACAAAAATATCTGTATACTTCGCAAAATGCTGAAGCTCTTTAATACGTGTGGAGACAAGCATTGTTTTCGTACTGACAAGGAAAATTACCCCACTTACCGTCACCATGGCATTTAAAAAGTAATAGCTAAACATTTGAAAAATAGTTGGACGGATATTCGGCAAAATAACGCGTACCACCGTTTGAATCCAGGAGTCTTTCAACAATTCCCCCGTTACTTCCCAAGTCGGGTCCATTTTTTGCAAGGAGTTTTTCGCCATCAAATACGGTGTTGTGAAAAAATGAACGACTGTATAGGCAACAATAATAAAGAAGGTTCCTTTTAGCGTGCTTCCATTAAAGAAAAACAAATAAGAAAGACCAAGAACCATTCCTGGCACAGTGTTCGTAACCATCGACATAATATCTATCGTTTTCCTTCCTTTCAGTGGTGTTCTGACATTGAGAAGAGCTGAAACAAATGCTATACAAACACCTAATACGGCTGTAAAGAAGGCAACAATTAGTGAATTAAAATAAACTCTCGTTAAATTCTTTTCTGCTAAAACATTTTGAATATGTTCCAATGTGAAACTAAAGTCATATGGATATCCCTTTGTAAATGGCACAATGAACATTGTCGAGAAGATGATTAAAATTGAACTCACACATGCTAGTGAAAAAACTGTAAGTACACGATCTCGCAGACGATGTACGACTAGCTCACTTTGGCTAGCATGCTTATATTGAAAATTAAATCGATCTAGCAAACTTAGCATCACGATACCAAGTACTGCAGGCACAAGCATCAATACAGAAATCACTGCCCCTTGCTCAAATCGCACAATAGAGCCAAGCATTGCTTGGTAAAGCTCAGTAGCAATAACTTTATAGCTCCCTCCTACCGATGCGGGTATTCCAAAGTCGGTAAAGCTTAAAATAAACGTTAAAATAAAAGCGCCACCAATTGTTCCTATCATTGGACGAAGCACGGTATGGTAAAATCGTCGTGACGGTTTATCATGCATCAGCATAGAAACGAGTAAAAACCGTTTATCGATATACTGCATCGAATTTTGCATTAAAATAAAGGCAACTGGTAATGTGTAAAGCACATATCCAATCAACAATCCATTAAATCCATAAATGCTCACAATAGGCTGTCCGACTAATTTAGTAATAATGCCTTGATTACCAAATGTATAAATTAATACAAAACCATAGGTGATTGTCGGCAACAGCATCGGTAATGTAATCCCTACGTGTACAAGTTTTTTAACAGACCGATTCATCGTCGTAAAATGTAATGCATAAGCCAATACAAACGCTAAACAGGTTGTAATAATTGCAGCTACGATTGACACTTGAAAACTATTGAGAAATGCTTCACGTATTTCAACGCTCTGTAATGCTTCTACATAGTTTTGTAACGTTATGCTATTGCCTTTTTTCAAGGACTGCCAAAACATATAAAGCAATGGCACAATTAAAAAGAAGAGAAAAAACAAGGCAATGGGCATAAACAAAATTTTCACCATTTTTTTCGTTTTAAGCATAGGATTCTCCAAACAGTTGGTAGATGTTATGACGTTTAATGTGAAGCTGCCTTAAGATAAAATCTTCGATAAATTGATTTTTTGGCGATTTTAAAATTTCATGAGGTGTACCATATTGTGAAACAGTTCCCTCATTAATAATGAGTACTTTATCTGATAACGTAAGCGCCTCTTCAGGATCATGGGTCACGATAATAGTTGTTAGATTAAACTGTCGTGCAATCGATTTAATGCGTTCTTTAATTGATTCCTTAATTACTCCATCCAGCGCACTTAATGGTTCGTCTAGTAATAATATTTTCGGTTGCATTACAAGGGTTCTAGCTATTGATACACGTTGCTTCTGCCCACCTGATAATTCGTGAATCTTCTTATGTAAATGTGGGGCAAGTTCTAAAAAATCAACATACTCTTGTATCTCGCTTTTTGTCATTTGCTGTTTTTTATTTTTTAAACCATATACGATATTGTCGTAGGCATTTAAATGTGGGAACAACGCGAAATCTTGGAAAACGATATTAAATCCTCGTGCCTGCATCGATTGTTTCGATATATCTTGTCTATTGTAAAAAAGTTGTCCTTCCGTTTGTTCTGTAAGACCTAGAACAATGTTGAGTAATGTTGTTTTGCCACAACCACTCGGTCCCAATAAAGAAACTATTTCTCCAGAGCCAATCGTTAAATTTATATCATTTAATACTTTTTTATTTTTATAGCTTTTTGAAATATTTCTTAGTTCCAACAAATCGCTCACTCCTTTTGAGTTGTTACTCACAGTATAGAGGCAATTTGTAAAGGGAAAATACATATTTGTGTAAATGTTGAGTAAATTTTGACCAACTGTTGACAAAGTCTTTACTACTTTGAGTAAATAACAAATAGAGGTGATTGAATGTACACATTAGAAAGGCAGCAACAAATTTTGCAATATGTGCGCAATAATAAGGTAGTGAAATTAGTGACCTTAACAAAAGAATTCAATGTATCAATGGAAACTATCCGTAGAGATATTCAACTACTTGTGCAAGAGAAGAAAATCGAGAAGTTTTATGGAGGCGTAAAATATATTGAACCTGTCGAAGGATTAATAGACAATCGATTAACGCAGCAACTAACAGAAAAAATTGCCATCGCAAAAGCTTGCGCATCTTTAGTAGAGGATGGTGATTGTATATTTATTGATAGCGGCACAACAACCTATCAGATGACGCCATTTCTTTTAGGAAAGGAAAAACTAACGGTTGTTACAAATTCTCTACCTGTGGCATTTGATTTAATTGGCTCTAATATTGAAGTCATGATTATCGGCGGGAAGATACGACATTCAGAAAAGTCGGTCACTTCAAATGATTTTCTTTTCCGATTTGAGCATTTGAATATTAATAAGGCGTTTATATGTGCAAGCGGGGTAACGCTAGAAAAGGGTATATCCGATTTCAGTGTAGAAGAGGCGATGACGAGGAAACAGCTCATTAATATATCGCAAACAGTCTATGTTGCAACAGATTCTTCTAAATTTAATAAAGATGTTGCAATTCAAGTGTGTCCGTTAAATCAGGTCGATATGATTATTACGGATAACACGCTCTCGAAAGAAACGGTAGTGAAATATAGCGAAGCAGGAATTGAGCTAAAAGTCGTTGCTATTTAACGCAACAAGCTCCTAAAGTAAAAACCCACGTTATTTCTGCGGGCACAACGGAAGCTATAACCCTCGCTGTCGAGTGGCCTGTTGCTTCTTACATTACGTGTGTTCCCGCAGGGGTTTCCGTGGGTTTTTTACCTATTTAGCCCTACTAGCAGTGCCATAAAAATTCAGAATTGTTTGGGTGACTGGCACTTAGATAATCTTCAGATAGCGCATCGCTTTCGCAAGTCCGTCCGCATCTACATGATCTGTAATATGTGAAGCAACTGCCTTGACTCTTTCATGACCATTTCCCATCGCTACGCCTGTGCCAACAGCCTCTAACATTTCGATATCATTAATCCCATCACCAAAAGCAAAGGCATCTTCTAACGTGAGCCCCATTTTTGCAAGCACTTTTTCTATCCCCGCAGCCTTCGAGCCTCCTTTAGGTAAAATATCACATGAATATGGATGCCAACGTACAAACTGAACATTCGGAAAGGCTTCCTCATATAAATGTTCATCTTTCTCTTCCATGAAAATCAGTGTTTGATAAACATCGTTCTGCATATAATAAGATGAGTCTAGTTCTGGATATGGATATTTTAAAGTTTCGAGACTTTCAGATACCATGTTATGTTCTCCAACTGACGCAATCATGCGCTTGTCGTCTAAAAAAACAACTGGTTCATTACGCGCTTCACCAAAGGCAATAATTTTCGCTAACTCATCTCTGTCAACACCATTTGTATAGACAACCTCACCACGATAAACAACGTACTGTCCATTGAAGGTCACATACGTATTTATATCAAGTTCTTCTAACAATGATTGAATCATAAACGGTGCACGTCCAGTGGCGATTGCAATCTCATAGCCTTTACGACGAGCCTCTAATAACGCTTCCTTTGCCGAAGCTGGCAATATTTTTTCACTGTTATAAAGTGTTCCATCAACATCAAAAAATAAAATTTTATTCATTCTATAATTCCTTTCTTTATGTAATATATTGCAAAGGCAAAATACTTTACACAGGTATCGTTTTTAATTATAATGATCCTAAGGAGTGATGTGCCATGCTGAAGAAACTAAAGCAAAAATTGTTGAAGCAACTTCGCGGCGTACTCGGAAAAAAATCAATTGCCTAACATTTGCCCTTCATTATTTGAAGGGCTTTTCTTTATTTTAGAGTAGCCGCGTGATAATATAAAGGAAATGCATTTATTTGACTATGCGCAACCACTGTCTCACTGCCTTATGAAAAGTGCAAGATTAAAGTATTGAGATACAAGAAATTCAAACGCTCATTTCTTTATTAGTTTGAAGTATACTAGAAATTCGCGGTTTTTTCTTGTAGTACGTGTGTGGTAATAGCCAAATCTGCAATAATAATGTACGCAATTAAAGGAGAGCAAACTATGATTTACAAAGTTTATTATCAAGAAAAAGCAAATGAGATTCCAGTTCGCGAAAACACTAAAAGTCTATACCTTGAAGCTGCTTCAGAACGTGAAGTACGTCAAAAGTTACAAGACCGTCATTACAACATTGAGTTCATCCAACTGCTTGAAGGTAACTATTTAGACTACGAACAAGCAAGCCCGAACTTCGTCTTGGAGGAAATTTAACAAACATGAAGTTTGTTAAAAATGACCAAGCAGCTGTTTTCGCGCTCGGCGGACTGGGCGAAATCGGCAAAAACACTTACGGCGTTCAATTTCAAGATGAAATCATCTTAATTGACGCCGGAATAAAATTTCCAGAAGACGATTTACTCGGAATCGACTATGTTATTCCTGATTACACGTATTTAGTACGAAACGTCGATAAAATTAAAGGGTTATTTATAACACACGGACACGAAGACCATATTGGTGGTATCCCTTATTTACTACGTCAAGTGAATGTTCCCGTTTATGGTGGTAAGCTTGCACTTGGCTTATTGCGCAACAAACTTGAAGAACATGGTTTACTACGTACAACTAAACTAATCGAAATTAAAGAAGATGATGTTATTAAATTTAGAAAAACATCTGTAAGCTTCTTTAGAACAACGCATAGTATTCCAGATGCTTATGGTATCGTCGTAAAAACACCTCCTGGCAATATCGTGCATACAGGTGACTTTAAATTCGACTTTACTCCAGTAGGCGAGCCAGCAAACTTAACAAAAATGGCCGAAATCGGTCGTGACGGTGTGCTGTGCCTACTATCTGATAGTACGAATGCTGAAAAACCAAATTTCACAATGTCTGAACGTACAGTTGGGAAAAGTATTGACGAAATCTTCCGCAAGGTTGATAGTCGTATTATTTTCGCAACATTCGCATCAAATATTCACCGTTTGCAACAAGCAACAGATGCAGCCATAAAATACGGACGCAAAATCGCCGTATTCGGTCGATCTATGGATAATGCCATTACAATCGGTCGTGAACTTGGTTATATCAACGCACCAAAAGATACATTTATTGATGCCCAAAGCATTAACCGTTTACCTGCCAACGAAGTGATGATTTTATGTACAGGCTCTCAAGGTGAACCAATGGCTGCTCTATCTCGCATTGCCAACGGTACACACCGTCAAATTCAAATCCAGCCTGGGGACACAGTTGTCTTCTCTTCTTCACCTGTACCAGGTAATACAGTTAGCGTAAATAAAATCATTAATTTACTTTTCCGTGCTGGCGCTGAAGTTATTCACGGTGCATTAAATAATATCCATACATCTGGTCATGGATCACAAGAAGAACAAAAGCTAATGCTTCGATTAATGAAACCAAAATTCTTTATGCCTATTCACGGTGAATTCCGTATGTTAAAAATGCATACACATTTAGCAGAAGATTGTGATGTGCCACTTGAAAATACTTTCGTAATGGAAAATGGTGATGTACTTGCATTAAGTGCAAATGAAGCACATGTTGCAGGTCGTATCCCTTCTGGCGATGTATATATTGATGGTAACGGCATTGGAGATATTGGTAATATCGTACTGCGCGACCGCCGTATACTTTCCGAAGAAGGTTTAGTAATAGTGGTTGTAAGCGTAGATATGGAAAACCAAAAAATTGTTTCTGGTCCTGATATTATTTCACGTGGATTTGTTTATATGCGTGAATCAGGTACGATGATTAATGAAGCACAAAAAATGCTGAACCGTCATCTTAACGAAACCATTCAAAGCAAAACGCCACAATGGACTGAGCTTAAAAATGAAATTACAGACGTTTTAGGGCCTTACTTATTCGAGAAAACTAAACGTCGTCCGATGATTTTACCGATTATTATGGAAGTATAATCTTTTAAATTAGAAAGCTACGCATTATTTGCGTAGCTTTTTCTGTTTATACACTTTATTTTATTTCCATAATATTATAGAGTTGCAGTATGTAGTTAGACGCCGTTCAATTAGGTTACCGATACTCAATGACTTATCCTTCCAACTAGTTACGCGAAGAGGCTTTTTTGAACGATTTCAAATTTAATGAAATAAATTACTAAAATATTGAAACCTCCTTTAACAACGAACGTATATAGTATTAGAATATGCTTCCTTCCCCATTAAAAACGAAATATCTTGTTCAATCCATAAAAAAGAGAATTGCTCACTATTACTTCTTGTGAACAATTCTAATTCAATGTGTACAATTAGAAATATTTATCTAATACATATGCGATCCATTGACACCCTGGTTGTAGGCGAATATTTTCAATTAGACCTTTAATAATCGGTTTACTGTATGTTTGGTGTTCTACTTGACTTTTTAATAGCTCTAATGATTCTCGCTCAATAGATGGCTCTAAGTTCTGGATGTTTTGTTCGATTAACTGCAATAAGGATTGTTGCGTGACTTCCTCTTCACAAGGTCTTGCGACTATTTGTGCGAGTTCCTCTGTAATAAAAGGAATTGTCGTATGACGAGCAATAATATCTGTCTTTTCGGCTAATGATTTTGCCAATTGATCTAAATCAAGCGGCAAATTTGAGAACATAAACAGCTCGGCATAGCCTTTCACAAATCCTTTTACACAATACATAACATCATATATCGTCTCTTGTAGCTCTTCTCGATAAAGCTCTTCAAGCATCTGGACGATAAACTTCGACATATCCGCTTCATAAGCACTTACTTTATGAAACAGCTCTTTTTTTGTAAGAAAAACTTTTTCATTAAAAAACACACGCGAAGAAGCTGAATGTTTTTTAAACGCTTGAAAAATACCTTTATAAAAATCTACCAATACTACATCTTTGTTGTTCATGTTTCTGACTACTTGGTCAATATCCGCTATAAATTGCTGTAGGAAGTAGTCAACCATTGAAAAAAGTAATTCATCTTTTGTTTTAAAAGACAAATAAAATGCCCCTTTAGAAATCCCACAGCGCTCTGTAATTTGCTGCACAGACGTTGCTTCAAAGCCTTGTTCAGAAAACAGTTCTAATGCTTTCTCCATAATCAGTTGCTTTTTTGACATATTTTTAAATCTCTCCTAATGCATTTCATTGACAAATGACCGATTAGTCATTATTATAAATAATTGAATCTAGTAAGTCAATAAAGGGTAGGTGTGAAGGTGAAAGGTTTAGTTAATTTTGTATTGAAGAACAAATTGGCAGTGTGGTTATTAACAATTATCATCACTGTCTCTGGTATTTATTCAGGTACAAGAATGAAAATGGAATCAATCCCTGATATATCGATTCCATACTTAATTGTAATGGGCGTTTATCCAGGTGCAACGCCTGAACAAGTCATGAATGAACTTTCCATTCCATTTGAAAAATCAATCGAAAGTTTAGAGGATGTTAAGGCAGTTTACTCTACTTCTTCATCCAACATTGCACAAGTTCAAGTTGAATATGACTATGGCATTGATATGGATGAAAAAAAACGCCAGTTAGAGTCAGCTTTAGATAATGTGAAACTTCCTGAAGGTGCACAAGAACCTACAATTATGGCGATTAGCATGAACATGATGCCTGTTGTCGCATTATCAGTAAGTAGCTCTAAGGAAGATATCGTTGATCTGACATCAACAGTAGAAGATATATTACTTCCTAAAATCGAAAAAATCGACGGTGTTGCTTCTGCAACTATTACTGGTCAACATATTGAACAAGTTTCGTTTAAATATGACGAAGAAAAAATGGCTGCTCTCGGCTTAACTGAGGATACTGTCAAACAAATGATCCAAGCAAGTGATATGTCTCTATCACTCGGTTTATATCAATTTACGGTTGGTGAACAAGCGGTTTCCGTAGATGGTAAAGTTAAATCTGTTGATGAATTAAAAGATTTATTGATACCAGTCACACCTTCAGCAACACAACCTTCTCCATTCGTTCGCTTAGGTGATATTGCAACGATTGAAGTTGAAGGTAAAGTACAATCTGTTTCACGCACAAATGGTAAAGATGCCATTGCGATTCAAATCGTGAAAGGTCAAGATGCAAATACAGTAACTGTCGTAAATGCAGTAAAAGACCTTATTAAAGATGAAGAAAAAAGAATTGACGGCTTAAAAGTAGATATCTCACTTGACCAAGGTGCGCCAATTGAAGATTCCGTCTTCACAATGATTGAAAAGGCAGTATTCGGTGGCGCTATAGCTGTATTAATTATTTTACTATTCTTACGCGATTTCAAGTCAACAATTATTTCAATTATTTCTATTCCAGTTTCTGTATTCATGGCTTTACTATTACTAAACTGGATGGATATTACGTTAAATATTATGACACTTGGTGCAATTACCGTTGCAATTGGGCGGGTTATTGATGACTCCATTGTCGTAGTTGAAAATATTTATCGACGTATCCACTTAAAACAAGAAAAATTAACAGGTCGCGCCCTTATCCGTGAAGCGACAATCGAAATGTTTAAACCAATCTTGTCTTCTACATTAGTTACAGTAGCGGTATTTGCTCCACTTATTTTCGTTGGTGGTATGGTTGGCGAATTATTCATGCCATTCGCCTTAACAATGACATTTGCTTTAGGTGCGTCATTATTAGTAGCGATTACAATCGTACCAGCTTTATCTCATTTCTTATTCCGTAAAAAAATATATGGTGAGAAAAAAGAAAGTCAACATCAAGAAGTTGGTAAATTAGCTACATGGTACAGAGGTGTATTAGAAAAAGCGTTAAATCATAAAATCATTACGTCTACGATTGCGATTTTAATGCTTGTTGGTTCACTTGCCCTCACACCATTAATCGGTTTCAGTTTCATGGGATCTCAAGAGGAAAAGGTGATGTACTTAACATATACACCTGGTACTGGTGAGTTAAACGATGAAACAGAAGCAAATGTGGCAAAAGTAGAGCAAGAATTAATGAAACGTAAAGATATTGATATTTTACAAGTTTCTATTACAGATGCTACAAATGCAGACCCTGCAACAATGATGATGGGTGGCGGAGCTGGCGGTGCATTAATGTACCTAATCTTTGATCCAGAGATGGAGGACTTCCCTGCAGCACGTGAAGAAGTAGAAGATTACGTCTTTAACATTGACCAATCAGGTGAATGGAAAAGCCAAAACTTCTCATCAATGTCTATGTCTTCAAACGAAGTTAGCTACACATTATACAGCGAAAACTTAGATAACCTACGTAGTGCTGTAAAAGACGTTGAAGAAACGTTAAAAGATGTTGATGGTTTAGAGGATGTTAAATCCGATAATGAAGACCCTTATGTAGAGCATGTCTTAAAAGTAGAGCAAGAAAATGTCTTACAATATGGTTTAACGACTGCTCAAATCGTCATGGCTTTAAATTCTACAACATCACAAGAAGTGTTAACAACAGTTGAACGTGATGGTAAAGACATTAATGTTATTGTAAAACGCGATGCAAAGGCAGCAGCCTTATCAATCGATGATGTTCTAAAAACTGAAATTAAAACAGCTTTAGGCACAACGATGTCTATTGGTGAATTAGTGGATGTTGAAGAAGGTACAACACTTAATTCATTATCACGCTCAAAAGGTGAATACTTTGCAACTGTATCTGCCACAATTATCGGCGATGATATTTCAAAAGCAACAACTGCAGCAGATAAGAAAATTGATAAGTTAGACTTACCTAAAGGTGTGACAACAGGCGTATCAGGTGTAGCTGCAGATATGCAGGAAACATTCACACAACTTGGCGTAGCTATGTTAGCCGCAATTGCCATCGTTTACTTCATTCTTGTCGTAACGTTTGGTGAAGGCTTAGCACCATTTGCAATCCTCTTCTCATTACCGTTTGCGGTAATTGGTGCATTTGTTGGCTTATACGTAACAAATCAAACAATTTCTGTTTCAGTTATGATGGGTCTATTAATGTTAATAGGTATCGTTGTCACAAATGCCATCGTACTTGTTGACCGCATTATCCATATGGAGCGCGACGGTCTCGGTATGCGCGAAGCAATTTTAGAAGCAGGTGCAACGCGTTTACGTCCAATTTTAATGACTGCTATTGCAACAATCGGTGCAATGATTCCAATGGCACTAGGCAGTGGCGGTAGCGGATTAATTTCCAAAGACCTTGCCATTACAGTAATCGGCGGTTTATTATCTTCTACATTATTAACATTAGTAGTCGTACCAATTGTGTATGAAATGCTATCAAAAATGTTAAAGAAAAACCGTAAAGATATTGAAGAAAATTAATTAATCTTAGCAATGCAAAAGAGGGCATTCCAGAAATGGAGTGCCCTCTTTTTACGTTGTGATAACTAAAAGTATTCTTAATATTTAATAATTGTTCTACCCAAATGTTGGCCATTCTTAATTGCTTCAATTGTATGGGGTAATTTTTCAAGTGAAATTTCATTGATGAGAGTTGTTTGAGAAATATTCCATTCATTCGCTATTTTCTCCCAAATATAATCACGATCTTCAATTGGTACATTTACAGAATCAATTCCCAAAAGGTTAATTCCTCTAAGTATAAATGGCAACACGGTTGATGCTAGTTTTATACCACCTGCATTCCCACACATACTCATACTTCCACCGTAGGAAATTTGAGAAATTAATACAGAAGCAATATCCCCACCAACAGTATCTAGGACAAAATCAAAATTTTGTTTATTTAATGGCTTATTTTGTTCTCCTAATTCATTTACGAAAATAACATTGGTAGCTCCTAAAGATTTTGCTACCTCTTTCTGATGTTCTTTTCGAACTAAAGCAGTAATATTTTTGTAGCCGATTTTAGCTAAAATCTGTAAAGCTATACTACCTACTCCACCAGTTGAACCAGTGACTAGAATCCTAGGGTTTTTATTTAAATCCATACCTTTCTCCTCTAATGCTATGATTGAAAGAGCAGCAGTAAACCCAGCTGTTCCAAAAATCATAGCATCCTTTAACGAGAGATTGACTGGTAATGGAACAATCCAATCTCCAGAAACTCTTGCATATTCTGCAAACCCGCCTGTATGGCTCATACCCATCGTAAAGCCTGTAACAATCACTTTCTGTCCCTCTGTGTAACGATTATCTGTCGTATGAACAATGGTTCCACTTAAATCAATGCCTGGGATCATCGGATAATTCCGAATAACTCCTCCATTTTTTTGAACAGCCAACATGTCTTTATAATTTATTGAAGAATACGCTACCTTAACTAAAACCTCACCATCAGAGAGACTGTCGAGATTAACATCTTCCAAACCATAAATTACTTGATCATGATTTTCTTTTACAACAATTGCTTTGAATGTATCCATTGATATTTCCCTCCTTTTGATACAAAACATTTTTGCACCAAAAATGTTTCTTATCAAAAACTAACATGATATTATAGGTAATGTCAATACGGAGGAGATGCTATGGAATTAAAAGATTGCATGAACTTTTTACTAAGTGCTAGTCAGAATAAAGTTTTTAAATATTTCAGTAAGCTTTTAGAAGAGTATGGTGTAACACCTGCTCAATACGGTGTGTTGAATTGTTTGTGGAGAGAAGGGCAATTATCTCCTAAACAAATCGGAGAAATGGTTTTTTTAGAAGCCCCTACTGTCTCAGGAATATTAGATAAAATGCAAAAAGCTGAATTAATAGAGCGTTCGGTAGATCCAAAAAATCGTAGAAATGTTTTAGTAATGGCTACTCAAAAATCTAAAGAAATTAGAGATGAAGTTGAAGCTGCAACCATTAAGTTAAATAATAAGGTACTTCAAAACTTGACAGACAGTGATAAAGAAGTGTTAAAAAAAGCATTAGAAGTAATAATAAAGTCTGAGTTTTGATTATACAACCTATGTTCTTTTAACAAATAGATGGAACAGTACTTGAACGTAGATTAAAGGTTGTAACTTTCTCTAACTATTTATGTTCGTAGTATAAAATTAAAGTAACCCCCATCATAATTTGTTGATGGGGGTATTGAGTATTTGCATTGGAAATTTTTCTTTATAAACAATCATTTAATGTGAAATACCAATCATTATTTTAAAATTTACAGCTGGAGCCGCCTTCTACGGGCATGGCTTAAATGTCTCCACCATTTTCAACTTGCGTTGCCTTTTACTTACCGATTTAGCCCCTAACCATCTTAAGTTGTTTTCAATAACTGATAGACAGCTTGCTCATGACCAAACCTTTCTAAAACCATTATTTTTTGCATCCCTAACTTTTCTAATACACGACAGGAGGCAATATTTGCAGTTTGCGTTTCCGCAACTATCTTCGATAAATTAAGACTGTCAAATCCATAATGGATAACTGCTAATAATACTTCAAACGCATACCCCTTGCCCCAATATTGAGGCAAAAATTGATAACTCAGCTCATATGTTGATTTTTCATGATATGCATCAATCGATACTAAACCAATAAACTCATTTTTATTTTTTAATGAAATGCAAAAATAGGAATTAGGATAAGGTGCCTTTAGCATGCTGTCAAAAGAAGCATAAATGTAGCTTTTATCTGGTATCCCTCCGAGAAAGGCTCTGACATCTTCATTACAATACAATGAATAAACATCTTCAATATCGTTTGGCTTCACAGACTGTATTTTACAATTTTCAGTTATTATCATAACTTGTTGCCTCGCTATTCAAATTTTCTTTATTATGACAAAGCTATAACAGGAAATCAAACACAATTTTACATAAATATGTTCCATTTACTAAAAATAAAAGACCTGCTTCGATACAATATCGAACACAGGCCAAAACGTTATTTCATTATTGGAAGCTCCTTTAAGCTTTCTTGTCTAGCTTCCCACTCTTCTCTTAACAAACCCATACGTATGGAATCATAATAGACACCCTCGTAAAAACGTACTTTACGAATTTTCGCTTCCAATTGCATCCCCAATTTTTCTCCGACGCGAATCATCCGCTTATTTCCCGACCATGTCGTAAAGCCAACACGGACAAGTGGCATCGTTGAAAATAAGTGATCAATCCATAGTGTCATTGCTCTAGTGCCAAGTCCTTTGCCCCAATTATGAGACTCATGAAAAACAATGCCCATTTCTAACCATTTAGAAGGCTCATGCTCCCAATAATAAGAAATAACGCCACAAATAATGCCATCAGCCTCGATTGCCCAAAAGTTTTTCTGATTAATAAATTGCTGTGATGTTAACATAAAATCATGCAATGATTTAGCTTGATGTGGAAAATAAGGAGCATCCCATTTTTTCCATTCTGGTTGCTCGTCTTTATAAATAAGCTCCCAAATGCGCTCTAAGTCTGACTCAATGATAGGACGAAGGTTTAATTCTTGATCTGTGTACATAAGCAGCCTCTTTTCAATGATTATTCATTTTTTTACTATTGAAAAGTGGCATATCCTCTATATGCTACTTCTCAATCACGTTCCCAAGCTGTTTCATATTCATCATTCCTTCCATTGTAATTAGGAAAATTATAGCATATTTCCATTTCTAGTATGCTTACTTGCAATTTAAAAATTACTTATTTTCTTTTTCGACCGATTAATAGTGTTACTTGTGCCATTGTAAATGGTAATGAAGATTTTTTTCGGTACGCCACATATTTTGGTTCCCAAAAATCAGCATATTTTAATTTGAAATTTTTTAATCCTTTAAAATGATAGAAGTAATGGCCATGTAAAAATATTTGTGCTGCAATTTTTTCGCTTAAAAAGGAGTATCTCGATTGACCAACATTTGATAATGGCGACATGCCCATATTAAACACGCGATACCCTTGTTCTTTCGCCCATTCAAACAGCGATAAAAAAATGAAATCCATCGTGCCAGACGGTGCTCCTGGTTTAAAACGCATAAGATCGACGGAAATTCTTTCGCCATCGTCATACATTGGCATAATACTAGCAAAGCCCATCACACCTTGAGCTCCTCTTAACACAGCAATGTTCGACTTACTCAAATAGTTTTCATCGAAAAAGCCAAGAGAAAAGCCCTTTTCAGCTCTTCCTTGTAGCCACTTTCTTGATACATCTTGCAATTCTTTCATGACTTCCTGTGAATAAGGCGGGCTTAATAATGCAACAGTGTAGTTCTCTCGTTCAAACTTATTCTTTACTGCCCTACTACTTTTCATCTCTTTACCAGTAAACGTGAATTTTTCTAAATCAACAAACGCTTCCTCACCAAGTTTAAAAAAGCTATAGCCATGCTCATGTAAAGAAGGGAAAATTTTATTGTTTATTTCATAAAAAACAGGTGTATACCCATGTTTATCTGCTAACTCTAAAAACTCTTCCATTGCCTGTAAGAAATCACTTTCTTGACCTACTGGATCGCCCAACACAACAATTTTATCTGCAATTATTTGATACGCAAATAATACTGTATTTTTCTCATTCCAGTATACAAATTTATCATGCAAAAATATTAAATGAGAAAACTCCGTCCCTTTATATTCCATTAAATGATTTTTAATTTTATCTTCCTGCTCTTTTGATAGGAGCTTCTCCATTTTTTTAGGTCCGCGCGTAAAATAGCCGAAGTAAAAAATGATACACGCTATGAGGATACCAATAATTGCACTATAAAATAAATCCCGATAGTCGGTAAGAATATAGTATTGTAACGCTGTCGGAATATGAATTTTTGCTGTAGGTAAGTTGACATAGCCGATTAACAAATACATTGTAGTAATGAAAATAACAGCAGCAATGTCAAATAGGATGGCACCCCATGTGAGGACATAACTTTCTCGATAAAATTGTTTTTTCGATGCCATGAGTAACACGGCGACAATTAGTAAAAAAATCGCTTCTTCATAATCAAAACCTTTAATAATGGAAAATATAGCTGAACTACCAAGCACAATAATTGCAAGCTGATAAGCTTTTTTCACCTTATAATTAATTCCCCTACACAACCCTAAAAGGATAAAC
The DNA here is from genome assembly GCF_015999545.1 of Lysinibacillus sp. JNUCC-52. Classification (NCBI taxonomy): domain Bacteria; kingdom Bacillati; phylum Bacillota; class Bacilli; order Caryophanales; family Bacillaceae; genus Lysinibacillus; species Lysinibacillus sp. JNUCC-52. The sequence goes on from NZ_CP065546.1 coordinate 1,847,276, forward strand.
GCTGCTGCGACTGTCAATTGATGGGAAATATTCATAATGGGTGATGATAAAAACTCCTGGGCAATTTTTAGCCGACTTAGAACGCCTGGTACCGAAGCCGATAGCAATAACACAATACCTGATACAAAAACTAATATCGTTAACAACTTATGACTAATTTTTTGAAAAATAACATTCGGTAAGTCATCCCAAGAACGATTCCAGCGTTCCCAATAATCTTTAATAAATAATAGTACGGATACTAAAAATGGTAATACAAAATAACCAACGCGATACAAAATTAATAAGAAAAGTACTTTTTCTTCACCTATGTCTACACTTTGGGTCCCCCACAGAAAAACAAGGTCGAATGAGCCGACCCCTCCTGGTATCATACTAATTATGCCAGCACACGAGGCTATTAAAAATATGGGTATAAGGGTCGTTAACTCAATAGGAATGTGCAAGATTAATGTTAACATCCAAATAACGAAAAAAACCGCAAGCCATTCTGCTACTGAAGTAATTATTAACTGAAAAGAAACTTTTATGGATAAGGAGCTGCCTTTTTTATAACGAATAAGGTGCATCCCAATAAACGCGGGAACATATAAGCTGACAAGAATAACAGCAATTGAAAGCCACCGATATTCTTTTAGCAATGGGAAATCCCAAAAGAAAATATACATTAGCCACGCTAGTAAGGAAATGCCAGTCAAATAAAAAAGAGTAACGGTGGCAATACTTTTCAGCAAACCTTCTCGATCCTCTTTATATTTTGAATAAAAATAATTGCGTAGAAAAACGCCTACTAAACCACCAAAGCCAATAAGGTTCGAAAATGTATTGACGATAAATGAATTGTTCACCAAAGTACGCTTCTTCATTTTAATTCCTAGTAGTTTCGTTAAAATGACATCGTAAAAAATCATCGGAGTAATCGCACAAAATGCGATGACAAAAATCAATAACAGTTCCCATATTTGCAATTGACTAACTTCATTCCGAAGTAAATGAACATCTACCCCACTTAACGATTGCTGAATTTCATAAATAGCTATCGCTAAGAGTACGATTGGAAATAAAATTTTCAGAAACCGCATTAATGGTTCTTTTCTAATTTTGAACATGTGCTAAACCTACTCCCAAGCTTTCTTAAAAATTTAAAATTGTGTGCGTGCCTGGCACCCAATTTTTATTCTTTCATCGCTTTTTTCACAAAACGATTTATATCCACATCTGCACCAATAAGAAGCATAATATCCCCAAGTAAAATTTTGTCACTTGCCTGTGGCGAAACAATAATATCTGATCCACGCTTTATACCTACGATGTTAATGCCATATTTTGCTCGGATATCTAAATCCATAATAGAGTAGCCTGCAATGGCATCATTTGCTTTTAACTCCATGATAGAGTGCTCATCTGAAAGCTCTAAATAATCGAGCACCGTATTAGACAGCATATTATTAGCAATACGAATCCCCATATCACGTTCAGGATGCACGACAAAATCTGCCCCAATTTTTCTTAGCACTTTTTCATGATAATCATTTTGGGCCTTTACAGTAATTTGCTGAACACCGATTTCTTTTAAAATAATTGTCGTTAAAATACTAGCCTGAATATCTTCGCCAATCGCGACAATCACATGTTCAAAATTACGAATGCCTAATGAATTTAAAACCGATTCATCTGTTGAATCTGCAATAACAGCCTGAGTAGCAATCGCAGCAAATTCATCCACACGTTCTGATGAATGATCTATCGCCATCACTTGCGCTCCTTGACTCATTAATTCACGAACAATGCTTCCCCCAAAACGACCAAGTCCAATGACAGCAAATTCCTTTTTCATCATTACAAATCCCTCCGAAAACTACAATTACTTTATTTTAACTTATATTTCCCCATATGTATCGTCAAAACTGGATACGATTCCCCATTTTATATATTCTATCTATAGCTTTCGACATTCTATCATACAACTATTATTTATACATAAGCTTAACAACATTTAAATATTTTCGAGCACGCTTGAAACGCATCTCTTAAATACCATGACATTCCATCTGCACGTTTCTATAATGGAAGTTAAAAAAAGACGAGGATGTAAATATCCCCGTCTTTCTACAATCAAAATTATGCGTTACGCATTTCATCAAGCACTCGATTTACACGCTTTTCAAGCATTTTCATGCCACTTCCACCAGCTTGCATATGACGAAGCTGACCATCTTTATCGAAAACGAAGTACGCTGGAACATATTGGTTTTCAAATGCATCCGTTAGCTTCATTTCACTATCAACAAAAATTGGTTGCGTAATATCATGCTCTGCCGCAACAGCTTTAATTGTATTTAAATCCGTATCTTCTTCAGAACGAGGCATATGCACAGCAATCACATTTAGTTCATCTTTATATTGATCACGGAAATTATTCACATCTGGCATTGCTTCTTTACATAAATGACAGCTAACTGACCAAAAATGAATTAAAGTTGGTTTTTCGCCTACTAACTCTGCTTTTGTTACTTCCCCATTTAACCACGTTGTTGCGCCTACTAGTTCAGGCATTTGTTCACGAAGTTTCATTAAAAATCCTCCCTAGAAAAAAATATCCCCACAAGCGTATCGTGGGGACCCATTATTTATTTTATGCATCCATAACGTTCTAGCGTAATGGTGTTTAGATTTTTTTCGAGCATGCTCGAAAATTATCTTATAAAATCAGTAATTAAAGTGTTGCTTGACCTGGGCGCCAGTTTGCTGGGCATAGACCACCTGTTTGTAAAGCTTGTAGTACACGTAATGTTTCATCAACATCACGGCCAATGTTATTATCGAATACTGTTTGATATTTTAATTCGCCTTCTGGGTCAATAATAAATAAACCACGTAGTGCGATACCTTCTTCTTCAATTAAAACACCATATTCTTTTGAAATCGCATGGTTTGTATCTGCTGCTAATGGGTATTTTAAATCGCCAAGCCCATTTTGAGTGCGATCTGTGTTGATCCATGCTAAGTGTGTGTGGATTGTATCAGTTGATACACCGATTACTTCTGCATCTAAGTCTTCAAACTCGTCATAACGATCGCTCATTGCAGTAATTTCTGTTGGACATACAAAAGTGAAGTCCATTGGGTAGAAGAAAAGTACAGTCCATTTGTCTTGTGCTTTAATTTCTTCTAAAGATACTTTACCAAAAGATTTGTCTGGAAGTACTGCTTCCATTGTGAAGTCTGGGGCTTGTTTACCTACCATGCGTTCTGCCATTATTAATCCCTCCGAATAATATGTAGTTTTATATTCTATTCGCACATGCGAACCGTCTTCTACGATAGCAAAGAAAGCTCAGTTTTTCAACGAAGTTCACTTCTCTATGCTAATCGTTTCCAACGCATTGACAATTATTTGTCATATACCCAAAAATAATCAACTCTACACATTAGTTATTCGCTTCTTTTCGCAAATTTATTCTTGAAAAGCCTAAAAATTTGCATGAAAATACATATGCATTTTTTCTATAAATTTCTTCTACTTTTTTTCTTTCAAAACGATTGCAAATTTTTTATTATTATGTATAATAGTAATGTTTTTAGTAAACTAAAAGTTTCGTTAAAGTAAACTTCGTTTTCTGAAAGTTTATGATTGCTAAACTTCTTCTAGGAGGGAAAGGATGCAAATTGGAGGAAAAATTAAAGCACTTCGTTTGAAAAAAGGTCTTACCCAAGAAGAGCTTGGAGAACGTACTGATCTAAGTAAAGGCTATATTTCACAACTGGAGCGAGATTTGAATTCGCCTTCTATTGAAACGCTTTTTTCATTATTAGAAGTTTTAGGATCGACGCCAAAAGAATTTTTTGATGATGATGCACCAGAACAAAAGGTTGTCTACACTGAGGAAGATCAATCAACCTATACTGATGAAGAAAAAAAATATGAAATTCAATGGCTCATTCCTACATCCAATGAGAAAGAAATGGAGCCTATCTTTTTGACACTCGCTGCTGATGGTGAATTTAAACAATTCGAGCCGTCTCTATCTGAAACTTTTATTTATATTGTCAAAGGGCGTATTCGTCTCGTTTTAGGGAATGAACAATATATAGCTAGTGAAGGCAATGCGCTCTATTTTGACGCAGCCGATCATCACCAAATTTTTAATGCACATGACGATGAGACGAAAATTTTACTCGTCGCAACAGATTCTTATTTATAGCTTAAGGAGGCGCTTCAATGACAACAAATTCAATTATCCGCTTTGAAAATGTTTCAAAATCATATAGTGACGGTACAGTCGTCCTACAAAATATTAATTTAGAGCTTGAAAAAGGAAAGTTTTATACGTTACTTGGTCCTTCTGGTTGCGGTAAAACAACTATTTTACGTATTATTGCTGGTTTCACAGAACCTTCTACAGGTAATGTCTTCTTCCACGATAAAAAAATAAATACTGTTCCAGCTAATGAACGCCAAGTTAACACAGTATTTCAGGATTATGCGTTATTCCCCCATTTAAACGTTTTTGAAAATGTTGCATTTGGACTACGCATTAAAAAGCTTCCTGAAAAAAATATTAAAGAACGTGTGTCAGAAGCGCTTAAATTTGTCAATTTAGCAGGTTATGGAAATCGTGAAATTTCTGAGATGTCAGGTGGTCAGCGTCAACGCGTAGCTATCGCACGTGCCATTGTGAATGATCCAGAAGTAATTTTACTTGATGAGCCACTTTCTGCATTAGACTTAAAACTACGTACAGAAATGCAGTATGAGCTTCGTGAATTACAGCAAAGACTCGGCAAAACCTTTGTATTTGTTACACACGATCAAGAGGAAGCCCTTGCCATGAGTGATGAAATTTTTGTACTAAGCGAAGGTCAAATTCAACAATCAGGCACACCTGTAGATATTTATGATGAACCAATTAACCGTTTTGTTGCCGACTTTATCGGTGAATCAAACATTGTTAACGGTGTGATGATAGAAGATTTTACAGTTGAATTTGCTGGTGAAGTGTTCGAGTGTGTTGACCAAGGGATGAAACCAAATGAGAAAATTGATATTGTTATTCGTCCCGAGGATTTAGAAATTACAACAGTCGACAAAGGAAAATTAGTTGTTAAGGTAGATACACAATTATTCCGTGGAGTACATTATGAGCTTTCCACGTATGACAAGGCAGGCAATGAATGGCTTGTTCATTCATTGAAAAAAGCTGAAGTAGGGACAGAAATAGGACTAGACTTCGATCCAGAAGCCATTCATGTAATGCGCTTAAATGAAACTGAGGAAGAGTTCGATAAACGTCTAGAATCCTATGGAGATGACGAAGATGCAAACTAAAACTTCGAAATCAGCGTTATTTCCATACGTTTTATGGATTGCACTTTTTGTTATTGCGCCGATTGCTCTCGTTGTTTACTATTCCCTACTAGATTTACATGGCAATTTTACGCTTAATAACTACAAAGCCTTTTTCTCTTCTGTCTATTTAAAAATGACGCTTAGTTCGTTTTGGTATGCGTTTTTAATCACTTTCTTTACACTGCTTATTTCATACCCGACGGCTTATTTTTTAACAAAGACGAAACACAAGCAGCTATGGTTATTGCTTATTATTATTCCGTCTTGGATTAATTTATTGTTAAAAACATATGCGTTTATTGGGATTTTTGGTTTATATGGCCCAATCAACGCTGCTATTGAAGTATTTGGCTTTGATCCGAAACAAATGCTATTCACCGATATTAGCTTTGTCTTCGTTTCCGTATATATTTTCATACCATTTATGATTTTACCGATTTTCAACTCATTAGATCGTCTAAATCCAACGCTTGTATACGCAGCGCGCGATTTAGGTGCATCTGCTTTTACAACATTCCGTCGCGTTGTATTACCATTGACGATGGATGGTGTTAAATCAGGGATTCAAGTTGTATTTATTCCAGCTTTATCTCTATTTATGATTACTCGCTTAATTGCAGGAAATCGTGTCATTACACTTGGTACAGCAATTGAACAGCAATTCCTTGTGACGCAAAACTGGGGCATGGGATCAACAATAGCCGTATTTTTAATTTTATTTATGGTGATCATTATGCTTATTACAGGTCAAAAGGATAAAGGAGGTCGCGTACGATGAGCAAACTTTCAACATCTGCAAAAGTGTATTTAGCGATCGTTTTTATCGTCCTGTATGCACCTATTTTTTACTTAGTCTTTTACTCATTCAATAGTGGGGATTCCATGAATAACTTTCAATCCTTTACATTGGACCATTACAAGGCAGTTTTCGAAGATTCAAGGCTAATCGTTATTTTAATTAATACGGTAATCGTGGCACTGCTTTCTGCCCTAATTTCCACAATTATTGGCACATTAGGAGCAATCGGTATTGTCACAGTAAAAGATTCAAAAATGCGCAATACCCTACTTTCCTTAAATAATGTGTTAATCGTTAGTCCAGATGTAATTATTGGTGCAAGCTTTTTAATATTATTTACAATGGTTGGCATTAAACTAGGCTTTGCTTCGGTATTATTAGCCCATGTAGCGTTTAGTGTTCCTATTGTTGTACTTATGGTTTTACCGAAGTTGCTTGAGATGAATAAGTCGTTAATTGATGCAGCTTTAGATCTTGGTGCTACAAAAAAAGATGTGATGATGCGCGTTATTTTACCGTATATTCAGCCTGGTATTTTTGCAGGTTTCTTTCTCGCTTTAACTTATTCATTGGATGATTTTGCCGTAACATTTTTCGTAACAGGAAATGGCTTTAGTACATTATCTGTTGAAATTTACTCGATGGCACGTGCAGGTATTTCGTTAACGGTTAACGCAATTTCTGGTTTAGTATTCTTCGTAACGATATTAGTTGTAGTTGGCTACTATTTCTTTACAAGCCGTACAAATAAAAGAACGGAGGGACAACGATGAAAAATTTAATTCAAGCAACCATTGCCATTCTTGTCGTGTCCGCCCTTTTAATGTACGCTGCTGACGCAATGAGTGCGAACGGTGGTAAAAGTGGTAAAGATACATTAACTATTTTTAACTGGGGAGAATATATCGACCCTGATTTGCTAAAGCAATTCGAAAAAGAAACGGGTATCCATGTTATTTACGAAACATTTGACTCAAATGAGGCTATGATGACGAAAATTAAACAAGGTGGTACGGCTTACGATATTGCCGTGCCGTCTGAATACATGATTGAAAAAATGAAGGAGGAAAACCTACTCCTTCCTTTAGATAAAACGAAAATACCTAATTTTAAAAATATCGATCCGTATTTTCTCGATTTACCATTTGATGATAACAATGAATACTCTGTTCCTTATTTCTGGGGCACAGTAGGTATTGTTTATAATCCAGATTTAGTCGGTGACTTAGATTTCTCTTCTTGGGAAGATTTATGGGATCCCTCGTTAAAACGTAAAGTCTTTTTAGTAGACGGTGCACGTGAAGTTATTGGCATGGGCTTAAATAGTCTTGGTCATTCTCTTAACTCGTTAAATAATCAAGAATTACGTCAAGCTACAAATAAGCTAATTACACTCGCTCCAAATGTGAAAGCAATCATCGGTGATGAAATTACACCTTTGATGATTAATAATGAAGCGGCTGTCGCCCTCACTTGGTCTGGTCAAGCAGCAGATATGTTATTCGAAAATGAAGATTTAGACTTCGCTGTTCCAGAGGAAGGCTCGAACTTGTGGTTTGACAATATGGTTATCCCAAAAACTTCGAAAAATGTTGATGGTGCACATGCTTTTATTAACTTTATGTTAAATGCGGAATCTGGTGCTCAAAATGCGGATTATGTAGGCTACTCTACTCCTAATATTGCAGCGACAAAATTAATGGATAAAGAAGTTGTAGCTGATGAGCGCTTCTACCCTTCCGAGGAGCAACGTAAAACATTAGAAGTATATAAAAACCTTGGTCCAGATTATTTAGGAAAATATAATGAATTGTTTTTAGAATTTAAAATGAGTATTCGATAAATACTAAAGAGAAAAAACAATATTTTTCTCTCTCATAGCGTCGACAAAAGACATCAAGAGTTAAATATTTGATGTCTTTTGTCATTTTTTCTTTTAATCGTTCTAATATAGAATTTCACTTTCGATGTGTTCAGTTGATTGGAGCGGAGGGGCAGCGACTCCTGCGGTAACACACAACACGTAAGAAGCAACAGACCACGCGCACCGAAATGGTTGAGGCTTACCGTGTGCCCACGAAAAGCGACCGCAAGGAGCGGAAATCAACGGTATTATTCTGAGGAAAAACAATGTCTTCGTTCCGCTAACCAAGTCATTCACCTACGACTATAATCTGATAGCCAAGCAATATTTCTTTATGATAGACTGTAGGAATGTTTCAATAGAAAAAAGGGGGGTATACGATGACCCAGCAGAAGTCCAACAAGGCGGCTTTGTACATTTTAATGTTTAATATGTTTATCGCAATGGGGAGTATCGGAATTATTATTCCTGTCATGCCAAAGTACTTACACATATTTGGTGCTGCAGGACAAGTTCTTGGCATGTTAATTGCAACGTTCGCCTTTGCACAGTTTATATTTTCTCCAATTGCTGGGAATCTTTCGGATCGATATGGTCGAAAAAATTTGATTGTTTTTGGTCTGATTGTAACTGGTATTGGGCAAATTTCATTTGGGCTATCTACAGATGTGTGGATGCTTTTTGTTGCTCGTTTCTTAGGAGGGCTAGGTTCTGCCTTTATAGCACCTCCAATTATGGCATTTGTAGCAGATATCACAACGTATGAAGAACGAGGTAAAGGGATGGGCATGTTAGGTGCTGCTATGTCTCTTGGTTTTATGATTGGACCAGGTATTGGCGGGTTCCTCTCTAAAGTTAGTTTGCATTTCCCATTCTTTATGGCTGGAGGAGCGGCTATTATAGCCTCTATCCTTTCGTTGGTGTTATTACCTTCTACAAAACCAACTGCTGCTCAAAAAGCACAAAAGCAAGAAAATCTTGCGAAGCAGATGGCGCGTTCAGTCCAAATGCCTTACTTTGTCATGCTTATTATTATGCTAGTGTTTTCGTTCGGAATCGCCAATTTCCAAACGACATTATCATTATTTGTAACCGAGAAATTTAACTATACACCTCCAGATATTGCAATCATCTTAACTGTAGGTGGCGCATTCGGTGTTATTGTGCAAATGTTCATTATCACACCACTCTTTAAGCGCTATGGGGAAATGAAAGTTGTATTAGTCAATTTATTTATTGCTGCTGTAGCAATCTTCCTCATATTATTTGTTTCTGGCTTCGCATTAATTTTAGTTGTCGCAACAATTTTCTCTACGGCAACAACACTTATTCGTCCAGCAGTCAACACACTGATTTCTAAGCTTGCTGGCAATGAGCAAGGCTTAGCCGCTGGACTTACCAATGCCTATATGAGTCTTGGAAATATGATTGGTCCTGCACTTGCGGGTCTTTTATTTGACTGGGATATGAACAGTCCGTATATATTCGGGTCGATTATTTTAATGACATGCTTCTTACTAGCGCTCATTTGGACCGTAAAAAAGGCTCCACATCTTATGCATCCTGATTCAAATTAGTCCATTGACAATTATTTCAAATATGGTACATTTATTATCGAAAAATTAAATCGTTTAACACCACTAGGGGAGTCTTTACAAGGCTGAGACGTATATGTTCATATACGGACCCTTTGAACCTGATCTAGTTCACACTAGCGGAGGGAAGTGGCGACACTTGCTTTTGTGTAATTTAAAAATGCAAGGCCGCTTCCTTTCGTTACTAGGAAGCGGCTTTTTTGTATTCATCAGGCAGTGCTATCGGCGATTTGTCCGATTTTATCGGCGATTTTGTGAGGTCTCTCGGCGATTTGCCCCGTTTTATCGGCGATTTCTCACATTTTATCGGCGATTCACTGAGTTCTATCGGCGATTCATCGCACAAAACTAAAAGGAGTAACTATCATGTCTATTCGAAAACTAACTACTATGGCTTTATTAGTAGCTATTGCAGTAGCAGGCTCTATTTTTGTCTCCATTCCAACTGGCATTGCACGTGCCTATCCTGTACAACATGCGATCAACGTCATCTGTGCCATTCTATTAGGTCCTATGCCTTCTATCGTCGTTGCTATAGTTACAGCATTGATTCGTATCTTAACAGGCACAGGCTCCCTTTTAGCGATTCCTGGAAGCGTCATCGGTGCAGCATGTGCGGCCTTTGCTTATAAATACAGTCGCAGCAATTGGCTTGCTGGTGCTGGTGAAGTATTTGGCACAGGTATTCTTGCCTCATTAGTCGCTGTTCCATATGCGCAATTATTTATGGGAACGTCTGTCGGTGCATTATTTTTTATGCCTGCATTTTTTACATCTAGTTTAATCGGGGCCGTTCTTGGCATGATGATGGCTAGCAGTCTACGGAAAACTGCGCCCCATTTTCTTATTACGAAATAGCTATGTTTATAAAAAAACGATGACACATGCTTTTTGCATTGTGCCATCGTTTTTTATTTATGAGCGTTTTTTCATGCCTTTTAATAACTGTGCAACATTCGTATCCTCTGACTGGACAGTCGCTTCTTCAACAGGCTTTTCTTTCTTATTCCTTGTTATAAAGCTCCATCCAAAGCGTCGAATCGTAATATCTACGAAGAATAATAGCATCCCCGTTAATAGTAACCATGTTGCAATATTTTGGCGCTCTGCTCCTTTGTTGGTGAAATTACGGAACACGTCTTGTGGTTCTTTCAAGACAGAGCCACCCGTTTGCTTCGTTAGTTGCTCGACAAGTGTTTCATTCACAGGACGTAATTCATATTCTGCACTGTACGGTACGCTTAGACCAGCCTGGTAAATAGCCTGCTCTTCGTCAGCAATACGGAAAAAAATCAATCCTGGTTTCGCTTGCACTACTGCCCGTACTTGCGATGCGGAAATCGTTTCAAGCTGTAAATCAAGCTCCTCACCCGCTTCATCGACAGCGACAATATCTAAAAACGCTGCTTCATTTGTCGGATCAGTGATGAGAAATGAGCCGTCTGTATCGAGTCGTACATCATAGGCCACATCATTATAGCTTGGTAGCATTTGCGAAATGATTGTTTGCCAAAATGATCCCCATTCCTGCCATCTTGCCCAGTCACCAGCCCATTTCCCTGTCGAATCTGATGTGAAAGCAAAAGTTTTACCAAGCCCATATTGCCATTGGGCCAATACAGGGTCTTCCTTCTCACTTTCAGCTATCACAGCAGCTCCCTGCTTTGCCGTCGTGCCAATATATGCATTCATTTGTGGCACACCTTTTGCAAATAGTGTATTCCATCCAGTTGCATTATAAATTGTAGGATAAAACGGATTGTCCTCTATATAAGTACGGGAAATCATCGCTGTTTCACGGGATAAAATTGAAGGAATTGTTTGTTCATCAATAACATCATAGAAACGACCACTACCCATTTCACTTAATGACTGAAGTAAGTTGCCATCTGCATCTTGTCCAATCGCCACTGTAGAAAGTGTAATCCCTTGTTCCTTCCCATTTTCAATTAAATCCTCATAATTGCCTGATTGTGACTGTCCATCTGTTAGTAAAATAATATGCTTTCTCTGCAATTTTAAATCTGCCAAACTATCATATGCTGCTGAAAGGGAGCTATATATTTCCGTACCCCCACCAGGCGTCACTGATAAAATCGTATCGACTGCTTCCTCTTTATTACCAAGGGGGGCCGTTTCGATGATTTCCCAAGGGCGATCATCGAAGGCAATAAACCCGAGCGTATCCTCATCACGTAACATTTCCACTGATCGTGCGGCTGCTTCTTTCGCTAGCTCTAATTTTGAACCATACATACTTCCTGAACGGTCTAGTACGATGACAAGTCCTAGCGATGGTAATTGCTCTTTACCTTTTATCTCCATTTCAACAGGTAACAATGTTTCAATCGGCGTTTTGAAATAGCCACCCAAGCCAAAGCTATTTTCACCACCGACCATTGTAAAACCAACACCGAAGTTTTTAACTGCCTGCTCAATAACACTCATCTTCGCTTCACCGACTAAGTGGCCTGGTACATTATCAAAAATAATAGCGTTATATTGCAAATAGCTAGAAAGTTCATTTGGCAAGCTTGCTGCATTTATCACATCATAGGAAATTGAATTCGTCCCTAGCGCTGCAGCAATAGGTGATGCCGTATCGTAGCCGTTAACAATAAGTAAATGTGGCTCGCTTTGCACCATTGTAATACTTGTTAATTTATTATTTTCAAAAATAGCATCCTGTCCAACTTGCACCTGTGCCTCATATTTTACAAGCCCCTCTGCAGTTGCGGTATGTTTATATGTGAAAACATTTGAACCTTGTGCAAGTTCCACCGACTCACGATGAATGAGTTCATCATTTTCGTACAGTAATAGTTCACCTTGTTCTGCAGCTGTAGCATTTACTTCCGTTACAAGCTGCTGCTGTTCACCTACATAAGCTACTTGTGGTGTGACAAAACTTTTAAGTGACACATCATTCGTCACGTTTTGATGGAACGGAACGACATCTACACTAATATTGGAGCCCTTTAGCTTCGTAGCAAAATCTATCGCACTGCCTTGGGTTTCATTAGCATCCGTTAGTAAAACAAGTCTTGTTGCCTTTTTCGGATCGACAATACCCGTAGCCAGTTGAAGACTTTGCTCAATATTCGTTTGGTCAGTTCCTTTAACTTCAGTAAATTTAGGAACTTCTTTTAAAGATTTCGATAAAATCGCTTCTGTTTGGAGAGTTGATGAAAAAGAGTAAATCCCTGCAAGTTGTTCATCCTTTTTCGATTTCAAACTTTCCTCTATAAAACTAGTCATTTCCGCTTCTGTGTTATTCATTGAAGCAGAACGGTCCATTAAATATAATACTTGCTCGTCCTTTACTGGTAATAAAATATAGGGCGCTGCGAGTGCGAAAACCAAACAACCGATTGCTATTATACGAATGCTCATGACGACTAGATGACTTTTTTTCAGGCGCATACGCTCTTGCCAATAAGACCATCCAAAGTATATAAACAATGGTACTAATAACAATAAGGCTAATGGCGTATCAATTCGTAAATCCACGGCGTCGTTGCACCTCCCACTCTGCTACAAGCAAACATAAAATAATGAGTATTAACCAAGGAACAAATGAAGCCTTTGATACTTCTTCCTTACCATTAGGCTGAAGTTCTCCAAGTGTATAACTTGTTCCTTCTTCTATTACACGTTCAGGTGCCTGTAGTTGCACGATAAGGCGTTTTTCTTCACTGCTTGAGCGAGCCGTGTAAATACCTGGCTGCATCGGTGCAGTTATTAAGCCATTAGTGATTGTCGATAAAAATTCATCGTCCTGAGAATAGACACTCCAATCACCTTGTGCTAACGCAACTGAACGTTGCTCATTTGGTACGAAAATGCCAAGAGAGCCTACTGATTCAGATAATTGTTGTGTCGCACTCCATAAAAATAACGGGAACGAAGGATATAACGGCCAGTCCGTATCAGCAATATCAGCTAAAACGATGATATCGCCTTGCGGTGATCGTTGAATAAATGGTTTATCACCTACTGTGGCAATTGTCTTATAGCCATCAAAAGCAGGATACAGAGCACTTACATAAATATCATTTAACTCACTAAATGCAAATAAAGCATCGCTCGTTGTTTTGACCTCACCATTGATTTCCCTTTTTTCTACATCATCACGTCCAATTAACACTAACGGTCGCTGCATGTTTTGAAGTAATGACGTTTGGTTTGTTACGATGGTAGCATTTTCGTTATCCGCTAGTTGTAATGACGGTACTATCTTTACATGATCGCTAATCGATTGGAAGCCCTTTTGAATAAGTTGATGCATGTTTTGATCGACAACGATATTCGATGTAGCTGTTTGAAGCACAACTGATTGTTTATTATCCACCACATAATCATCTTCCACATTAATGTTAGCTGTTATAGTATCCATTAACGGTAAATCTTTAAATGTTTTAGTCGTTGCCTCGTTTTCTGCTAAAGAAATTTGCTCTTCGATTACTACTTCACCTTGACTATTTTGTAATGCAATTGTCAGCTCATGTTTCTGGTCGGTATCATTTTGCAACTGCACTAATGCCATTGTAGATTGCCCATCTGTAGTAGCGGCAAAGCGTGTTATCGCAACATTTGCTAACCCCTTCTCAGAACCATATACGAGCCATTTTACTGAATTTTTCTCCATCGGCAATTGCTTTTTATCAAGTGAATCTGTAAAGACGTAAATCGATGTTTGTGTATCACCGACAAATGCTTGTGCGACGTCAAGCGCTTTATTCATTTGCGCAGTTTCATACGTTACATGTAAATCTTGTATCGCTTTTTCAATACTTTTCACATTCGTTTCCTGCTGTAGTACTGCTTGTGGCGTATTGCCAGTTGTAATCAACGTGATAGGTCGACCTTCAAGTTGATCTACTAATGATTGCATTTCTTTTTTATGTGCATCAAATGTGGATTGCTCTTTGCCAGCGAGCATTGTAGCAGACGTATCCACGATAAATATCGTCTGCGCACCAGCAATAGTGCTTTTTTTCATATACGGATTCATTAGTGCAAGCACTAATAGGAGCAATGCCAGCAATTGCAAATAGAGCAACGCATTTTTTTGTAAATGCTTTAAATATGGGGAAACCCTTGTTTCTTGCATAATTTCAGACCAAAAAAGTGTTGAGGACACCGTTTGATCGGTATATTTTTTTCGAAAGAAATAATAGAGCAGGACAATGACCGGGATGATGGCCGTCCAGCTAAACATAATTTGACTAAAGCCCAAAACGGCTCACCTCACCTAATCCAATGTGCTTTTAATAATTGCTGAAAGATTGCATGTTGCAACCCGTCCTCCACCTTAAGCTGCAGTTTACGTACACCAAAGCGACGGCAAATCGCTTCAAATTCCTCTTCGTGCTGGCGACGTCTTGCCTCATACGTATTTAGTACTTTTGATGACATTGTGACATTTACATCACGTCCTGTTTCACGGTCGAGTAAACGCACATCTCCTGCATAATGAGGGGATAGCTCCTCCTCCGTAACGATTTGTAAAATGCGGACATCACCTGCAAAACGGGGTAATCTTCTCAATAATTGCTCCCATTCCTCAATAGGTTCAAGCCCATCCGTCACGATGAATAGCACTGTACTATCCTTTGGTAAAGCCTTTAATGCACCTTGTGCAAAGCCTGCTGTATAAGTTGCTTCTTCAATATCTGTTACAACTTGCAAAAATGCACGACGATACATTGCTCCTTTCCGACGAAAAGGTGGCTTTACGTCATCTTGCACATAAGTAAACGATAAACGGTCATCTCGTCCAAGTACCATTAAACCAAGTGAAGCAACGATTTGCCTTGCGAACGTCCATTTAGCCGAATCGCCCATTGACTTTGTTGCATCTAATAAAATATGCACGCGCATTTCTTGCTCGTCTAAAAAACGTTTAATAAAATATTTATCGGTTCTTGCAAAAACGTTCCAATCTACTTGTCGCACGTCATCACCTAAATGATATTCGCGAAAATCAGAGAAATCGAGGGATGCCCCGAAGCGCTGCGAACGATGCGAGCCTTTATGTTGACCACGCAATTTGGAGGCAGTCGCCACTTGGAAACGACTAATTTTCGCTAACCAATCTTCGGGCAGGATGTTTTTTGTCATCGACTTACGCCTTGCTGTACTTTTTCTAAAATCACATCGATCACGTCATCTGCTGTCTTACCTGAAGCCTCCCCTTCATAATTCAGCAGCATTCGGTGACGGAATACTGGCTTCGCCACTGACTTAATATCACCTACAGATACATGAAAGCGTCCACTCATTAGTGCTCTAGCTTTCGCTAATTTAATTAAGCTTTGTAAGCCCCTTGGACCACTGCCATATTGTACATAGTGTTTTACTTCATCTATAGCTTCTTCTCTTTCTGGATGTGTTGCCACTACAAGATCTGCTGCAAACTCAAGCATCTCATCAGCAATCATCACTTCCTTAACCATTTGTTGTGCCAATATTAGTCCATCTGTATCCAAAACTTTTTGTAAGCTTACTTCTTGCGCACCTGTTGTTCGCTTCATAATTTCCATAAGCTCACTTTTCTCGGGATAAGGAACAAGTATTTTACAAAGGAATCGGTCCATTTGCGCCTCTGGCAACGGATATGTACCTTCCATTTCAATAGGGTTTTGTGTAGCTAAAACGAAAAATGGTTTTGCCATTTTCTTCGTATCACCTAAAATCGTAACTGTTTTTTCCCCCATTGCTTCAAGCAAGGCACTTTGCGTTTTTGGTGTTGCACGGTTAATTTCGTCCGCCAATACCATTTGACTAAAAATCGGCCCAGGCTGGAATGTAAATTGCTGTCTGCCGTCTGCTGTTCGCTCAATCATGCTTGTTCCTGTAATATCAGCGGGCATTAAGTCCGGTGTAAATTGAATACGAGAAAAAGATAAATCGAGCACTTCAGAAATTGTACGAATGAGCATCGTTTTCCCTAAACCTGGAAGCCCCTCTAACAGCGCATGGCCATCTGCAAGGACCGCATATAACGTGTAATCAATTGCTTCTTCTTGTCCAACAATAAAGCGATGAATTTCATCCTTTACTTGTTGTAATTTCGTACCCATTTCAACATACTGTTGTTCTGTAAATGCCATGTTTTCTCCTCCTACTGCTGCTCAATAGTCGTGAAATAAGATTGCACGACTTGTTGTAAATCCTTCGGCAATTGTAAACGCTCAGAGCTTTCTAAATAGCTATCTTTATACGAGCCAATTACTTCTTCATACGGTCGGATAGAACCTTTCGTAATCGGTCCATTTCCTTGTTGCTCCGATACATGCGAACCGTCCCCTAATTGCCCACTATCAACAGACGTTTCATTAGTTCCACCAAGTCTAGGTGTAGTTAATAAGTTGCGGCTACCTTGACCGCTCCCCGCACCTTTTCCAGAACCAGAACCAGAGCCGCTTCCTTGTCCTTGTCCTTGCCCTTGACCCTGTCCTTGACCTTGCCCTTGACCTTGCCCCTGTCCTTGACCTTGGCCCTGTCCTTGGCCTTGGCCTTGTCCCTGGCTCTGTCCTTGTCCTTGACCCTGGCCTTGCTGATTGCCTTGTGATTGCCCATTGCCTGTTGCTTGTTGGGAACCATTTTGTGAATTATTTTGCCCTTGCTGTCCCGCTTGCCCTTGTTGACTATTTGGCTGAGCGTTACCCGAAGTTTGATTAGCATTGGCATTACTTTGCTTGTTATTATTTGTACTATTCGCACTAGCAATCGCATTTTGTAACGTATTGCTTGCTGGTTTACCTAGATTGCTCATTGCAGTTTGTGTTGTATTTGCACTTTGTGTAAGCTGTTGCTGCATCTGAGCAAGCTCTTTTAACTGGGCGATTTCCTCTTTTGATAATGCATCATTGTTATTGTCTGCAGCGCCTTCATTACTCGCTGTTTGCTTATCTTTTAATTGCTGTTCTTTTAGAGCTAATTCCTTCTGCTTTTTCACAACTTCACGTAACGCTTCTTCCGCTGTTTGTGTTTCTTTTAATGTATTTTGTAATTCTTTTAACTGCTCTTTCACTTCTTTTGTCTCTGCTTTTTTCTCTAACTTGGCAACTTCTTTTTTAATGTCCTCAATAACCGCTTTTTCTTTTTCAACTTCAATCGCCTCGATTTGCGTTGCAGCTGGGAACATATAAAGTATTGCTAATACGACAGCTGTCACAAAAAGTCCGACGAATGCCTTAGGACGAAACAAATTCTTTTTTCGACCTTTAAATTCTGTATATGCTTTATCCGACTTTTGCATTGCTTTCGCAAGTAAAGACTGCACGAGTGGGTCTTTATCATCTTTAAAAGATAGTGCGGTTACTAATTCATTATGAGAAAAGTAATGATCAAGCGCATGCAATGCTTCCTTCTCTTTCACACGCCGCCACCACATTAAAATAACAGTAGCAAGTATGCCTATAATAAAGGTAGCAACAGCAATCTGACGGTAATAAGGCCATACAAATAATCTTGATATAAGGACGAGTGAAGCACTCGTAAGCAATGCTAAAAACAACCCGTACTGTGCAATTGGAAGACTTCTCTCAAAAGTTAAACTACTTTGTGCACGCTGAATAAATTTTCGTAATTGCTGTCGACGCTCCATGCTGTTTCCTCCTCATCGATTACTCTTCATATTGGCACGTAATTTTTTAATCGCAATCGATAAACTTAACACGATAATTAAAATATAAATTACTAAATAGGTAATCCATACAGGGAATTCTACTCCGCTTAGCTCTGTTAACGCATCTCCCATAGATGGAGAAATCAGTGTAAGCATTAAAGCTCCTGGATTAATAGATGCCCAAAAGTATGTCATAAATGAAGTACTTGTTGCGATCGTATTCCCCATTTGATGGAATGCCATTGATAGGAAGAAGAAAAACGCTGTAATTCCTCCTAAAAAAATGATAGAGCCATACGTAGCTATCATGGCAACAATGGTTTTCTTCGTAATAGTTGAAAACATAACTCCAATGCTGCCAATTGCAACGACTGTTAATAAGTAAAATAAAAAGATTGAAATAAGCTGTGAAGGTGATACACCACCAAATAAAAATACTAAACTATACAACGGTAGCCCTGCGATTAACATTAATACTAAAAACGCCACTGATGATAATAATTTACCAATAATAATTTGTGTTGAACTTTGTGTCGTTGTTAGCAAAATATTTAATGTTTGCTTTTCTCGTTCACTACTAATTGCCCCTGCAGTTAAACTTGGGGTAATGAAAAGAACGAGTGCCATTTGTAAAATTGTCAGTACGGCAAACATCATAAAGCTCGTATCAGGTCTAAAGAAGCCTCTGCCAGTAAATCCAGTCGTCAGCAGTAAAAACCCTGCGATAAAAATACAAATCACCGCTAGATAAAACATTAAACCTGAAAAGCTTTTAAAAGAACGGAAGCGTAACTTCAATTCTTTCACGAGTACGGGGTTATAAAACCTTTCCATCATTGATTGTCCGCTCCCTTCGTAATGGCCATAAAGACATCCTCTAAATCTTTTTCTTCCTCACTTAATGCATAAATTGGTAAATCCGCAAGCATTGCTTTTTTCAGTAGCATAATTTGATCGCGGTCTGTTCCACGATAATTAAAGGCAATTTCCAATCGATTGTCGATCACATCTATTGAAGAAATAAGTGGATCTTCCTCCAAAAATGCACGTACATCGTTTAATCTATCCGAAACCTTTATGACAATGCGTTTTTCTCCTTGTAACTGCGCTTGAATAGAAGCAACATTGCCATGAGCAATCAGCTTCCCATTATCTATAACGCCAATTTCATCACACATTTCAGCTAGCTCTGGCAAAATATGCGAGGAGATTAAAATGGTTTTCCCCATGGATTTTAAATTTCGTAATATATCACGCATTTCTACGCGTGCACGTGGATCTAATCCTGAAGCAGGCTCATCCAAGATTAATACCTTTGGATCATGGATGAGGGCTCTTGCTAAACATAGACGCTGCTTCATTCCTCGCGATAGTAAATCTACATATTCAAAACGTTTATTTGTTAAATTGACGAGCTCTAGTAACTGCGGTATTAATACTTTACGCTCCTGTATGCCAATGCCATAGCTCGCACCATAAAAATCTAAATATTCGTCTACCTTTAGTTGATCGTAGACACCGAAGAAATCTGGCATATAGCCTATTTGTTTACGAACTTCTTTTGGTTCCTTAATAACACTTTTTCCATTAATCAATGCATCGCCTGAAGTAGGGGAAAGCAATGTTGCTAAAATCGAAAATGTTGTCGATTTCCCAGCACCATTGGCACCTACAAAACCAAACACTACCCCTTCCTCCAATGACAGATTTAAATGATCTAGTGCTATGAAGGAGCCATATTTTTTTGTTAAATCACGAATTTCAATCATTACTTCGCCACTCCTTTCAGCTCTATTTCAGGTAATTTTGTCTGCTCTCCAGTTTGATCTGGTCCAAATTTAATTTCTAAAAGCAGTTCACCCTTATCATTGAAATACTGGGTAATATCTTTTGTAAACACCTGCTTTGTATCAACTAATGGCTCATAGGCACTCGTTGTATTATTCCAAATTGACAGCTGCATACGTTTCACATCTTTATTAGAAATTGTGAGCTCATTTAAAGATTGAACGAAGCTCATAAAGTTATCTGGCATCTCTATTGATAATTCATATAAGCCGTCTTGCATGTACCACGTATTCAACTGCTCATCTATTTTATCGAAATAAGCATTTGATGATTGTGGACTCAAATTATACGAAAAGTTGTTACGTTTCATCGTAAACGGACCAGACATTTCAACTTTTCCATCGAATGGCTGTACAAAATAGGAAATAGGCGACATTTTGACGCTTGTGTCAAGTTCTACGCCAACAATAGCTTGTTCCGCCCATGCAGTAATGACAGGTTGTTTTTCATTTTCTACTAAAAGAAGTGCTTGAGACTTCATGCGATCTATACGTAGTGGGTCAACTTCTTCCTTCTTCTTTGGATAATCATAATTATAATTATTAAAGTTTGAAGGCTTTTGAAGAACCGTTGTTTTCATCTCTTGATCTACCTTCAGTGTAGCATTTGGCTCAATATCACCAAGCTTCACTTCTTTCGTACCTGATATGACCGTGACATCCTTTAGAGCAAACGGGAAGTTATTTTTAACTGTTCCAGAAAGCTTTTCATCTTTTAATGTAATATCAACATCCATTTTACCAATATTTTGCGCTGCTGTTTTCCCTCCAAAAGATTGTACGGACCAGTAGCTTAAATCACGTAATGTTAATGTAGAGCCATTTGCGTGCTCCTTAATGTACGAAGATTCATGTAATGAACCCGCTGTACCAGTAAGATTATAGTTATTGCGGAATGCTAATGCAGAGGTGTTATTATCTGCATTCACAACAAAATCACCACTTCGATTGGTTAAAATGGATTCTACATAATAACCATTTACACTACTATCTTCATTTACTTTAAAAAATGCGGATTGTTGAACTTGTGGCTGTACTATACGATCTTTTGCACCAAATATAAATAATGCGATTGATAGGACAACAGAAATAGCAGGTATTACCCACCAAGCATGCTCTCGTTTATCCATTTTCTTTAGAACGAAGTAAAGGAGTGGACCAATTACTAAAATATAAAGAATGATGACGATAAGCATATAGCTAACAGACACTTCAAATGATGGGAATAACTCATTTATACTACCTAGCTCATAGGATAGCTGATCCATCGTAGATTGACCTTGCATTTGCGTTTGCTGAGACATTGTTTGAATATCTAGCATTTTCGCTGTTAACGCCGCATAGCCATCCATTGATGCTAGAGGTTGATCTCCTAAAGAGAACGTTGTTTGTACAACCTCTCCACTACCAACCTGTTTCTTAGCTGCTAGTATAATATTATTATCCTTTAATACAGGAATACTTCCTTTGTTTTCTGTTGCTGTATAAACAGGGATTGCTTGCGTGAAAATGCCGCCTCCAGATAATTTTGTTAAGCTATCTGCTGAGACGCTTGCCGTTTGTTGAGATAATGAAAGTGGTAAATAGTCTTTAAAAACGCCCGCTGTTTCATTAATCTGCTCAGCGCCTCCAAGTAATAATGTACCGCCATCTTGTACCCATTTTAATAACGCTTCCTGTTGTTTTGGTGATAAATCAGCAATGGCTATCTCATCTACTGCAATGATATTCGCCATCGCAAAGCCTTGCGCAACCTCTGGTAATGTATAGTCTTTTAATTGATTTAAATTAAACACTTCAACACTAGTGGATGGTGCAAATTGAGATAATCGCAAATATGCTGATAAACGGTCACTTTTATCTGTTAGCGTATAAACAAATGTGGAATTTGCTTCTAAGAAATTAGCTTGCAAACGTTTTGTTCCTTTATAAGCAACCTTTTTCCCTTTTTCAATATCGCCCTCATAAAAGGCAAATAAGTCGGCATCGGAATAGCCGTAGTCAGCTAGGCTGTCTAAATATAATGTGAATGTTTTTTCCTCACCAGCCGCTATATCAATTGGAACGACTAGTGCTGATGCAGCCTGATAAGAATTAAAGGCATTGATGGCCATATCACCCGAAAAATCAGCACCATTATTTTTTACTGTTACTTGCAATGGTGTAACGGATTGATATTTAGCCTTTCCTGAAATTCCTGCCTTAGCTTGTACCTCTAAAGTAGGTGCTGCACTCGCCTCGGAGACAGGCAGAGCATAACCTACAACAAGCATTAATAGTAATATTAGTACTGTAATATTTATTTTTTTCAAAAGCTCAACCCCTTTTTCTTACTTTTAGATGATTACATAATTATACGTTTTATCGGGCATTTTGTTCCATTTCTTATGATATCTTCATGAATATTCATAAACTCTTAAGATTTAGGGAGCTATTGTTGATGTCCGCTTCGGCGGATGCTTTCCGCGGGCACACACGTAAGCCGCAACCCTCGCTAACGCGCGGCTTGTTGCGTCTTACGTTCTGTGCGTTCCCGCAGGAGTCACCGCCTTCGCTACCATCAACTAGTGTGCTCTGCTAAATTTTTTCTTTGGCAGAAGAAAGTATTTCGTAGTTCTCCTTTTTATTAGGTATTGCAAAAAAGTGTTAGATTGACTGAAATCAATCTAACACTTTTTGTCCCAGACCCTTTTAGCATTGGGTTATTTATTTTGTATAATCAAACAGACATCGCGCATGATCTTGTACGACTTCTACAAATGCCTCCACTTGTCGTAATTCGAATGAAGACTCATAGCCAATTAACCATGTATCTCTAGTTAAACCGAATTCTTTTTCATCGTTTGTTAGTGCGATTTTATTGATATTATCATGCTCATTTAAAGTAATGGACGGTAAAATAGCATAGCCTATGCCATTTAGCGCCATCTGCTTACATATTTCAATTTGGTCCACTAAAATTTGTCTTCTTGGATTTGAAGCAAAATGCTGTTGCCACCATTGCTGTATTTCTTGATAATAATTCGAATCACTTTTGAATTGAATAAAAGGGCGATCAGTCGTTAACACATCTTCAACTGTTTTTAATTCCTGATCGACTAAGTACAATGTATCTCGGAAAAGATGAATCTTTTCACCTTTCCAATCGACCTGCCCACGCACAATTCCGACATGGGCTTCTCCTTCATATAAAGCTTTTACAATTTCTGAGCTCCAGCCAGTCATAAGTGAAATTTTAGCTTCAGGATATTTTGTCACAAAGTCCTTTAATATTTGGGGCAACCAGTTTTGTCCAACAATTGAAGCACAAGCAATCTTTAAAGTCCCATTAACTTTTGTCGTTAAGGATTGAATCATTTCAAAGATTTCCTCTTTTTTAGTGAGCATATCTGTTGCATAGGCAATAACATGCTCCCCTGCTGGTGTGGCTGTTAGACCCTTTTGTGAACGAATAAAAAGCTGTGCACCCCAATCTTTTTCAATCGATTGCAACCGTTGTGAAAGTGCAGGCTGCGATAAAAACAACCGCTCCGCTGCCTTACGCATATTACGTTCCTCAGCTAAAACTTTCAAAATTTCCGCCTCTGTTGCCATCAATTACCTAAACCTCCTAATACAAGTAAAGGGGGACCTCATGATTTTCATCTGAGCTCCCTCTTACACTACTTTTCTTTTTGATAGATATATTTTTTCAATTGCTTTAAAATAACGCGTCTTGTTAAAATCCCTGTAAATGTACCATCTTCATCTATAACACATAAAAATGCATGGTTAATAACCAAATCTAAAGCGCGTTGGAATGTATCCGTCATATTTAAAACGGCTATATTTTGCTCCATTATTGTATCCACTTTAATATCTGGTAATTTTTCATATTCAATATGTTCGAGACCTAGAATGGATTCGGTAATCATTTTCATGCTCAATAAACCTTGAAGTCGATATTTTAAATCTAATACAGGTATTGATGAGTACCCCGTACGTGTTAGAACAAGGAGTGCATGCTCAGCACTATTACCAATTTGTACATGCGCGACCTTTTCGGATGAAATAATAAAATCACTAATTGGCATTGCTAATAAGTCTTTGCTGTTAGTTGAAATCATGAAATTCTTCTCCTTTTCTGTCCTTGCTTTGCAGAACAGGATCCTTCTCTTTTATCATATCACAATGTTTCCGAATATGACCACGACAAGGTCAAGAAGAGTTTTTTATACACAACGCATAATATGGGCATTTCCCATTAACACCTTCTTCTGTTCTAAGCGTATTAGGAGGAATAATTTTATATTCTCCTGTTTTACAATAGATAATGCATATTTTAATGTACTATCTATTTATGTATGTAATGCTGAAATAACTTTATGTCGTTTACTAATAAAATTTCCTCATAACCCTTCGACTAAACCAGTAAGGCCTCTTTCCATATACAAAATTCATTTCACCTGTTCTCTACAATGTATTCGCATATGGAAAGGACATTTGTTCCTGTTAACTTAAATTTTCAGAATTTTTTGTGTGCCTGACACCCAATATAATAAAAAATATAATGCCTGTTAGTATTTCCAGAGTGCCACTTATGAGTGGGACAAATCGGATACCTAACCCTTCGATAATGATACCAGTAAGTAATGCACCCAATTGAATTGCAGCCAATGTAACAGTATTCCACAAGCCAAAGACTCTGCCCTGTAGATTTTCTGGAACTTGAGTCTGCATAATATATCTTTCAAATGGAGCTAGTATAGCTGCGCCGATTGAAAATATTATTAGTGCAAGAATGCCTTGATATATCCCGTTAGTAAAACCGAATAGTATCCATCCTAATCCAATCAAGCCATAAATAAAGCTATAGTTAATTTTATTGCTTAGCATAAATTTTTTCTGCGCTATTTTATACCCAACAATAATTGCGATGAAACCTTCCGCACAATACAAAATACTAATTCCGTAATTTTGCATTTCATAGATATTCGTTACATATTGCTGAAGCATTAAATTGAATGTCCCAATAATGATTCCCATTGAAAATGCAGAAATTAAGACGATTCCTACTAATTTATTTTGCTGTACCACTTTTAACCCCGTTATAAATTCTTCTTTAAAATTCTTTTCAGTTTTTATTTTCTCACTAAGCTTCCAGTTACATAAATAAATATTAACCGCTGATATTAGATAGAGGAATGAGGCAATAATCCATGCTATTTCAAGGGGGAAAAATGATATTACTAGTCCCCCAATTGAGGCACCTGTCAGTCTTATAACACTTGTAATTGTATAACTTAAAGAGTTAGCAGCAACTAAATCTTCTCCATTAACGATATTTTTCACTACTTTTTGAGAGGCAATAGAGGAAAACGAATTTGAAATACCAATTATAAATCGAATAACAAAAAATAAAACCCAAGATATTTTCATATCTAATTGAGGTACAAATATATAAACTAAAAACAACATTGCATTTAAAAAATCAGCCAATACAATGAACTTCCTAATATTTACCCTATCTACAAATACCCCTGTAAATAAGCTAAATAAAATAGGTGCAAGTCCACTTATTGACCATAATAACCCTAACTGTATTCCATTTTGTGTTATTTTATCTAATAGCACTAGCATCCCAATAAACGAAATCCATGATCCTAAACCCGTAAAAATGGAGGACATTTGTAATCTTTTAAAATCGGGATACTTTCTCCATATAGACGAAATTGTATTTATTTTAATGTTAATCACCTGTCTATACTAGTAGAGTTATAATAAATTTGATAAGGATTAAGTCGTATTAAATGCTCAAATTGTGTTTGGGGTGCCTTCTTCATAAATTTATTAACAATGTAATATCCCATCGTATAACCTAACCACAATGGATAATCCAACGTATTACCATACATAAATTTTTGAATTTCATCCACTTTCGTTAAAGAAAGCTTATGTTTAAAACGTCCTATATACTGATCTATTTCATTGTTACTTATAGCTGTTGCCCATCTTCCAACATAGTCTTTGCCCAGCGCATATTCTACAAATAATTCTGAGCAACCTTCATCTATTATTACGTCTAGTAAAGTTTTTGGATCTTTCTTTTTGACGATTGTATTGCGAACAACATGCTGGTATTCATGGAAGGAAATACTGTGAATATATTTTGACTCCACCCTTTTATCAACATTTAAATACATAAAAATATTCGATGTGCCATCTGTATGTGCCAAAATTCCGTTCATTTTTTCTAAATAAAATCTATCTGTCGTAATTAACGGGAGAAGGAACACATTCGTAGGAACTTCTATTAAATTGTTACTCGCTGACTGAATATAAGTCGCCACTTCATGTTCGATGTCATTATATAAGTTTTCCTTTTTATCATGTATCATTTGACTAAAACCAGTTTGTGATAATTGATTGATATCGAAAGCTGAGCTAAATATAACAAGCTTTTCTTTTACCTCGTCGATAGGTTTGTCAATTAAATTAATTACATTAACTATATCACTCACCTCATCTTGCTTTTATTATGTTGGTCCAATAAATAAATATAATCGTTCCCATCCACTTTAAAATTACTGACAAGTAAGTTCTTTAATTCTACTGAATTTGTATAGTCAAATTGGATATCTTGAATTTTTTCCCCTTTGTAAAATTCCTTATAGCTATTGTTAACTAGAAATAAAAAAGTCTCTGGATTCTTCCACTTATTAATATATAAATTTTGAAGAAATGTATTGTCTTCATGCATAGAATTTTCCCATTCGCACCAAAAATCATTAACAGTTAGGAAACGCCCATCCCACCATTTTGCTGGTTCTCCGCCACATAGAAGAGTACCACTTTGCGTTTCAGGTACATAGCGCCATTCAACAGAATGCACATGATTAGTTACAATCCAATTTTCCCTTAAAGGAAAGGGCTTAAATAACGGTGCCCAAAAACCAACATCTACGTAATACTCTTCTGCATCATAGCTGACAACTAACGCAAAATGTAGCTCCTCTAATTTAATTATTTGTACGTCATAATGAAGTGCACGTAACAGATTATAAAGACCCCACGTGAGATGAAAGCAGGTCCCTCCATAACCATTTTCACGAACAGATTCAATATATTTATTCACATCTGCATAATTCTCTTTTACAGTTTTTTTAGCATTATAATCTTGAAATTTTCTAACTGTATCGAATGGTATTGCTAACTGGTGATTTAAAATAATTCGTGAAAGTAACTCAAAACGCGGCAGTTGTAAAAGCATAGATTCATCAATGTTTAATAACCTTAAATATTCTTTATATGCCATCATCTATCCCCCCTTTTGACCAATACAATATAAATATAACGGCACTTCATCTAACGGTAGATTTAGTGCACGATGTAATTTGTCATCATAAAAGCCACCAATAGCACAACAACCTAAATTTGGATTATCTAACACTGCCCTCGAAATATTTTGACCTATATGCCCCGCTTCAAGAAGGGCGTATCTATATCCTCTAGCGCCATATTTATTAATTATTTCTTCCATTCTTGCCGTCATTACTATGACAAAGGAAGCACTATAAACAAAACTATTATTAATCGGTAGAAATGAGTCAAACGGGATTGCATCACGAATATAATTTAGCTTTGCTTCTGATCTAAGATAATGATAAGTTCCTTTTAAATAATGACTAGCAGATGTTAGTACATACATTTCAATTGGATATAAACCACCTGCTGAGGGGGTTAAAGATTTAATTTCATCCCCCTTTTTCTCTAAAAAGTAACTCTTTTTTAGTATTTGTAAAAGTACTTCCATTGTTAAATCCACTTGTTCATAATTTCTAAAAGAACTCGTTATAGTACCGTTCACATTCGGTACATCACCATAATTTTTATTACTAAGTGGATAATGTTTGCCGTTACTATCTATAGTAAAACTTTTCCCCGGAGCATTTAAAATTTGCGAAAGATAGTTTTTTGAATTGTTATGATAAAACTCGTATATATATGAATCTTTCAAATAAAGCCCTCCTTATGGAAATGGGTGTGGTTCTAGATTTATTTTTCTCCCTAATTTAGAAGCTGTTTCTTGTAATCTTAGACAATTGAGTAGAGGATCATTAATTGAGAGAAAACACAAAGTGGGTATTATCACCCTTACAACGGATAATCCCATTTGTTTTACATCTTCAGTTGTAATTTCGCTAAAATATATTTTATGACCTAGACGATTTATCCTTTCGACTGCATCAGTAAATTGCATACGATGGTTTTTGACAGCAATTTTAGGTAAAGAACTAGGCAGTAGTTGCGATAAAATTTCATCATTATTGCCAGCTAAATAATATAGCGGATGATCATCTAAAGTCGATGTATGGTCAAGTTTTTTAGGAATTGGTTCTTCATAGTGATGAATTAGCTCATAATAAATAGAAAATCCTCCCAAACCCTCTTCTAATGACTTTCTTATAGCTTGCAAATATTCAAGTGAGCTAGCACAACCTAAGTAAAATCCAGCATTCCCTTTAACTTTTACAACAGTTAATATTGTAGGAACTTCTAAATCAGTAGTAATATCATACAGACGCAATTGTAGGTTGCTATTTTCCGCAAGCTCTAATAGCCTTTTTATATATTCGTTGTGAACCGTATTTAAATCGATTTCTCCTCTAACACATCCAAGCAACCAAAATTGAATAAACGCATCGCGTTCTATACACTCATTAAAGCCACTTAATACCGCCTTCTCTAAATTTTGACCACACGCCAATCCAGTAGAAATTAAATCCCGTAATGGTAAATGATTAGGCGGTGATGCTAAAAAAATGAGTTCAAATGGAACTAATATTTTTTTATTATCTACGACATCTTTAGCCTCAACCCATGTTCTCTCTTCATGAAAGTTGACCTCTTTGTACTTCGTATTATTTTTGTATTGTTCTTCTGTATATCGAGTAATGATTGTTGGGTTAAGTGCCTGATGGCGAATATCAGCATATTTACCGACATAAATGTCTTTCATATGAAACTGATTAGCACAATACCTCTCAATACTCTCCCCAATTGCAGCAGACCGAGCATACTCCTTATTTATTGAAAAGCCAGAGCCGCTACTTAAATGATGATCCCCATTAATGACTGCTAAATAGCGAAATAATCTTGGTGACCCTGGCAATGGGTGAATTTCGTTTATTGTTGAAATAAAGCTTGCTCTTAAAGTATCCTCAATGATTATTTGATTACTCATAAACTAACCTCACCCCTACAATACTCACAGTCAGGCATTTGGAATACAGGGTATTTTTTAATTTCAAGTTCCTCCACATCAAAGACGATTTCAGTATTAAAACAAAGTGTTGGCGTTTTCGCTCTACAATACTTTAATAATTCTTTCTCCATAAAAGGTGCTAGAAAAGCATCTAAATTGCCTAAACTTTTATTTTTTATAGGCTCTTCTTCTGCTCTACTAAGACGTTTTTCGAAGCAATTGTAACAAGGACCCCCATCAGGAAAGAAAATTGGTCCCATAAAAATTTTAGAATAGCTAAAGGAATACTTTAACCATGGGACTTCAATCGCTCTTAAACGTCTATGTACCTGTGAAAAAAAACTACTACCATCATTATCAAGTGCTATTACAATGTCTGTATTTTCTATAGAGATATTTTCTAAAGTTGTACAAGTAATAATTTGATTTAAAGTAGGAATGTCAAAAATTCGTTGTAACTTCTCACTTTTTAAACTTCCAGAAACTATGCTTACTTTCAACAATGGTGCTTCATTAATGGACACAATCCCAACTTTCTCTAAATCACTTATATTATTCAATAATTCATGTTCTTCCATATGCACTAATTCACTTATTTTTGTCAAAGGAATTGTTCCTGTTAAATAAGGAAATAGTTCATTAAAATTTGTTACACCTTCTCCATCTATCTCATAACCTACTCTATCATTAATAAATATTAGCTTTTCAGATAAACGTTGTAGTTCCCCGTTTGATTGAATATACATATTTATCACCTCAAAGTTGCAAAAAAGTAGCAAATTTAAAATTCGCTACTTTTTTTAAATTTTTATATCTAGATGGTACGAAAATATTTGCTCTTATTTTTTTAATGGACGAGCTTCACTTCCACCTCCACAACAGCAACCAGCTTGAAGTAATTGTTGTGAATCTTTTGTAGTTTTTGTGTTTAATGCTTGAACATCTACACTTTTAATTGTTAATTTCATATTTAACACCTCCTTGTAAATAATTATACTAATTTTTAATATTTTTACAATAAGTTTATTTATTAAATTATAAAATTATTTATTTTAAATAGTATTTTATAAATAAATTTATTACATTAGTGTTATAATTAGAAAAAACAATTGGAGGAACCTTATGTGGACACAAAATATGATTGAAACCCCTCGAGGTAACTTTGAGTATTTTCAAATGGGCAGTGGAAAACCAATATGTATTACACATCAATATACAGAGTTTAATAGTAAGGGCAATATCTTTGCTGCTCCATTTACTAAATACTATACGGTCTATTTAATTAATTTAAGGGGCTGCGGAAACTCTATTGATTCAACATCACCTGATGACTTTAGTTTTATGAATAGTGTTAAAGATTTGGAAGCTATCAGAATTGCACTAGGCTTTTCACAATGGAGCTTTGCAGGGCATTCTGCTGGTGGTATGTTAGGTTTAACTTATGCCATAACGAATCCTAATTCTTTACAAAAAATTATAGTAGGTGGTTTGTCCGCATCGTCAAAATATATGTCGCATCCAGATAGCATATATTGCAAGAGTAATCCGTATAATTCGAGGTTATTAGAAATTTTAAAACTTCTTAAAGATCCTTCTAAAACTTTAGAACAACGAAGAGCGTTAAATAAAGAGTGGAATCTAATGTCCTTTTATAAAAAAGAAGATTATGACCGCATAATGTCTCGACCTAATAGTGGAAAGGCAGTAAACAAAAGATTAGATTATTTTATAACTACTGAATTAAAAGACTATGATGTCACTGATAGATTAAAAGCAATAAACATACCTGCTTTTATTTATTGCGGAAGGTTTGATACACAATGCCCTTTAGTTTTTTCTGAAGAAATTGCCAGGGCAATTAACCATTCTAGCTTAACGATATTTGAAAAAAGTAGTCATAACCCTTTTGTTGAAGAAGAAGAGGCATTTCATCATTTCGTTAAGTCTACTAAATAAAGAAAGAAGCTATTCCCCCACGTATAGGAGGAATAGCTTCTTTTCAACATAGGATTAGTGTTGGCTAGGTAAATCAGGTATATCCAGAACTTCTATTATATTGACTACTTCAATATTTTTCGGACTATCCACCATTGCTGTCGGCGTAGTTGTTGGTCCACTAATAAAAGTTACGAAAAGAGTAGATACTACTAAAAATTGCGCTATTATTTTCTTCATATATTACCCTCCTTTTGAAATATTATACATAAATATTTTGATTTTTTCAATAAGTATTTTTATATAAATATTTTTTATTAAAAAATTCCCGATAGCAGATTGCAATCAGGAATCCATTATTGTTATCGTTTTTCAGTGAAATAATCCAATTTTACTTTTTCTATCACATCAAGGAATTCATAGTTTCCTTCAATTTCAAAAATATGCTGCGCTTTCTCAAAATATTGTTCTGACTCCTTGACCCTATCTAAAATAACTAAGTTTCTACCTATTTGGAAATAAAGCTCTCCCAATAAATATAGTGACTCTTCTGTAACACAGATTTTAATTGCCTTTTTACATTCCAAAATAGCTTCTTCTTCTCTTTTTAAAGCAACTAACGTTTTAGATAGACCATATAAAATCCTAATCTTTAAAACACTATCTTTTAAATTACTTAAATCGTATTCCGATTTGCATTTTTGGAAGAACTCTAAAGAATTTTCATACTGTTGTACTTCAAAATAAATGATCGCAATACTATTATTTATACTAATAGTTTGCTCAGTGTAATTTTCTTTACCAGTTAATTTTAATGCAGTGTTTAATATATCTATAGCGTTTACACTATCTTTATTTAAATAAAAATCACATATGCCCTCATGCCATAGTAAAAACTGTTTGTCTTCATTGCTGCTAAAATTCGCCTTTTCTTTTTCAGTTTTGACAATATAGTTTATCGCTTGATAATCTCGATTTCTAATTAGTTTCCTTATTAGTTTTTTTGTTTCCTCATTATCATCATGGTGAGTTTTCATTGAATTTTGTCCGAAGAAGTAGTTAATATCTAACTTTAATTTTTGAGAAATTTTAAATAACACTATACTAGATGGTACACTTTCACCTTTTTCAAAATTACTTATCATCGCCTGCGTACAAATTCCATCTGCCAGCTCGGCTTGTGTAATGCCTTTATCCTTACGTGCTTCTTTTATTTTACTTGAAATAAGTTCTAACATAATTCTCCTTTTCTTCTACAGTATATTTGGTTCTTATACTTCCCTAATCACTACATTTTTTTATGTGAGCGCCACATGGTGCAAATTTTTTGAAGAAATTTGTTATTATATATTATTACTTATAATATAAACTCCTTATCATTATAACTATTCTAATAATAAAAAAGTAATATGTCCATAACACAATTATAGCTTCAAAAATATTACGGAGTGTTTATGTCATTCATTTCAAATTTACGGTTAAAAAGAAAAAAGTGCTGTCGCTCCAAATGTTTGAGCTCAGCACCGATTAGACGTTTAATTAAAGATAATAAAAAACACCTTATAATTTCTTTATTTTAAGGAAAAATAATAGTTAACACTTTAGCTTTTGCTTTTATTAAAAATGAAGTACCACATGTAAATGTGATACTTCATGTAAATCATGTTAATATCCTATTTTACTCCAGTAGTAAAAAATCATAATCCCTAAAAAAAGTAAAAAAACAATATACACCCAAACAATTGGATTCAGCATTGTTGCAAATTCTTCGACTGTCCCTGAAATCGGTTTATCTTTCTCCGATTCCCGCTCTGAAGTCATTTTGGCAATTCGCATTGTTGATACAAAGGAAATAACCGCAATGATTGTAATCGCAATTAGAGCTGGTATTAACCACATACCCATAGACAAAACTCCTTTCTTTGTCCTTAGTATGCATCAATACAGCGCTTCCTTATGCAATGATTTTATTCAAGACTTTAAATGCTCCCTTTCAAAATAAAGAAATCTTCAAGTGTATTGAACTGGATTCAACCATTCATACTTTTGCTGAAGCAAGTTAAAAAGGTGATTGATTTAGCCACTGTCCTCCATCCAATGTGACACATTCCCCATTCATATAACGCGCTTTATCCGACATCATGAATGTTGCTAAATCCGCTACTTCCTCTGGTGTACCAATTCGCCCAAGTGGAACGGAGTCAAGAGTCATGGCAGCTGCTTCCTCTGATACCCATAGTTTCGCTGCCCCACCTGTGCGTTCAATTGGACCAGGCGCAATAGCATTTACACGAATTCCATAACGTTTTCCCCACTCAACCGCTAATGTTCTTGTCATTGATAATACGCCTGCTTTTGCAGCAGATGAATGGATTACACCTGCGCCTGCATTCCAAGCATAGGTTGCCACCATATTAATAATGGAGCCTTTAATTTTATGTTCAATCCAATATTTACCGATGGCAGAAGAGCAAAAGAACGTACCATTTAAGACAATATCCACAACTGCTTTCCAACCATTTGGCGTCAAATCCTCTGCCCGAACGATAAAGTTACCTGCAGCATTATTCACTAGTCCATCAACTTGGCCAAATTTATCAACAGCAAACGCAACCATTGCCTCAGCCTGCTCTGGTATACGAACATCCATTTGGAATGTTTCAATTGTTTTTCCAGCTTCTAATATAAACTCCTTTGCCTTTGCTAATCGCTCTTCATTACGACCAGCAATAACTACATTTGCCCCTTCTGATACGAATTGCTTCGCCATATAAAGCCCCATACCACTTGATCCACCAGTAATAATAATTGTTTTCCCCTGCAACATTCTACTTCCCCCTTTTTTTTCAAAAAAATGAATACTCATTCATTTTATTTTACTATATTTTCTCGTAAATGTCATATTAATTCTACAAAACTCTTTTTTTATAGAAGTGTATTCACTATCTTTTCATACTTTCCTAACTTATTTATGTATTTTAAATTAAAAAATACTGTAGACAAACTCAAAGTTTTACTATGTTTGTCTACAATATAAGTGATTATTTAAGTATATTTATAAATTCTATTATTTAACAAAAGAAACTACCACTTTCAAAATAATATGATTTTCAAAGTAATAGTTCCTTTTTAATTGCATTATAATGACACAAGCATGAATGTGACGTCTAATTTTATGAAATATCAACTCCTTTTTATTTTCAACATAAATTTTCAAATAAAAAGTGCCTTCCTCTATTGCATAAAGGAAGACACTCTGACTCGAATTGTTTAAAATTCATAATGATAGGCAATTTTGTATAGCTCCATTAATTCGTCCTGTGTGGGCACTTTAGGGTTATTTCCTGGGCTACCACTTGCAATTGCATCGGTTGCCATTTTTGGAATTGCTGCATAAAAAGCTTCCTCCTCGATACCCCATTGGCGTAAATTACCGATCCCCATCTTTTTACATAGTTCTTTTATTGATTCGATAGCTAAAGTTGCTAGTTCTTCTTGTGTACCGCACTGTCCATCTTTGTTAAAGAATTGGCCTATGTCCGCTAACCGTTCTACACATGCATCCTTCGTATATTCTAATACCGCTGGTAGCAGCATTGCATTTGAAATTCCATGAGGCACATGGAAGAGTGCACCTATAGGACGCGACATCCCATGCACTAAAGCTACTGACGCATTGGAAAACGAAAGTCCTGCTTGCATCGAGCCTAGAGACATCGCCTCTCGCGCATCGATATCATCACCATGCTCATAAACTTTTAACATATTATGAATAATTAAATCCATCGCCGATAATGCCAGTACATTTGAATATGGATGTGCTAAACGTGATAAATAGCTTTCAATTGCATGGCTTAATGCATCAATGCCAGTCGCCGCTGTGATGGCTGGTGGAGAAGTTATCGTTAACATTGGGTCAACAATTGCAACTGGTGGCATAAAAGCTGCTTGTTTTATCATCATTTTTACATCATTTGTCGTGTTGGTAATAACGGTAGCATCTGTTGCTTCAGAGCCTGTGCCTGCTGTAGTCGGGACTGCTATATGTGGAATAGGTGCTTGCTCAGCGATTTTCGCCATTTTCATGTAATCACCAATGTATCCACCGTTTGTTGCTACAACAGCAATCGCTTTCGCTGTATCAATGCAACTTCCGCCACCAACAGAAATGATGACATCACATTGCTCAGATAGCAAAATTTCAAGACCTTCTGCTACATACGTATCTACTGGCTCAGTTGTTACCCCTAAATACGAAACCGCTTCCAAACCATTCGCTGTCAATAATGACTTACATTGATTGACAAACCCTAAGCTATCCATTATTGGATCGCTAACGATTAGTGCCTTCGTACCTAGTTTTTTAGCATATACCCCAACCTCTTCGAATGCATCTCTTCCATAAATAATCGTCCC
This sequence comes from Lysinibacillus sp. JNUCC-52, assembly GCF_015999545.1. Taxonomy (NCBI): domain Bacteria; kingdom Bacillati; phylum Bacillota; class Bacilli; order Caryophanales; family Bacillaceae; genus Lysinibacillus; species Lysinibacillus sp. JNUCC-52. The sequence continues at coordinate 1,882,961 of NZ_CP065546.1, forward strand.
TGGAGAATTTACAGTGAAAGTTGTTTTAGTTTGAATCATAACGCATCTCTCCCCCATTATTGAGCAGTATAACCACCATCTAACACTATCGCCTGACCAGTTAAGCCTTTTGCTACATCACTAGCTAGATAGAGAGCAAGTCCAGTAATCTCTGAAACGTCTAGCAAGCGCTTTTGAGGGACAAGTGGATATAACACCTGCTCTAGTACTTCTTCTACTTGGATACCTCGCGTCTTCGCTAAATCTGTAAACTGATTTCGGACTAATTCTGTATCCACATATCCTGGACATATAGCATTTACAGTAATGCCATCATTGGCTACTTCAAGTGCCGCGACTTTTGTTAATCCTATTAGCCCATGTTTTGCAGCATTGTATCCTGCTTTACCAGCAAAACCAATAACACCGTTTATTGACGCCATATTAATAATGCGACCAAATGTATTTTTCTTCATATGAGGTAATGCATATTTCATTGTGACAAATGGTGCAACAAGCATTACTTTTTGCATTTGTTCAAAGACTTCAGTCGGAAAATCCTCGATATAAGAAACATGTTGGAACCCTGCATTATTTATTAAAATATCAAGAGTGTTAAATTTCTCAATTGTAAAAGCGATTGCATCGCTAACTGCTTGTTCATCTGTAACATCACATGTAAAAGCTGTTAATCGTGGATTTTGTTCTACTGCCTCAGCTAAACGTTGCTCATTCATATCTGAAATAACAACATTCGCCCCTTGCTCAGCAAATGCTTGAGCGATTGACAGACCAATTCCACGTGCAGCGCCAGTAATAAATACTGTTTTGCCATCTATCACTTCGTTTCCCTCCTACATTCCAATTGAAAATAATAGTATTGCAATGATTGTACCAATAATTGGTATAACGACTGTCAATGCACCGAAAGGCAAATAGGCATCTTGATGTTTCTCATTACAGACAGAATTTATCGTCGTCACAACGTAACCACCATGTGGCAATGAATCAAGGGAGCCAGAAGCTATCGCGATTGTTCGGTGTAATGCTTCTGTATCTACGCCCATGTCAATATAGTGTGGAGCAAGTAATGGCATCGCAATCGTTTGCCCACCTGAGGCTGACCCTGTTAAGCCTGCAATAACAGCAATTGCAATAGCACCGCCAATCAAAGGATTACCAGGAATATTGGTCATTAAATCTACAGTTGCTACGAATGATGGTGTAGCTTTTACAACGCCTCCAAAGCCGACTACTGCTGCCGTATTTGCAATAGCTACAACAGCACCCATAGCACCTGCTGCAAGTGTCGCACTTACAGACTTTGAATATTTATAACTTACTAAATACGCCATAATACAACCACTCGTTAGCGCAACGATTAAAGCCGATGTGCCAAGTGAGTCGTGGAAAATAAACGAAATCACTAACACGACTAAAAGAGGCACTAAGCTTAATATAGGGCTAGGAAGCTTCTTCTTTTCGTCAACTACTGGATCCGTTGAGCGCTCAATAAATACTTCCCCATTTTTCACTGCACGCTTAATCATCCAATTTAGCCATAGCGCCCCTCCAACCCCCATAAAAATCGCGACGACTATACTCACTTCCCAACCTGCATATGGTGAAGTATGTAAATATTCAATGGGAATCCAGTTCTGAATCTCAGGTGAACCTGCAGATGTCATCGTAAAGGTCACAGAACCTAAGCCAAGTGCCGCAGGAATAAAGCGACGTGGGAAATTTGCTTGCTTAAATAAACTTATAGCCATCGGATAAACAGAGAAAGCTACAATAAATACAGAGACACCACCGTACGTTAAAACTGCTGCTGCAGCCACCACCGCAAAAGTCGCATATTTCACGCCAATTTTTTCAACAATCCACTTAGAAACACTATCCGCTGCACCAGTATCTTCCATCACCTTCCCGAAAATTGCACCTGCCATGAACATTAAATACCAAGAACCAACGAAGCCAGTAAAGCCATTCATATAACTCGTTAAATAATTTGCTTGATTGTCGTGTGCAGTTTGTGGAAAGATTGCTAGACCATTCGTTACAGCTGCGATTAATGCGGTTAATGGTGCTGAAATAAGTAAATTGACACCTCTCATTGTTAAAAAGACCAAAAGTGCTAAACTACCAAAAAGTCCAATATACGCTAACATTCACATCCCACCTATCTTTGTATAGAAAGTGCTATGTTACATCTCATATATTCGTATCAGTAAGCTGCAGGCAGTTACTTTCTGCTATCAAGCAGCGGGAGTCGCCGCCTACAGCTCCCTTGATGTTTGTTATAAAAAAATATGAAGTTTACTTAAGGGATACAACTTTTTCTTTAGCATTAATCGTTATTACTTGGGAAAGCAAATGTAGATGCTGAGGAAGCATTACTAGTCATCCAGCGTTCTGATATTGTTTTAGTTTTTGTAAAGAAACGTGCCTGATCTGGTCCAAACATATGCCCCTCACCGAAACGTGAGCCTTTAAATCCAGCAAAGTTATGGTAGCCAACAGGAATTGGAATTGGTACATTCACACCGACCATTCCTACATCAATCTCTGTTGTAAATTTTCGAGCTGCAAGCCCATCATTTGTAAAGATCGTGACACCATTTCCTAGCTCGTGCTCGTTAATAAGCTCGATTGCTTCTTCTAATGAATCAACACGTACAACATTTCGAGCTGGTCCAAATACTTCTTGTTCATAAATTTCCATTCCAGGTTTTACATGGTCTAATAATGTTGGTCCTACAAAGAACCCTTTTGATTCGTTAACGATAGCTAGCTCACGACCATCACATACAACAGTTGCCCCTTGTGATTGTCCTTTTTCGATTGCAGCAAGAATTGCTTCTTTTGATTGTTGTGAAATAACTGGACCAAAGTCTGTATCTGCATCTGTGTAAGCGCCTACTTTTAATGCCGTAATTTTTTCTTTTAATATCGCTACTAAACGATCTGCCGTTTCTTTACCAACAGGCATAATTGTAGAAATCGCCATACAACGTTGTGATGCAGCCCCATATGCTGCACCGATAAATGCATTTGCAACTTGCTCTAAATCTGCATCGGGCATTACGACCATATTATTTTTACCACCACCTAAAGCAGTGACACGTTTCCCATATTTTGACCCTGTTTCATATATATATTTAGCAACAGGTGTTGACCCTACAAATGAAATCGCTTGCACAATAGGGTTTTCTAAAAGCTCATTCACTGCATCTTTATCGCCATTGACTACTGTCCAAATACCATCTGGCAATCCAGCCTTTTTCCAAAGCTCACTTACATATAAGGCTGTCATCGGTACTCTCTCTGAGGCTTTTAATACAACGGCGTTCCCTACAGCAATAGCCATACTTGTTTGTGCTAACGGCACCATAATTGGGAAATTAAATGGAGAAATTGCTGCTACAACGCCTAATGGATACTTGGCTGAATAGGCATTAATTTGACCACCGACGTTAACAGAGTACTCACCTTTCACTAGATGAGGAGCACCAATTGCTAAATCCACGGACTCTAGCCCTCGTGTAATTTCACCTCTTGCATCTTCAATCGTTTTACCACTTTCCGTACAAATTATTTGTAATAATTCTTCCATATTATCTGTCACTAAATTACGGAACTTTAGTACAACCTCCGCACGTTTGGATACAGATGTATCACGCCATTTAGGGAATGCTTCCTGCGCTTTAGCAATTGCCTCACGTGTCTCTTCTACCGTTGCTAGCGGAACTTTCGCGATGACATCACCTGTTGTAGGATTATAAACCGAACCATACCGACCGCTTTGCCCCTCAATCATTTCTCCACCGATAAAATGCGTTAATGTTTTCACTTCTTGTGCTGTTGTCATAATTGTTTTCCTCCTTTAATGTTTAATGTTGTTTAATAATGCATTTTTCCTTCAAACTTAAATAAGCTGCAGACATATCGTTCTCACCATAGCCTTCCGCTGCTATATCATTGTAAAGATGGACTAGCTGTTCGCCTATTCGAAGAGGGACACCTGCTTCATCAGCCATATTTTTAGCTAGCCTTAAATCTTTTAGTAATAAATTCGTAGAAAACCCAGGCTCATAATTTTCATTTTTCATGTATTCTAAGTAATTACGTTCGTAAATACGACTTTGACCATAGCTATTACTTAATACTTCGTAAAGTGTATTAGCTGAAATCCCCATTTTTTCTCCGAGGACAATCGTTTCCGCTACAGCCTGCGTATAAAAACCAATCATTAAATTGTTAAGTAACTTAATACGTGTACCGATACTAGGTGATGTACCAAGGTGATAGATGTTTTTTCCAACTATTCCGAAAATTTTTTCACCACTTTGATAATCTTTTTCTTCTCCACCAACCATAATTGTTAAAGTTGCATTTATTGCTCCAATAACGCCACCACTTACAGGAGCCCCAAGATAACGTAAATCAAATGATTGCGCTTTCTTATATAGCTCATCATTTAGCTCAGGATTTACTGTACTAAAATCAATTAGCAGGCTGCCTTGCTGAGCATTTTGTAAAATCCCTTCTTCTGAGGTGAAGACATGTTCAACGACTTGCGGTGTAGGTAAGCTTGTCATTATAACATTACTGTGCTGAGCAAGTTCTTTCGTTGTTGATAGACCAATACCACCTTCTGCAATAAATTGCTCCATTGCTTTCGTATTCGTGTCAAAACCGTACACTTCATAACCAGCACGAAGTAGATTAATCGACATTGGTAACCCCATATTGCCTAGGCCTATAAAACCTAACTTCTCTTTCATTTGAGTCCCCCATTTCCTGCGATTTGCATAATAAGTGCTGATACACTAGCAAACTTTACGTTTTTATCGTAACATTAATAGCGAGATACTCTCGATGACCGCAGTCACTGACTTCGGTCACTTAAATCATAAACAAACTTAATAGAGCGCGTCAATTAAATTTTTTATATTTTCTGAATAAATTTGATTTTTATTATTATAGAATATTTTATTTACGGAGGCAGAAGGGCATGAATTCGTTAACTACACGCCAAAAGAAGGCATTAGAAACAAGGGAAAAGTTACTCAAAACATCATTAGAATTATTTAATAAGCATGGCTATGAGCATGTGTCTGTTGAACAAATTACGAAAGCATGTAACGTATCAAAGGGGACATTCTATACACATTTCCCATCTAAATATGATGTTATTTTGGAAAAGTTCGAGGAGCTTGATAGTTTTTATAGTACAGTTGAAAAAAAAATTGATCAAACATTATCAGCAAATGACAAAATTCTTGCGCTTTACAAGGAACAAATGTTGTATTTGACGAATGTTGTTGGCAAAGATTTATTACGAACAGTCTATTCTGCCGCAATGACTAATCAAGTTGAGCAAAACCATTATTTAATTAGCCCTCAGCGCAAAATCTTCCAAATAATTAATCGCTATATTGATGAAGGCGTGCAGCAAGGAGAGTTTGTTAACGAACTACAAGCGCAACAAATGCAACAAATTATACAGCGTTGTATGCGCGCAAATGTTTATGATTGGTTAATTCATAACGAGGAATTTGATTTAGTGTCAGAAATGGCAAACTTCACAGCGATTGTATTAAATGGCATGAAGGCATATCCTACAAAATAGGCAAAATTATAAAAAGAGCACCTCGATATTTTCGAGGTGCTCTTTGTGTTGACAGAAGGCATATAGTTCATGCTCTCTTTTTGTTAATTAGTTGATTGGCGCAGAGGGTGGGCGACTCCTGCGGGAACAGCACAAAACGTAAGACGCGGGCATTCCGCACGTTAGCGAGGGTTGCGGCTTACGTTGTGCCCGCGGAAAGCGCCCGCCCATAGCGGAAATCAACGGCAATGTGATATCAATTACCCTACAAAATATTGTGCAACAATCGTTTCAACAGGCAAAGGTTTATTGTATAAGTAGCCCTGCCCTTTTTGACAACGATGACGTTTTAAAAATGCTACTTGTGACGGTTCCTCAATGCCTTCTGCTATTACTTCAAGCCCTAAATTATGAGACATGGAAATAATTGCTTTAATAATCGCCTCATTTTTATCATCCTTTTCGATATCAGCAATAAACGATTGGTCAATTTTTATAATATCGATTGGATAACGTTTCAAGTAGCTAAGTGATGAATAACCCGTACCAAAATCATCTACCGAAACATATACCCCTAGCTGCTTCAGTTCCGTTAGGATTGAATATGTTTCATGAACATTGGTCATTGAGCTTTCAGTAATTTCTACTTCAATTAACTGTGGTGCCACATTATATTTCTTTAGTGTTGCTTTAATCTTGCGAGCAAAGTTTTCTTTTCTAAATTGTTTTGGCGATATATTTATCGCGATTCGGACTGGGCGATAGCCTTTCGCACTCCATTCTTTTTGATAGCGACAAACCTCATTAATAATCCAATCACCAATTTCAACAATTAAGCCTGTCGCCTCGGCAATTGGTATAAATTGCGCTGGGGAAACAAAACCAAATTTACGATTATTCCATCGTAATAATGCCTCAAAGCTATTAATGCTATTATCATTTAAATTCATCTGTGGTTGTAGATGGATACTTAGCTCATTAAACTCGATCGCACGACGTAAATGAGCCTCCATCAATGCCTCATTTGGAAACACATTTGTCATATCATCACGATAATAGCGATAATGTGAACGCCCATGCTCCTTAGCCGAAAATAATGCTTGATCGGCTTTTCTCACAAGCGTTTCTATATCCTTGCCATCAGCTGGACTTAACGAGATACCGATTGAAACACTGATAAAATACTCTTGTTCATCAATCATAAAAGGCTGTTTCAATGAGTCTAATATTGAATTCGCTAATTGCTCGATTTTGTCAATTGTTGCATCCTTTAGAATAAAAATAAATTCGTCACTATTATAACGATATAGTGCGCATTTTGCGTAACAAAGTTCACGAAGTCTATGACTAAACATCCGCATTAGCTCATCACCCTTGCTTTCACCAAGGGACTCATTAAATTTTTTAAAGCGATCTATATCTACTAAAATAATTGTTGCTTGCTGATGCTCATTTTGATTATCGTTCAAATGCTGTAGCCAATGCTCTTTAAATGCTCTACGATTCCAAATACCTGTTAGTTCATCCTTTAACGCTAAATAATAAAAGGCATCATGATCATTTATAAACGATTTCGGGTCTTTTACAAAAAAATGAACTCCTATTATTTCACCGTTAAAATAAGTTGGATGGATACGTAAATAAAATGGCTCGCTACTTAGTAAATTACGCTTAAATAAACATTTAGGCATGTCCAATGTAGCGCCCTCAATCGATTTAGCAAATAATAATTGTACTTCGTTTACATAGTTGCACTCTAATAATGAAAAAATATCAAGTCCTATTAGACTGTGATGTTCACTCGACAATACAGACGTAGCAGCGACGTTTTGATGGATAATATGACCTTGTAAATCAGTCGTCAGCACAGGACATACATGTTGTTCAACGAATTGCAAATAAGGCTTCGTATCCTTCTGTTCTTCACGTAAAATAACAGCTATCAGTGATGCCTCCAATTGCTGTACACTTACAGCAAATGTTTTTTTCATTTGCTCTGTCTCTGAATAAAGCTCCATCTTACGCGCAATGTTAAATTCTTGTTGCACGATTTTCAATAATTGTTGCCAACATTGCTTAGTAAAGAATTGGTCTGCTTTCGTTGCTTTCACATCCTGCAACACTGAAAATGGGAGTTTATCGTTATAGTGAACTATTTCAAATTCCCCATTATTAGCTTTTTTCAAGCATATAACTGCATCAAACGGATTAAGCATTGCCATCTGTCGATAGTTTGCGAATTGCGCTACATTATCTCTATATTTTTTCATTATATCCCTCTCTAGGTAGCGTGTTTACTCTAAGTCGTCTAGTACGCTTATTATTTATTCTTCATCTAGCGTAGGCTTTAGAGCATCCTTTAAGAAAATTTCCTGACTATTAATAGGGTCTTCGCTTCGATCAAATTCTTTATAATGATACTTTCCATTGGAATCTTGAATACGAGCCTTTGCTGTATCCTCAAGTTGTTTGTTCATAATATCCATAATACGGGCTTTTGCTTCAATTGAATAGACAGGGAAAAGAATTTCAACTCGTTTTATCATATTTCTTGTCATCATATCTGCTGAAGATAAATACACTTTATTTTCACCATTATGATGGAACCAATAAATCCGTGAATGTTCCAGGAATCGACCAACGATGCTTGTGACGGTGATATTGTCACTAATGTTCGGTATACCTGGCCGTATACAGCATATACCACGAATAATAAGCTCCACTTTTACACCAGCAATGGAGGCTTCGTAAAGCTTCATCATTAAATCCTTATCCGTTAATGAATTCATTTTAGCGCGAATAAACCCATTACCGTATTTCTTATGACAGCTAATTTCTTCATCCATTAAACGGATAAATTCATCACGAATATCGAATGGAGCAACGACTAAATGATTAAAAGTAGGCTTTTCCGTATAGCCACTTAAATAATTAAAGAAGTTTGTTGCATCGATACCAAATTCCTTATCAGACGTTATAATGCCCATGTCCGTATAAATTTTGGCTGTGGCATCATTATAATTTCCTGTGCCAAGATGTACAAAACGTTCAATTTTTCCATTTCGACGACTCACTACTAGCGTTATTTTAGAGTGTGTTTTTAAATTATTCATACCGTATATAACAAGACAGCCTGCTTGTTCCAGTTGCTTCGCCCAATGTACATTATTTTCTTCATCAAAGCGGGCTTTTAGCTCTACTAAAACGGTCACCTGCTTACCATTTTCAGCCGCGAGTTTTAATGCTTGTATTATTGGGGAATTACCACTAACCCGATACAATGTTTGCTTTATTGCTAATACATTGGGATTGATAGCGGCCTCTGAAATAAAGTCCACAATCGGTGCAAATGACTCATATGGATGATGGAAAAAAATGTCCTGTTGTAATGCTTTCTCAAAAATATTTTCATCTGATTGTAAATCTAAAGGTGGCTGCGGGATAAAGCTTTCGTACTCTAAATGTTCTCGTCCTACAGAAATACCTTTCACAAACGAAAACATAAATGTTAAATCCAATGGACCATCAATATGAAAAACATCGTTCTCTTCGATTTCAAACTCTTCTAATAAATAAGCAAGGACTTCTTCATTCATTTCTCCGACGCGTACTTCAAGGCGACTGCCGACTCCCCATTTGCGTTTCTTTAACTCTTTTTCAATTTCCACGAGTAAATCGCGTGCGCCTTCTTCATGAATCGTTAAATCCGCATTACGTGTTAAACGGAACGCCTGTGCAGATTTAACACTGTACCCATAAAAAAGCTTTTCAATATGGGCAACAATAACATCCTCAAGAAGTACAATAACCGTTTCTCCCTCAGCACAAGGTACTTTAATATAGCGATCCAATACAGATGGTACTTGCACTATTGCCACTTTTTCACGGCTTTCAAAATCTGTTTCATCTTGTTCCAATAGTACAAGTAAATTTAAAGTTTTTCCAAGCAATGTTGGAAATGGTCGATAAGCGTCTACTGCAACAGGTGTGAGTACAGGGAAAATTGTCTCAGCAAACATTTCATTAATAAATGCTTTTTGCGTACTATTTAAATCCTTCATGTCCGCAATATGTACATTATGCTGTGGCAATAAATCATATATTAAATGTCTGTATACTTCTGTTTGGCGACGTACTAAAGCTTGTGTACGCTCAGCAATTTTCGCTAATTGTTCTTTCGGTGTTAAGCCTGATTTATTTTCAGGTTTATGAAAGCCTGCACGCACTTGGTCCTGTAGCCCTGCTACGCGCACCATAAAAAACTCATCTAAATTGGAGCTAAATATCGCTAAAAACTTCAGACGTTCCAGCAGAGGATTATTGACATCCTCTGCTTCTTCTAAAACACGCTCATTAAATGCCAGCCAGCTTAATTCCCGATTATTATAATATTGAGGCTTTGCAATTTCTTCGAGTAAACGGCTATGTGCTTCTGAAAATTCATCTTCATGTAAGCGGTTGTTCGTTACTTCCGTTGTCATCTTGGTTCCACCCTTCTTCAATGAAATTTACTTTAATTGGTGTTTTTAGAGCACGTTCTAAATGTTTTTTATGACGATTGGCTTGATATTTTTCAGCAGCCGCATTTTTTTTAACATAGATGTTTAACTGAACAAAATTGTCCTTAGGTTGCAGTTCAATCGCATGCACGATATTTCTCTTTGATACATTTAACGCATAGACAAATTTTAACAATGAACCGAAATCACGCATTTTACGATATTCTTCGCGACTCATCCATTCTATAAAAGGTGCAGCAAATCGTTGAAAATAATCTTTATTTTTATATGATGCTAAAAGTGCAAGTTTTAGTCGTTCTTTATGGTTTAATCCATCAATGGATTGATTGGCAACTAAATAAAAGGTATGTTGACTCGCAGAGCTTAACTCGATATATTCCCCGATATTAAATATCTTTGCTGCCTTTCTCAACAATTGCCAATCTGACTCGTCAAATTGTAAAAATTTTAAATGACAACACTCACGGTATAATTGGTCTGCTAGGTGCATTAAATAATCAACTTCTTCCTCAGAGCGACCATACTGCCTAGCTAACCTTCTAGCGTTTCCCTCAAACACATTATACTTATCAAAAGCATTGGCATCCTTTTGCAAAATACGATGGATAATAAGCCCTTCTCGTAAACCTTTTTTCGTTAGTTGGAACACTTCACTACCAACAATGTCCATAAGTACGCGGAACACCTCTAAGGCAGGTACAATAATATCTGCGCGGTCTGTCGATAATCCATCTAAGTGTTTTAATTCTTGAAAGCTTAAACTTCCTAAAAACAAACTAAGCTGATCTAAATCACCTTTAGATATTTCGTAACCATGCACACTGGCAATGGGATATTGATGTCGTTGCTGATGAACTTGCGCAATATTTCTGGCACTGCCACCAATCGCAATAATCGGTAAGCCGACTTGCTGAATCCAAGGAAGTGTTTTAAATTGCTCTTTCACAAATGCAATTAGTTCTTTCTTTTCACTACTATTCATAATGTCACCTTTAACGAAACGTTGCTTTAACGACACCGTTCCAAAAGGAAAGCTGAAAGATTCAATCAGTTCTTTATTTTTAAACAATGTTATTTCCGTACTTCCTCCACCAATATCAATGGTCACAGCAGAAAGTGTGCCAATGGAATGTGCTACAGCAACATAACCGAAATACGCCTCTTCCTCCTCAGACAACAGCTCTATTTGTATACCAGTTCTCTCTTTCATTAACGCTATTATTTGTTGTCGATTCGTTGCTTGACGAATTGCAGCGGTCGCAGCAGCTTTCACATCCACAATTTCAAAATCATCGAGCATTGCTTTAAATGTTAATAATGTTTCTGTTAGTACTTGTATACCTTCTTCTGACATGTCACCAGTTGGTTGCAAATATGTACGTAAACGTGCAACCGTTTTAATATTCCCTAGCTCTCTAAGCCCTTCTTCATTATCATACTGATACAGTACTAAACGAATCGTATTCGAGCCAATATCAATAATAGCCGTTTTCAATTCATCCAAATAATCACTTCCTTTATAGAACAATCGGTAGTCTCATTATTTTGTGTAAGTAGCCCCTTCATTTATACAAAAAAAGTCGGAACCTAAAAGGTATCCGACTTTCATTTTTTATTAATATTTCAGGATACCAATTATTATAATTGTGAAGTTCCTTTTCACTAGCTTTATAAAATAAGTTGATCAACGCGTAAAATAAGCTCTGCAATTTCGGGTTTACTAATTTGGTCCTCTGCCCCTACTTGATCACCTTTATGGCGAAGATCATCTGTAATTAAACTAGAGAAAATAATGACTGGTAGCTTTTGTAAATCGGGATGCTCTTTAATTTTGCGTGTAAGATGGTGACCATCCATTTGTGGCATTTCAATATCTGTTACTACTAATTGAATGTGCTCAGTTACATTACTGCCACTTTTCGCCAATGTTTCTAAGTATTCATAAGCATCACGGCCATTTTCAAAGAACTCTACATTCTCGTAACCGGCTTCCTTCATCGTATCGAATAATAACTTACGTAATAATGGTGAATCCTCAGCAATTAAAATGCGTTTTTCTGAGCGTTCACGTTTACCAAGTTTTTTTACTGACTCTACACTTATACCCGAATCAGGGTTAATATCAACCATAATTTTCTCGAAATCTAGCAATAAAATCATTTGTTCGTTTTGCTTAATCACACCAATGACTTGTGAAGTACCACCCTGATACATATCTGAGGGTTTTTCAATTTGATTCCAAGAAATACGGTGAATTTGTGTTACGTTATCTACATGGAAAACAACTCGTTGTTTATTAAACTCAGCAACAATATATTTTTGTTGTGGATTACGTTCTGCGCTTTGTATCCCTAGTACTCGTAGCATGTCTACTACAGGTAGTACTTCGCCTCTTAATTGAATAATTCCCTCTACATGCGGGTGCGCGTGTGGAATAAACGTTACTGGAATCGGTTGAATAATCTCTTTTACTTTAATAACATTAATACCGAATTTATTGTTAGCTACTTCAAATTCAACGATTTCTAGCTCATTTGTGCCACTTTCTAATAATATGCCTTTATGTTCCAAAGCAACCCCGCTCCTTTCTATATCAACATCAAATAATAATTCAATTGTATCATAGGCGATACAATTCTCCTATCTGGTATTTCCATTTTTATCATTTACTTTTAGATGAACCAATAGACCAATAACCGTCATCAAAATTAATGTTGATAATGCAACGCGGCTTGCTAATGTACCGTAATCTTTCATCCATAATGTAACCGTTCCATATACAGCTGGTCCGATTATCGATGACACTTTACCAGAAAAGGCAAATAGGCCGAAAAACTGCCCTCGCTTTTCATCTGGTGATAGCTCAATAATATATGTTCTTGATGTAACCCACATTGAGCCTAATGAAATACCAAACATACTGCCAGCAATCCAAAACATCCACTGTTCTGTCGCAAAAACAGCAAAGGTTAATGCAATAATCATTAATACGGCTACAATGGTAATAGCCCGCTTAGCGCCAATTGCTTTCGTAATATAACCGAATGCAAGTGAGCCAATAATTGTCGATACAGTGGAAACTAAATATAGGATAATAAATTGACCTGAAGAAAACCCTACAATAGTCGTTGCATAAACAGCCATCATCGCTATTGTTGTCGCAATTGCATCATTTAAAAAGAAATAAGCAATCATAAAAGTAAAAATTGCTTTATGTTGCTTCATATCCTTAAATGTAAGAATAATTTCTTTGTATCCTTCAAAAAACTTAGCCGCTTTACGCTGTTCCTTCGGTATCGGCGTATCTTTATTAATAAAGAATAATGGTAATGAAAATAACAAATATAAAATTGCTGTTGGAATAAACGCACGGTGGAAATCACTGTTTCCTACATATAAATAAACAAGAAGTCCAAAAATAGTTCCTAAGTAACCAATTGCGACACCATAACCTGATATTAATGGCATTTCTTCTTTTGTTCCAAGATCCCCCATCATCGAATCATAAAATACGAGACTCGAATTAAAGAAAAATTTCGCAATGACAAAACTTGCAACGACTAAAAATAAACTGAGCGGTACACCTGAATAATTTGTTGTTGTCTCTAAATTAGCGAAAACACCCATCATAAAGGTAAATAAAATAGAGATTGATGCGAACCATACAATGAATCGCTTTTTATAGCCTGTTTGATCTATCCATACTCCAAAAAGCGGTGAAAAAACTACTAGAAAAAAGCTTGCTAATGCATTGGCATATGAAATAAATGTACTTGCTACTTGCTGCATGACTTCATTCGTACCTAAAACTTCGTCCATATAAAAAGGGAAAAAAACTGTATTAATATTTGAAGAAAATATCGTATTAGCAAAATCGTAAAACGCCCATGATAGAATTGGCAATGATAAATAGAGTGCTAGCTGACTGCGATGCTGTGTTTCCCCTGCTTGCCTCTGTTTCATTAAATCCCTCCTTTTCCTTTATATAATATTAAATTAATTCCTACTTGTATTAAAAAATACCTTTTGTTTAATAAAAATTAATATTATTTACAATATAACAAACATACCTATTAAAAGACCATAAATTGGTTAATCCTTTACTAAACCATTTTAAAAGAAAGAAAAAAAGATATTCAAGCCCCTCGCTTGAATATCTTTTATATTATTCCTCAGCAATAGTTACCCATTTACTAGACCATTGTTCAATTTCTTTTAGAACGGGTGTGATGGCATATCCTTTTTCTGTAAGCTCATACTCAATAACAACTGGTGTAGAAGGAATGACGGTACGTAACACGATTTGCTCGGTCTCCAACTCCTTTAATCGCTCCGTTAATACCCGACTACTAATATTCAACTGATTTTTAATTGTTGAAAATCGTTGTGGCCCATTAAGTAACTGATAAATAAGTAATGTATTCCAACGATGATTCAATAGCATAAGTGCTTTTTCAAATCGCGGACAAATATTTTTTTGATTCATATTACTCCCCCCTTTATTACTAGTTCCTATAAAAGATTATATCATTTTTTAAAAATCAGTTCTTAAAATCTACTTAGTTACTTGACAAAAGTTGTTTTTAAAAATAAACTAAGTTACGAAATGTAAGTTGAAGAAAAGGAGTAATTACATTATGCAAAACATTGGTTCAACTATTTTACGTGTCGTTCTCGGCATTATTTTTGCAGTACATGGTTTTCAAAAATTCCAAGGCGGAATTAGCTACACAGCTGACTTTTTTAATAGTCTAGGTATACCAGGTTTTATGGCGTATATCGTTGCGATTATTGAATTAGTTGGCGGAGTTGCCCTTATTTTAGGCTTTGCAACAAGGATTTTTGGTGCTTTACTAACAATGACAATGATTGTTGCTATCTTTACAGCAAAGCTTAGTATTGGGTTTATCGGAGAAAATGGATTGGCAGGCTATGAGCTTGATTTAGCATTAGGTGCTATAGCTCTATACTTTGCTCTTGCAGGGGCGTCTAGATTTTCTTTAGATTCTCAACTTTTTAGTAAAGAATAGTGCCAGGCACTCAACAACAATGCAAAAAAAGTGTTAGATTGATTGCATCAATCTAACACTTTCTCTTTTATTACTGTCTATTGATAATACTTTAAAAGAGCCTGTGTACCATTGTCACCATAGCCCTCAGCGATCAGCTTGTTATACATTTCATAAGCTAATGCTAGTCCTGGTAAAGAAATACCCATATTCTTTGATTCATCTAAAGCAATTTTCATATCCTTTACAAAATGTTTAATATAAAAGCCTGGTGCAAAATCTTCGTTCATCATGCGTGGAGCTAAATTGCTTAACGACCAAGAACCAGCAGCACCTGATGAGATAGATTTTAACACCGTAGCTAAATCTAACCCAGCCTTTAAGCCATACGCAAGTGACTCACATACACCAATCATGCCAGATGCAATAACGATTTGATTGCACATTTTGGCATGCTGTCCTGCACCTGCTTCACCTTGATACACTATATTTGCTCCAAATTGTTGTAGTACTGGTGTAACTTTATTAAAGGCATGTTCATTTCCACCAACCATAATGGATAATGTGCCATTTTGAGCACCAACATCTCCACCAGAAACAGGTGCATCCAAAGCTTCCACCCCTAGCGTTTGAGCATGGGTATAAATCTTCTTCGCTAACGTCGGCTCAGATGTTGTCATGTCGATAACAATATTGCCAGCCTGTGCAGTTTTGAATAGACCATGTTCACCGAAGTATACTTCCTCAACATCAGTTGGGTAACCAACCATCGTTAACGCTATATCCTTATCTTTAAAAGCTTCAGCTGGCGAACTAGCCCAACCAGCACCTAATGCCATTAACGGCTCTGCTTTTTCTTTAGTGCGAGTGTAAACTGTGACCTCATGTCCATTTTGCAGTAAGTGTTTGATAATGCTAGCACCCATAACACCAGTACCAATAAATGCAATACGCTCTTTTCCCATATGTAAGGACTCCTTTACTTGAATCAATTTCATTCGCAGCAGGATGCACTATTTGCGGGCAAGCACCGAGCACTTCGTTCGCTTATCTTTCCGCCAAAGTAGTCGCATTTTACGCGTTTAAATGCTATTAATTCATTTAGTAAAACTAAACAATTGTTTCCTCTGCCCATAAACTGAGCTATAAGGAGTTGTTGCTTAGCTTATGATGTGTTTTTAGTGTAGTTGAATCAGTTCAATAATTCAAATTCTTCTTAAAACTTGTACTAATTTTATTATGTATGGCATATATACCGAATAAGCAAAAAAAAGAGAGCAGGTGATGGGAATCACTGCTCTAAAGGGGGAAATGAGAATGTTGCTGTGTTCATATTAACTATTCCCCAGTAAATGCATTTTTAAACATCTAATCTAAAAAGTTTTACTCTGAATACTGAAACAAATCATCCTGATCTTCTTCTTCTAATGTTGTCTGTCTATAATAAGTATTCATTAACTGATCTAGTCTGCGACTCAGTTGAATGGTTTTTGCATTCTGTAACCCGTTTTCAACACCAGAGCGAATCATCATCTCACGAGTTTGTTCCATTTGTTTCAAGAGTAGATTGACCATTCATACAACCCTCCAACATACAAATAATCATACCATTATTATACATTTATATTTCATTTCTTACAGCATTAAGTTACGACAATGTTCGACAAATTTAACTCCTAGGAATTTCCAAATAAGTATAGATGATAATCCCATTTTGTTTTGCTTCACCTCTAAAATGTTTAAATAGCGGGTGCTTCACTAATACTTCACGAAACTCATAAAATTGGTCTTTCGTAATTTCAATACTTTGTATTTCTCCCTCTTGTAATTGTTTAAGTATTTTTTCATATTGTTCCATTTTTTCTATTCCCTTCTCTTTCTTTATTTTGTGTATCAAAATTATGAATTATTCAAAAAAAGCTTTACGTTTTCCTTTTTTTCATGCAAACTGTATATTATTAGTCGATGAAGGAGCTGACTGTCTGTGAAAATAGCTGAAGTTGGAAATATTATCGAGTTTAAAAATGGTTTGCAAGGTATTGTTGAAAAAGTAAATGAAAATTCGGTGATCGTTGATCTAACATATATGGAGAATTTTGATTCCCTTGAAATTGAAGAGAAAACGGTCGTCAACCATAAACGTTACAAAATCTTATATGCAAGTGAAGCTTAATATTCTGAATAGTCCCTTTTTGTCTTTATAGATGATTAGGGACTATTTTTTTGGTAAAATTAAAGTATGGAGGTCGAATTATGCAAACAAATTCGAAACAAACAATAATACTTCTCCTTTCTTTATTATTCGTTTATGGTATGCTTGCTTTCACATTTGCTAATCCAGCTGTATTTTGGTACTTGTATGCATTCACACTGCTCGTATGTATAGCTATTGCTATTCTTTCAGGTACGATTGAAGATCAATTGCCTACTTGGAAGTTTCTAATTTTCGGCATAGGGTATGGTACTATCACATATGGCATTATACGTTTTGGTTATTGGCTCGCTCCATATATAAATGATCGGCTAGTAGTAACTGTGAAAAAGTTTTTAACTGTTTACGGTCCACAAAATATTTGGCACTATATTTTACTTGTGTTTATTGTTGCCATTGGCGAAGAACTATTTTGGCGTGGATACGTACAACAACAATTAAAGCGTTTTATGCGCCCTGTTTTAGCAGTGGTCGTAACAGCCATTTTATGTTCCATCTCAATTGCATTTAGTGGTTTTAAGCTAGGTATAGTTGCAGCTCTTGTTACAAGTCTTATTTGGGGCTTTATTTATGAATGGCGCAAGAGTATGCCGTTAGTTATTGTGGCCCATGTTGTTTTTGTTCTACTGTTGTTTTTAGTGTTACCTTTAACATCATAACAAAAAAAATTGGAAACATTTTATCTTTTATTAGCGTTTAATATAGAAAAGGAGGGCTTTTCATGCAAAAAAAATTATTTTCAATGCTTGCATTATTACTAACAGCTGTTATATTCGTGGGGTGTAATACCTCTGATAAGACAGAACAATCAGATGCTGAACAAAATGAACCAGCGAACTCACAACAACCATCTGACAATGAAACTGCAGGCGATGACAAGCAAGAAACGCCTACATCAAATGATGCCAATACAGACACACAAGCTAAACCAGAACAAGAAGTGCAATACGTTCAAAATGGTGTCGACAAAAAGGAAACAGCAACTGAATCTGATAGTGTGGATCAAGGCTATAAATTCCAACAACTACCTGAATTTACGCTTTCTCAAGAAGAACCAGGAAAAGACATGTTAGTATCAAATGCTGATGATGAAGTATTTATGCGTATTGAAGCTACAAATGCTTCTGAAACAAGCTATGATGCTGTAAAAACATCTATGCAAGACTACATGAATGCAGTTGGAGGCACAGTACCATTATCTGCTGAAGAACTTTCTGCATTTAAGGATATTAAAAATATCGAAGGCTATGTTGTAGACTTTGATACAGAAAAAGTAGTGGGTGTCGTATTTGAAAAAGATGGACTCATTACAAAATTAACAATTCATGATAATGATAAACAAGATTTAACTGCTGCAATGCTTGCCATGGCAGCCACTATTTCTAAAAAATAATATAAATTATTTAAAAGGCCTTAGAATTCATTCTAAGGCCTCAGCTTGTCGACAAAAGGGATTAAGAATAGAATTCTTAATCCCTTTTTGTTATTTTCTTTGTAAAAAATGGGTTCTTACTTTAATTTTGACCATACTCTTCGAGCATTTCCTCTCTATGAAGCAGCTTGCCATGTCCAAGTAGCAAGCTTTTTCAAATTCATGGCAGCAAAAGTAATCATCGCCTGCATGGACAATTTTTTAAGACCTCTTAAGGTTGTCCATCGCATACCATGCTTTTCTTTTGCATCCGCAAAGACACGTTCTATCGTTTCTTTGCGCTTTGCATAAATTTGTTTAATATCATAAGAATGGCGCAAATGTTCAGCTTCTTCCATATAGGTTTCCCATATATGCCGTTGAATCAGTTTTTGATGATTCCTGCTTTCTGTACATTGTGATAGCAAGGGGCAATTCGCACAAATCGTTGGATTCGATTTATATTGGCGATACCCTTCCTTCGTCGTTGTCGTATATTTCAATACCTGCCCTTGTGGGCAAAGATAACAATTATAGTACTCATCGTACACATATTCATGCTTTCGAAAGAAACCATCTTTTGTTTTAGGACGTGTATAAGGGAGAACAGGTAACATTTGATTCTCTAATAAAAAGTTAGTGATGGCAGGTGTTTTATAAGCAGCGTCCGCAGCAATCGCTAATGGCTTTTTCACTTTTTCAATGATTTTTTCAACAAGTGGCTGCAATACATAGCTATCGTGCACATTTCCTGGAGTCACAATCGTTCCTAATACAAAGCCTTTTTCATCTGTCGCTGCATGAAATGAATACGCAAACTGCTTAGTCCGTTCATCCTTAACATAATAACCACTCTCAGGGTCTGTCGTACTTTCTTTGATTTCTTTCCATTCATCTTTTTCAAATTTCTCTGGAGGGAAGGGCTTTTTTCCGTTTTCCTCACGATCAATATTTAATTCCAGTTGGAGTTTCTCTTCATAAGCACGTGTTTCTTTTCGAACGACTTTTTTATCATACTTTCGTTTATTGGCGCTCGCTTTTACATGCGTCGAATCAATAAATACATGGTCCGCATGAAGGAGCCCTCGATTCATAATTTCTTTTAGAATACGATAGAATATCTGTTCAAACACATTTGTGTCTTGGAAGCGTCGTGCATAATTTTTACCGAAGGTAGAGAAGTGAGGAACTTCTGTATGGAAGCCAAAACCTAAAAACCAGCGATAGGCCATATTCGTTTCAATTTCTTTGATAGTTTGACGCATAGAGCGAATACCAAAAACGTATTGAATAAAGGTCATTTTAAAGAGAACAACGGGGTCAATACTTGGACGCCCTAAAGATGAATAGAGGTTTTCGACTAATGGATAGATAAACGAAAAATCAATCGCTGCCTCTAGTTTTCGAACTAAATGGTCTTGTGGCACCAATTGGTCAATTGTCAGCATTTCTAATTGGTCACGTTCATTGATTTGATTTTTCGACATCATTTTCCATCACCTCAAATAGATTATTTTATTTATAGTTGATTGATAGCAATTCATATCAAGTTGATTGGAGCGAAGGGCGGGCGACTCCTGCGGGAAAGCACAGAACGTAAGACGCAACAAACCGCGCGTTAGCGAGGGTTGCGGCTTACGTGTGTGCCCGCGGAAAGCGCCCGAACGTAGCGGAAATCAACGGCAGTAGACATCTATTTTTATTTTAAAATGAAAAAAGACTGTAGGCAAACTCGAAATTTTTCGAGTTTGTCTACAGTCTGAGGCCTTAGAATTCATTCTAAGGCCTTTCTTCTATTCACTAACAAAAAACATAGGGCGACGGAGTCATCCCCTTAAAAAACCTTTCTAACAGGCAAAAATAGCTATTAAAATCGATTCCTTGCCAAAAACTATGTTATGTTCCTTTTTAACATCCTATATTTGGGCATAGAAAAAAGAATCGCCTCAAAATCCATTTGAGACAACTCTTTTTAATAAGACAAGTCTTTAATCGATAGTCCTAATTTTTTTAATAAGCCTATTGCTTGATCTTTTTCCTCGACTGATAAAGCACTCATCAATTCATGTAGATGTTGTTCATGCTTTGGAAATAATTCGCCCATAAACGCTTCACCTTCCGCTGTAATTTCTGCATAGGTAACGCGACGGTCTGATGGACAGGAAACTCGTAAAAGATAGCCTCTTTTTTCAAGCTTATCAATTACATACGTAATAGACCCACTGGCAAGTAAAATTTTATTACCGATTTGCTGTAATGGTTGTCTCCCTTTATGGTAAAGGAGTTCTAAAACCGCAAATTCAGTAGGATTCAGACCATTCTCTTGAAAAAAATGATTTGTCATCTCATTAATTGCTTTATGGGCACGGGATAATACAATATATAATTTTAAAGTTTGCTTTAAATCTTCTTCTGACGTCATAACCTAGTCCTCTCAATTCGCTCTTTATACATGTCATTATAGCGACTTTTGAAAAGCATTGTCAAAAGCAATCAATAATAGCGCACTATTGAAATAATTTTCACTGTATTTAGGTTACTAAATACGCAGAATCCTTCGCAGAAACATCTAACGAGTCCAATTGATTGAATGTGTAAACTGGAAACTGCATATGGAAGCATGTCCCCTTCTGTACTTCACTTTGTACGCCTATTATACCTTCATGCTCTTCGATGACCTTTTTCACGAATGCAAGGCCTAGTCCTGTCCCTGATGATTTCGTCGTGTAAAAAGGTTGGAATAGGTTTTGGATTGTTTTACTATCCATACCACTGCCTTCATCTTTAATCATTAATTCTACAATCGTACAGTCAATAACATTCATTTCTACCGTAATTGTACCGCCATTATGCATCGCTTCCATCGCATTTTTTATAAGGTTCATAAATACTTGCTTTAGACGATTTTCATTGCCTCCAATATACACTTCTGTAGCAGTAGGAATATATTGAATCATAATTTTCTTCATCAAAGCATCTGGTAACATAAATTCGATTACTTGTTTTACAATTTGATCTAATTCGATTAATTCGATCTTCATGCTTGTCGGCTTCGACAAAACTAACAATTCTGACAAAATTTGCTCCATCCGTTGTAGCTCACTATCGATGACAGATAAATACATGCGCGATTCCTCATCTGCATTCAGCTTTAAAAGTTCCGTAAAGCCCTTTAAAGACGTTAAGGGATTACGAATCTCGTGTGCAATACTTGCCGCCATTTGTCCAACTACATTTAATGCTTCTTGATGCTCCACTTTATGTTGCAACTGCTTTTTCTCAGTTTCATCATTAATAACTGTAACGATAATATTATTATATTCATCGAAAACACTTGAGATTTCGTAATAGCAAGTTCTGCTTACTTGGGTTTCATCTACGACATGAATATTGGCATGTTTTTCACCCATCAATTTGGATAAATATGTTGTAATTTGTCCATTCTTCATTGTAAATGAGTCAAATATATGTTGATGCGCTTTATGAAGAAGCTGCGATTTTTCTATTTTTAAATACATTTCTGCATATTTGTTTAAACCAAGAATAATCCCACTCGCATCACTCACAATAACAGCATAGGGTAAATGATCATATGCACTGAAGGATTGTGAACGTTCCTGTTCCTTGCTAACATATAATTCAATCGCTCTGTCATTATTGATAGTTGATAGCTGTGCGACTATTTCTTCTGTGTTTGGATCATAGAAACATTTAAAGGACATCATTTCTAGATCGTTGTTATTTTTACGAATATTAAATATTTCTTCTGATCTTAACTCACTTTGTAGCTCCTTAACGAACTTAGCCCACTTAATATTGGATGGCTCGTCCATTGTTATATAACCTTTAAATGATGAATTAAGATCAAAAAGTTTAATAGCTGCCTCATTACAATTCAAAATTTTCCCTGATTTATTTAGAATAAGTGTTGGTGACGAAGTACTTTTCATAAGATTTCCAAAACATTGATTTATATCATTTTGCTTCAACTTTCTCACCGAACCTTTCAAAAGAGTAAAAAACCTCTCATTCGAATTTTGAGCCTTTACTATACTTTATGACTGTACGATTCTATTATTACAAAATTTAGTAAATTTAAGTATTTAAAATTATTTCACGAACCGTTCACAAAATAAATAGGTCTAAAGGATTATATTGTTTGTCAGCTACTTGACTGTTACAATTAGAAAGTGAAAGGAAGATTAATGCATGAATACTATTTTAACTACTTTAAACGCAAAATATATCCACACAAATTTAGCATTGCGTTATTTAAAAAGTGCTGCTTTACCTGAATACAATCCTGTCATTGCAGAATACACAATTAAAGACCCTGCATTTAATATTGTATCAGATTTATTTCAAAAAAACCCCGATATCGTAGGTTTCAGTTGCTATATTTGGAATATTGAAGAAACAATACACGTTATTAAAATGTTAAAAACGGTTTGTCCAAATGTTAAAATTTTGCTAGGCGGACCTGAAGTATCTTACGATGTCCATCATTGGTTACGTCGTATAGAAGAAGTTGATTTTATTGTCATGGGCGAAGGAGAAACTTCATTTAAGCAGTTACTACACCATTTGCATGGAGAAATACCTTTAGAAGATGTTCCAGGCATTTGTTACTTAGAGGACGGTAAAGTTCGAATTCACGCGCAAGCACCTAAAATTGACTTACGTGAATTGCCGAGCCCATTCCGCTTTGAAGAAGATCTACCACATCTAAGCAAGCGAATTCAATACATTGAGACAAGCAGAGGCTGTCCTTTTAGCTGTCAATTTTGCTTATCTTCTATTGAAGTGGGCGTACGCTATTTCAATAGAGAAAGTATAAAAGAAGATATTCGTTATTTAATGAATAATGGTGCACGAACTATTAAATTTGTCGATCGTACATTTAATATTAGCCGTAGCTATGCAATGGAAATGTTCCAATTTTTAATAGATGAACATCAGCCAGGTGTAGTCTTCCAGTTTGAAATAACAGCAGATATAATGCGTCCCGAAGTTATTCAATTTCTAAATGATAATGCACCAAAAGGGCTTTTCCGCTTTGAAATTGGTGTACAATCTACAAATGATTTAACAAACACACTAGTACAGCGACGTCAAAACTTCGAAAAATTAACGCGTACAGTAACAATGGTCAAAAATGGCGGCAAGATCGATCAACATTTAGATTTAATTGCTGGCCTACCAGAAGAGGATTATAGTAGCTTCAGACAAACATTTAATGATGTTTTTGCTATGCGCCCTGAGGAATTACAGTTAGGCTTTTTAAAGCTATTGCGTGGTACAGGTCTACGTTTGGAGGCTGAAAAGTTTGGCTATACGTATGTGGACTTAGCTCCATATGAAATTTTTTCGAATAATGTCTTAAACTTTGATGATATTGTTCGTATTAAACATGCGGAAGATGTACTCGAAAAATATTGGAATGCTCACCGAATGGATCATACAATCGAATATTTAGTAACAGAAGTATTTGATACACCATTTGATTTCTTCCAAAACTTCGGAACTTATTGGGAAACAAAGGGATGGTCACGTATTGGTCACCAGCTTGAAGATTTGTTCCGCCGTTTACTAGAGTTTTTAGAAACAGTGGAAAGTGCTAATTTACAAGTTATCCAAAGCTTAATGCAGCTTGATTATTTAAAGGCACAGCAATTCCAACCACGGAAATTATGGTGGAAAGATCGCCCAACCGAAGTGCAGCAAAAAGCACTTTACACTGCTCTACGTGAAAATCCTACCATTGCAGGCGAAGAATTTGCTAACTTGAATTTAACTGAAAAAGAATTATTCAAGCATACCCTTATCATTCCGCATAATTTAGATTATCAAAAATTTGCAAATGGCAAAATTGTACAAAAAAACGGCTATCTTTTAACCTACTTCCGACACGGCCAAGAACCGTATTTTGCAACAATCCCTTCTGTTTAATAAAAAAGCGCTATTCACTTGAAATATTTCAAGGAGTAGCGTTTTTTTTAATTTGAAACTAAAATAATTCCATTTTTTAATTCATTCCATATCCTTCGCATTACGAATCAATTATAAATTCTGCCTACTAATACTAACTTTTAGCGCTAGTAACGGACTCACAATGACAATAAAAACTATTAGAACAAATTACTTAAAATCTAGTTATTCACAACAAGTACTTTTTACCTATTATGCACTATTTTTATTCAGGAAATATTTTGTTAAATTTTCTAAATTTTTAGATATATTTTCGACAAATTTACTTTTTCGCTATTAAATGCTTAGTCTGAACGACTTTCAAAGGCAAATTTAAGCTTGTAAATTGCATAAAAAAACAATCAAACATCCTAAAAAAGCCTAGCGAATAAACCGAAATATAGTTTCGCATCCCTTTGTTTTCCATTGAGCAAAACCACATACTTCATAAATCCACTACTTTACAATTGCTTACATCTGTTTACATATTAAATATTAAATACAATATAATAGTAGAAAGTCATTAAGCCTCGTCCTTTTCGATATTACAGTAAAGTACTTAATCTACTTGCTTTAGAGTATAGCAATGTACATAGAACCTATTGTAGCATGTAGCTATTTCGATTAGTAAAATTTTACAATGTACGTTTTACAACAGAAATTAATAATCCTAATGCTTCGCTATCTGTCATACTGCTTACTCGATCACTATGATCTCTTTTCATAATTCCTCGTTTATGTGTTTCTTTTAGTAAGTCCTTTAATTCTTGTTTAGCTGTGCTTGTAAGTGACATAGTTAAGTTCTCCTTTTGTTTCTTTTTCATAACTGGGTTCACCGTTATCTGTTTTTTCTACATTCTATTTTAGATGCCCCTCAGTTCTAGTACAAGGTGGTGGTATTCAACCACTCTTAATAAGTTGTACCCGCACCCTAAAACAACTAAACTTTTTCTGCAGTATTTTTTCAGTGTATTTTTTCAGTGTCAGGCACGAAACAATTTTGAAAATTTAAGGAAAGCCCATATGACCTGTAGCACAAATCTACGACAATTAAATGCAAAAAAACTGTAGCTAAACGCTCGAAAAATTTCGAGTTTAGCTACAGTCTCGGGGGCACAACCATTTTATGCCCATTAAATCATTCTCGCCCCATACTTCTGAATAATTATCCGATAATCACTCGTTCTTTCGGGTAATGGTATTTGGATTTTTTACCTCTTCCGCCTCCACCAAGTGAATACAGGAAGGAAATTAAACCTACTCGCCCTATGAACATTAAAATAATAATGATGATTTTACCTACAACCGATAAATCGGAGGTAATTCCTAAAGACATACCGCATGTTCCGAACGCAGATGTAATTTCAAAAATGATTTGTATAAGCGTCGCATGTGGCTCTGTAATAAGTAAAATGATTGTCGCAATTAGCACCATAAAACAAGCTACTAAAATAACGACAAATGCTCGGAAGACATCAATTAAATGGATTTCACGCCCAAAAATTTGAATATCCTCTCTTCCACGTGCAAACGTGATTAAAAATAAAATCGCGATAGCGAAAGTTGTCGTCCGTATACCGCCCCCAACTGAGCTTGGAGATGAACCAATGAACATTAAAAAACTCATAAAAATATCTGTCGCCTCACTGAAGGATGTTACATCATATGTTGTAAGTCCCGCAGAACGTGTAGATACGGAATGGAACATTGCGGAAAAGATCGCTTCATGCCAAGGCATTCCTTTAAATGAATGGAATGACTCAAGCAGTAAAATAACGAGCGCCCCTACTACAAATAAAATGGCATAAGTCGTTGTCGTTATTTTTGTAAATAAGCTAAATCGGAAATTAGCATGTCGATTAAGTAAAAATGTTTTTATCTCGACGAGCACTGGGAAGCCAATTGCGCCTAACACAATCAATACCATGGTGATTAGTTGGACGAAATAATCATTATGAAATGGCAGTAAACTCATTCCTGTAATATCAAAGCCTCCGTTAGTGGTAGCTGATATAGAAGCAAAAACACCATGAATTAGAGCTTGTTCAAATGTATCGAAATAATTCGTAAAATGTGCAGTTAAAATAATAGCTCCTGCTAATTCTATACCGATTAAGATTTTCAAAATTTCTCGAATCAATTGGACAACGCCTGATAAATTATACTGATTATGATCAATCATAATTAGTTGACGTTCACGCATGCCGATTTTTTTTCCTACAAGCAACCATACAAAGGTTCCCAGCGACATAATACCAATCGCGCCGAGCTGTAAAATAACAAGTACCATGACGAGCCCAAATGTTGTATAGGTCTCTGAAATATTAAACGTTGTTAAGCCAGTAACACTAACAGCACTTACGGCAGTAAATAAGCTATCTAATAATGATACCTTTACACCCGTTTGATGAACGCCAGGCAGTCGTAACAATAGGAAGGATATTGCTATTGCTATGAAATAATAAGAAACTAGTGCCTGAAACGGTGTAATTAATTTATTTGATGATTTTTTCCAAGGCACCTCATCAACTCCTTCCATTCATGATGCCAAGATAGATATTAGTATAGAAAAAAACTATAAAAAAAGAAAGAGGCTGTTCTACACAGTATAAAATGAGCAACCTCGAGCTATTTATTCGATATAAAACAAAAATCCGCATTGAGACTTTCGCAGAAAAAGCAAGCACACAAAATCATGCTAGTGGAAGCAAGTAATGCGGCTCTGCCTTGCCCGCAGAAAGCAACGCGGATTTAAAATATATTTATAAAAAATATAAACGGCTATTTTGTTTGTTTTTTATTACGTACTCCTACTAAATAACCGACAAATGCAATGCCTATTAACACAATCCAAAACGTTAATTCCCAGCCTGTTGAATGAGGGAATTCTGTAGGTAATATGCCCACTTTTTCATGTGCTAATGTTAAAACAACAAGTTTTACCCCAACCCATCCAACAATTAAAAAGGCTGCTGTTTCAAGTGAAGGATAGTCGTTTAAAACTTTCACAAACCATTGTGCAGCAAAACGCATCATGATGACGCCTATAAAGCCACCTAATAGCATAATAATAAATTGTCCACCATTAATGCCACCAATATCAAAATTACCTAAGTGTGGAAGCGTCACAGCAATAGCAACTGCAGCAAGCATTGAGTCAATTGCAAATGCTATATCGGCAAGCTCAACTTTTAAGACAGTCATCCAGAAGCCAGAACCCTTTTTCACAGCCGCCTCATCATTTTCTTCTTCTTCATCTTTACCTTTTCTTAAGTCATAAATATTTTTCGCTGACATAAACAATAGGTAGGCAGCTCCAACCGCCTGAATTTGCCAGTAGTTAACTAATACTGTAATAACAAAGAGCGCAGAGAATCGGAATATTAATGCTCCAAATAATCCGTAAAAAAGTGCCTTTTTTTGTAGGTCATGCGGTAAGTGTTTAACCATAACAGCCATTACAACTGCGTTGTCTGCTGCTAGTAATCCTTCTAATACGACGAGTACAATCAGTACCCAGCCATATTGTAATAATATTGCTTCCATCCTCTGTTCCTCCTTTAAACTCTGTATACCCAAAATTGCGGTCATTTACTAGTCAAATGCAAAAGAAAAAACCCCTGCCTGAAAGAAGGCAAAGGTCTTGCTAAGCAAATTTGGATTTGTTACTTCTCTCATTACAAGTCTCAGCTTTGCACCTATTGCAAAGTAACAACATTTGCTATCACACCCGATGGCAAATACCATGTCTTGACGAATGTGAAATCAGATGCATCGCTCGCATCTGCTAGCTACTCCCCTTTAACAAATTGTCTAAGGATATTTCTTTTGTTCGTTTATTATAGCACTATCATTTAAAGCTGACAAAGAAATCCATCATTATTTAATTTGAATTTGGTAGTTTTTATCGTCTTTATGTGCTAGATAAAAATCCACCATCTTCGGCATTGTTTGTATAAAATCAGGACATGTAATATTTCCTTTTTGTAAAATGGCAACCGCTTCTGTTGTATCAAAGACTGCCTGCCATGTTAAATAATCTAAAGATTCTTGCTCCACGCCCAACATCTTCCGAATGAACGGTACTTTTAGCGATTGTTTTGCTAAAGACAAAGGAAAACGTCCTTTTGGATAATGATCCGTTAATAATTTTACCATTGTGCGATATACCTCTTGTACAGGATGTGGATTCGGATCTGTTAAATGTAAAGTTTTCCCTTCCGCACTTTTCTCATCCATTATATAAGTTACTGCATTGATAATATAATCGATCGGCACAACATTAATTGCCGTACTTGACACGCCTATATACGGTATAATCGGTAAACGTTTTAATTTTTCTACCATATTTAAAAAGAAATATGGCCCATCAAATTTAATCGTTTCCCCAGTCTCTGAATGCCCCCGCACAATGCCTGGACGAATTATCGTTATCGGTATCTCCGACTTTAAATCTTCTACACGATGCTCCGCCTCGTATTTTGTCTCCTCATAATAGTTTTTAAAAGCAGGAGGTCGAATCAATTCATTTTCACGTAAAACCCCTTCACGCAGTCCAGCAACATATGCTGTACTGAAATACATATACCGCTTTAAATTCGGTAGTGTTCGTACAAAATCATTTACCATTGCTGTGCCATGGACGTTAACTTTCCAAGCGATATCTCTCGGCACAGCTAAATCATAAATAGCTGCTAAATGCCAAAACACTTCAATTTGATGCTGAATTTCCTGTACGACTTGATTTGTCAGCCCTAAATTAGGTAGTGTAATGTCTCCTTCGACGATTTGTATCGAACAATGAGGGTAGTCTACTTCTATCTTGCTTTTTTCAACAGTTGCTTTTGGTAATTCCCCCGCTAGCACAATTGCGATAACTTGTTGCGTTTTATTTTTGTGAAATAGCTCACGTATTAATTGACTTGAAATGAACCCTGGAAAACCTGTAAAAAAATGAACACCCATATCTCATTTCCCCCTTATACTTAAGGCAATCTTCTAGTTTCTTTATCCATTAAGCTATAAACAGCTGGCACTATATATAATGTCAGTAAAGTCGAAGTAATAAGCCCACCAATTACAGCGATACCCATTGGCTGGTTCATCTCCGTACCTTCGCCAATACCAAGTGCAAGTGGTAGCAAACCTAATATAGTTGTTAACGCCGTCATTAATATCGGTCGCAGTCGATCTTGAGTAGCAAGTAATATCGCATCATAGGACTTCATGCCATTCATCTTTTGCTGATTAATATAATCCACTAGCACAATACCGTTGTTCACAACAATGCCCACAAGCACCAAAATCCCAATAACAGATGTCACACCTAGTAATGTCTTTGTAGCAAACATTGCAATCGTAACACCAATAATCATAAGCGGTACCGTAAACATAATGACGAAAGGATATTTAAATGACTCAAACTGCGCTGCCATTACAATATAAACAAGCACCACAGCCAACGCTACAGCTAAAAGCATATCATCAATTGCGCTATCATAAAGCTCACGATCGCCACTAAACACCACTTGTGTTTCAGAAGGTAAATTAGCTTTTTCAAGAGCCTTATCGACCTCTTTTGAAATACCCCCTAGTGACTCCTTCGTTGTATAATCAACGAAAAATGCAACTGCAGCAGCCTGATCGGAACGTCTAATCGATACTGGCCCTTCTTGTATAGATACGTGCGCGATTTCATCGAGCTTAACAAATAGACCTGCTGGAGAACGAAGCTCCATTGCCTTTAAGGACTCAATACTTTCATTAAATGACTGACCAAAGCCTGTATACACTGATAACACAGTTCCATCATCATCAATCATTTGCGTCGTCAGTTGCCCCTTTGTCATTTGATTAACCGTTTGGGCTATTTGAGCAGGTAAAAAGCCATAATCCTTAGCTTTTTCACGATCTACTTCAATTTGAATTTCTTGGACTGTATTATCTAAATCTGTCATTACATTTGTGACAATGTTAATGCGCTTTAGTTCTTGCTGTACTTTATCAACTGACTCTTGTAAACGTTGTTCATTTGAATCAGTTAATCGGAATGTCAATGTATTAGGAGATGAACCCGACGATGTTGATACATTAAATGTGATGTCAGCTTGCTCACCTAGCTCATTGTTTAAATCCTTTTCTACCTCTTCTACAAATTCAAAAATTGAACGTTTACGATCTGCAAGTGGTACTAGCTTCACATAGATTTCCGCTCGATTTGCACTTGTTTGTCCACGTGCTTGCGACTGCTGCGTACCGCCAATTAGGCTAACATAGACATCCACATCTTGCTCTTCTTTTAAGCGCTCCTCTATTGCTGTAACAACCTGTTCCGTTTTTGTTACTGCAGCCCCTCTATCAAGATCTACACTGATAGAAGCAAATCCTTCATCTGTTGCTGGTAAAAATTCCGTACCGATTCTCGATAAGCCAAACACGGATAAACCGAAGAGGATAACGGCCGATAAAATAACTAAAAAACGATGTTTTAAAACCCAAACAATAGATGCATTGTAGTGCTTATAAAATGCCGATGCCTTTCGCATTTCATTTATGTTTTGGTCTTTCATTTTTAACAGACGGCTTGCCAACATTGGTACAACGGTTAATGCGACTAATAATGAGGCAATTAAACTGAAGGAAATTGTAAGTGCAAATTCCGTAAAGATTTGCCCTATTAAACCTTCTATAAACATTACGGGAATAAACACAGCAATTGTTGTTAATGTAGATGCTGTTATTGCTAGCGCCACTTCCTTTGTGCCTTGCTTTGCTGCTTCGATTGGGTTTTTCCCAAGCCCTAGATGCCGTTCCACATTTTCAATAACAACGATTGCATTATCAACAAGCATCCCAATGCCTAATGCCAACGCACCTAATGTCATAATATTGAGAGTGAAATGAGCAAAATACATTAATACAAATGTGACGATGACAGAATAAGGTATGGCAATGCCAATAATAATTGGGCTTTTCACGCCTCGTAAAAAAACAAATAATACAAGCATTGCAAATAAGCCACCTAATAGTAATGAAGAACCAATGTTACTGATCGCTAAATTCACATAATTCCCTTGATCTACTAATACATCTGCTACTACACCTTTATATTGCTCCTGTGCTAGTAAGTCATTTAAGGATTGTTGGAACGCTTTTGATACTTCGGCAGTATTTGCCCCTGACTCTTGCAAAACGGACATTAATACAGCTGGATGGTCATTAGCACGCGTTTCGGTTAAGGATTTTTGCTCTGCACGCTCGACGGTCGCTACATCTCCTACCGTTAGTGTTTCCCCGTCTATTGGATTGACGGATACAATTAAATCCGCAATATCTTCTGGTTTTGTTAATGTGCTAATAATACGTGTCGACAGCATTTGGCCATCAGCGGTCAATACTGGTTCTCCAGGCAGTGACACATTATTCGTTTGAATGATTTGAATAATATCAGCTTGGGTTAAGCCTTTGGCAATTAATTTCGATTCATCTAATGTTACTTGTACTTCTTCTATAAGCTTGCCAGAGACATTTACACTTGCAACTCCTTCTGTACGACGGAGCTCTTTTTCCAATGAATCTGCTAAAATACGCACGTCCACCTGATCATTGTCTGCGCGTAATGAAAGCTGAATAATTGGAAACTGTGATGGGTCAAATTTTAAAAAACTTGGTTTTTGTGCATCACTCGGTAACGGTGTCATATCAATTCGCTGTAAAATGTCGAGTTGAACTTCTTCTATATCCGTTGTCCAATTAAACTCGAGCACAATTAAATTTGAACCTTCCTGTGAGGTAGATTGAAGTTTTTTTATGCCTGGCAAGGTGGCCAATGTCGCCTCTAAAGGTTTTGTTACCTTCTCATTCACTTCCGTTGAGCTCGCACCAGGATAGGAGGTAACAACAACACCTATTGGTGGATTTAATTCAGGAATTAAAGTGATTGGTATTTTTAACAATGATACGCCACCTAAAATAATGATTAGTAGCATCGACACAAGTGTAAAAACAGGCCTTTTTATCGAAAAGTTGCTAATGTTCATTTGTAAATACTCCTTTTCTTTCTCTTCTTTCCTATGATAGCCGAAAAGGGGGATTTTTTATAAATTAATACATTATATTGAAACAATTTCATAATTCGCATTTTCATCATTGTTTTTTTGAGAAATAAAATATTTCAATGGAGCGGAAGGCGGCGACTCCTGCGGGAAAAGCAAGCAAACCGAGACCCTGGACTGAGCGTAGCGAGGGAAGCGGCTCGGTGCTTGGCCGCGGAAAGCGTCCGCCTGTAGCGCAATGATGCCAGTACTCATAATGATTAAACATTTCCTTATATTGTATACATTCTACACCAATCGCTTATTTTCCTTGTAAAAAAACACGAATCGATGAAATGTCGATTCGTGTTTCTTTTTATAGAAGGCTATATAATTTAATATTTTCGTTTTTATCTGAGAACCAGCGCATAGCAAATTCATTTTCAAATAGGAAAACAAGATTGTCAAAGCGGTCTTTTACAAGCATTGAACGACTTGAAGACATTGATTCTTTTACATCTTCTTCATTTTCAATCCAACGTGCCATTTTTGAACCAATTGGCTCCATTCTTACTTCTACATTGTATTCATTTTTCATGCGGTGTTCAAATACTTCAAATTGTAATTGCCCAACTGCACCTAAAATAACTTCTTCTGTATGAAGTGTTTTGTAGTACTGAATGGCTCCCTCTTGCACCAATTGCAAAATCCCTTTATGGAATTGCTTTGATTTCATTACGTTTTTCGCCGTTACTCGCACAAATAGTTCAGGTGTGAACTGCGGTAATTTTTCAAATTGGAACGTTTTCTTGCCACCTACAACAGTATCACCAATTTGGTATGTGCCTGTATCGTACAAGCCAATTATATCTCCAGCTACCGCTTCGTCAACTGTTTCACGGTCGTCAGCTAAAAACTGTGTAGACTGGGTCACTTTAAACGATTTTCCTGTTCGAGATAGCGTCATATTCATACCGCGCTCAAATTTACCAGATACAATTCGTACAAAGGCAATACGGTCACGGTGTGCAGGGTTCATATTCGCTTGAATTTTGAAAATAAAGCCAGAAAACTCTGGATGCTCAACAGGGTCAATGAACTGCTCATCTTCTGTAATACGAGGCTGGGGTGTTGGAGCAAATTGTAAATAAGTTTCAAGGAATGTTTGTACCCCAAAGTTTGTTAAGGCAGAACCGAAGAACACAGGTGTTAATTCACCACGACGAATTTTTTCTTCTGAATAAGCATTACCTGCCTCATTTAGTAGCATAATGTCATCCATCGCTTGTGAGTAATAGGAAGTGACTTTCATCGGATTATCAACTGCTAACTCACCGTTCTCATCGATTGGTAGGAAACGTTCTCCCTCTTCAGTACGGAATTGCTCAATACGTTTGTTATAACGGTCATAAATACCTAGGAATTCTTTCCCCATACCAATTGGCCAGTTCATTGGGTAGGCTTGAATACCAAGCACTTCTTCAAGCTCTTCGATTAGCTCAAGAGGCTCTTTCCCTTGACGGTCCAATTTATTGATAAATGTAAAAATCGGAATACCGCGCATTTTACAAACTTTGAATAGTTTTAATGTTTGTGCCTCAATCCCTTTAGCAGCATCTACAACCATGACAGCACTGTCTACTGCCATTAATGTACGATACGTATCCTCAGAGAAATCTTGGTGTCCTGGTGTATCCAAAATATTAACGCGTGAACCACTATAATCAAACTGCATAACAGAAGATGTTACCGAAATACCACGTTGTTTTTCAATTTCCATCCAGTCTGATGTAGCAAATTTCCCTGATTTCTTACCTTTTACTGTACCTGCATCACGAATCGCTCCGCCAAAAAGTAAAAGCTTTTCTGTAATCGTCGTTTTCCCAGCATCCGGGTGACTAATAATAGCGAACGTACGTCTTGCTAATATATCTTTTTCTAAATTTGAAGTCATCTCTTCATTCTCCTTTTTTCATACCTACTAATAATAAAAGAAGTCTAGCCCTTCGTACAACCTTTTTACATGAATTCCCCAAAAAGAAAACCCTTTAGTCACTACTAAAAGGGTTCAGACTGTCGATACGTTTGAATTATTGTACGCATGGAAGCCATCACTACGTTGGCTGCCTTGCTAGTTGGGCTTGCTACTAAAGTTTTTTTCGCAATTAATTTAGACAAATTTTAAGTGTCCAGCCTCTATCGCAATTTCTGCATCACTATGTGGATATTTTGTATTTTCGATAATTTGGTAATCTTCATGACCTTTACCAGCAAAAATAATCATATCCCCTGGTTCAGCAATTTCTATTGCATGACGTACTGCCTCTGCTCGATCTCCAATACATGCATAATTTTTATGCAGCATGCCTTTAGCAAGATCACCTGTAATACTATCGTACTCCTCATAGCGTGGGTCATCTGTCGTTAAAATTACATAATCTGCTGCTGAAGCTTTTTCAGCCATTGCAGGGCGTTTAGATTTATCACGATTGCCCCCTGTGCCAACTAAGAAAATAAGCTTTCCTTTTTTATAAGGCGTAGCTGCTGCGATAGCCTTTTCTATAGCATCTGGTGTATGCGCGTAATCAACAAAGATTTGCACTGGCAAATCAGAGCATACTTTTTCCATACGACCTTTTACTGGTGGTAATTGCTCTATCTGTTCAATAATCGATTCCATAGAATAGCCTCTGCCATAAAAGGCAACCATTGCAGCAAGTACATTATAAATATTGAACTCACCAAGTAAATGCATTTTCACAGGGAATATCCCTTCAGACATCACTACATCAAATGAAGTCATGTAATCATGGTACTCACAGTTAATAGCACGAAAATCGGCTGTCTCATTGTTTAATCCATAAGTCCATACTGGGAATGGCGTCATCGCTGCATAGCGTTCTGACCAAGCATCGTCCGCATTAAGCACTACGAGTTTATTTTTTTCTAAGTCTTGTCCAAGTTGAGAGAATAATAAGCCTTTTGCATTCCCATATTCCTCCATCGTACCATGGAAATCAAGATGATCATGAGTAAGGTTTGTAAAAATAGCAACATCATAATCAACACCTGCTAAACGGCCAAGTGCTAAACCATGAGAAGAAACCTCCATCGTCATTAAACGGCAGCCTTCCATTTTTGCACGGAAAATCATTTGTTGCGTCGATAATGCATCACTTGTGGTATTCGCAGATTCATATAAAATACCATTTAAATTAAAACCAATTGTTCCCGACAATGCAGATTTCTCGCCCATACCGTGCATGATATTTTGAATAATACCTGTTACAGATGTTTTCCCATTCGTCCCTGTTACACCAATCATTGTCATATCTTTTGAAGGATAGTCAAAAAACTTAGCAGCTAACAAACCAACTGCACGATCTGTATCCTTCACAACAACTTGTGCAATCGCATCAGCTAATGGTAGTTCTCGTTCAGTGACAACAATTGTTGCACCACCATCAACAGCTCTTTGCGCGTAATCATGGCCATCCACTGTGTAACCTTTAATACATACAAACATGCTATTCGGTTGCACACTTCGAGAATCAATCACAATATCCGTCACTTGGTCTGGTAACACGCCAATTATTTTTTTCAAAGGTAATGCACTTAACAATTCCTCTGCATACATTTCATAGTCCTCCAATCAATCTCAACATTCATTTCATCATTTCTTGTTTTTCGACAAAAAAAGACAATCTGAATACCCCCACTTACCTAATGAATTTATTTTACTACTTATTCGCCTAGAAATGAAATGCCTCACAAGACGTTTTTTAAATGAAAACGCTACCATTTATAAAATTAAGTCCGATTTTTCCTATCTTATCAAAAATCGGCATTTATCGACAACTGCGAATCATGTATGATGGAAATATTGATTAAAAATTGAGGTGCTAAATATGCAACAATTGGAATTTTTACGTATGCGTAATGAGATTATCTTGCTATTTTATGTGACAGCTATTTTTGCCTATGGAGTGCTTATTATGTTAAATCTCTATAGTAGCCTCGAAGTACTGATCTGTATATTGCTAATATTATTTTTACCTTTACTAGCAGGCAAAATATTTAAAATTAAACCAGTGCCCATGCAATGGGTATTAATTATATCAGGCAATATAGCCATCGTTTACCTTAATATCTTTAGCTTTTCTTTAACTAGTTTTATTTGCTTTATTTTCTATATATTATTAATAACTATCTATCAATCGATAAAAATGAATACCCTTATTAGTATTGTTTCTTTGTTAGAAATTATAGCTCTATCTTATTACCACCATTTTCCCAGTGAATCCTTTGTGAATGCTCAGTATTTCGATACATTTATTTTTGTTGTCCTTTTACTTACTATTATTGGATGGATTCAATCACGCTATTTACAACATTTTTGGTATCGACTAAACGAAATGAATTTAGAGAAGAAACAAGAGCTGCTTTCGCAAGAAGCCTATTTGCATTTGTTTTTTCAACATGCCAATGATTGTATCGCGGTTTTTAGTTTAGATAATCGCATTATTGATGTAAATCCAGCTTTTGAGGAAGTATATGGCTGGACTAGAGCTGAAATTGTTGGCAAAAGCATCCCACTCGTGCCACCAGAAAATGTCTTGGAAGCAGAACAGCGCTATGCCAGTTTATTAGAGGGAAAAAGCATCAAACTATTAGAAACACAAGATATGCGAAAAAATGGTACAGTTTTCGATGTTGAAATTTCACTCTCGCCTATCTATGATCGCACAAACAAAATGATAGCTATTTCTGCTATTACACGCGACATATCTTATAAAAAAGAAAATGAACAACTTTTACTACAATCAGAAAAACTAAAAATGGCAGGCGAAATTGCAGCTGGTGTAGCACATGAAATTCGTAATCCTATGGCTGTTATATCAGGTTTTGTACAAATGATGAGTATAGAAAAGGATTCATCCTGTTATGCTTATACTGAAATTATTCAATCCGAAATCGAGCGTATTAATTTAATTATTGGTGAATTTTTAGTGCTGTCTAAGCCTCATGTAGAACAATTAAAAATCGTTTCCATAGACGATATTATTAATAGTATTAGTCACCTATTTCATCTAGAATTTCAAAAGCATAACATTACCTTTTCACTGCATACCGTCAGCGAAGATAATCGAATATTAGCTAATGAAAATCAATTAAAACAAGTATTCATCAATATTATTAAAAATGCCATTGAAGCCATTGAAGCACGTACAGCTGAAGGAGAAATAATTATTTTCATTGCTAAAGATACGGAAGGATTAATTATGGTGACAATTACAGATAATGGTGTTGGAATGTCTGAGGCTATGATTAAGCGTATTTTTGAACCATTTTATACAACCAAGTCTACAGGAACAGGTCTTGGTATGCTCATCACAAACAAGATTATCCAAGAACATGGTGGCACTATTGCAATTGAAAGCAAGTTAAACTATGGCTCAACGATAAAAATAAAACTACCGCCAGTAGAAAATGAAGAGGATGGAGGTGTCTAAAAAATAGACACCTCCATCATTTTTACTTCATAATAGTACGAATAAGTTTAACCTTTTGTTTATACGGTGGAAAAAGAATATTTGTCTCGAGCTTTGAAGATTTTTTTAATATTGATTTTGGATGTGTAAAATTATCAAAGCTTGCCTTTCCATGATACGCATTAACCCCTGAAGGACCAACCCCACCAAATGGCAAATGCTGATTTCCTACATGTGTTACCGTGTCATTTATACAGCCACCACCGAATGGCAATTCCTCTAAAAAGTATTGAATCGCTTTTTCATGTTCTGAGAAAAAATATGCTGCTAAAGGCTTCGGCAATTGTCGAACTTGATGAATAGCAAGGCGTAAATCAT
Organism: Lysinibacillus sp. JNUCC-52; assembly: GCF_015999545.1. NCBI lineage: Bacteria > Bacillati > Bacillota > Bacilli > Caryophanales > Bacillaceae > Lysinibacillus > Lysinibacillus sp. JNUCC-52. The sequence goes on from NZ_CP065546.1 coordinate 1,921,576, forward strand.
CATATACCATAACAGGTAAAATCGGTCCAAATAGCTCATCTTGCATGGAAGGACTTGACCACTTTACATATTCAATAATGGTAGGTTCAATATATAAATCATCCCGATCTGTCCGCCCACCATATGTAATAGTGTCCCGTTCCTCCACTAAAATTTTTTGCAGACGATCAAACTGTCTATCATTCACAATACGACCGTAATCGGGGCTTTTTATCGCATTTTTCCCGTAGAAAGAACGGACAGTGTCCTTTAACAATTTCATAAACCGATCATATATGTCTTTATGGACAAGCAAATAGTCTGGCGCTACACATGTTTGACCTGTATTTGTAAATTTCCCCCAAGCAATTCGTTTGGCAGCAACTTCTAAATTTGCGGTTTGGTCGACTATTGCAGGACTTTTACCACCAAGTTCGAGTGCTAATGGCGTTAACCGTTCAGCTGCTGCTTTCGCCACTATTTTACCGACAGCTACACTGCCAGTAAAAAATATATAATCAAACGAAGCATGAATTAGGGCAGTTACTTCTTCCTTTTCCCCTTCTACAACGCGAATATAGGATGGTTCAAATGTTTCTTCAATAATTTTCTTCACGATATTTGCTGTATTCACAGATGTTTCAGAAGGCTTGACAATAGCTGTATTCCCACCAATAATTGCACCAATTAAAGGTTCCATCACAAGTTGAAATGGGTAATTAAATGGCCCAATAATTAACGTAACGCCATATGGCTCTCGAACAATAAAACTTTTTCCCATTTGAAGGTGAATTGGCGTTTTAGCTATTTCCGGCTTCACCCACTCCTCTAAATTTTTCACCATATAAGAAATACTATCAAGGACAATTCCAATTTCTGTTGCGTATGCCTCAAACTCACTTTTTCTTAGATCTAAAAACAACGCATGTAAAATATCTTTTTCATACTTTAAAATACTTTTCTTTAAGTTCATTAATTGGTTTTTTCGAAACTTTACATCTTTTGTAGCGCGAGAAAAATAAAATTGTCGCTGCTCTGTAATCATATTTTCAACATCTTGTGGCGTAAAATTCATAAATAAACACCCCTTTTTTTTTATTGCAATACATAGTTTGGTCTTTTTTGAAACAAACTATCTTTGTCTATACGATACAACATTGAAGGCGAAAATTCCTCCTTCTGAAACAGGTGGTGTTGTAAAAAAAAAGTAATAGCAACTAATGATGCCATGTTTTTTTTTGTGAATCTCGGGAAATATACAATTACATATTAATTTGAAACGGGGGCGTAGATAATGACAACAACAACAGGAACTTGGTGGGAATCCATTTTTTCAGGAGTATTATCGCACGGGATATGTGAAGAGAAATTATTGTTATTGCAAGATGAGGCATTTTTATATCTTTCTACAATACCGTCGGAGAAAGAAACTTTATTGGATGAATCTGAAGTAAATTAATCGATTAAGCGCATCTTAGGAGTGCATTTCCTGCGATGCGCTTTTATACATTAGTTTACAGCTACAATATGCTGTATTTTTTTTAATTCGACCTCAAGGCGATGAATGGCATCCTCCTCAATAGCAAAACTGCCATCCTCTAGCCGAATAATTTGCTTATCGATAATATAAACAGAATGGGCAATATCTGTTGCACCTAATACAGCCAATACAGGTTTTAGAGCATATTCTAATGCGAGTAAATGCCCAATAGAGCCACCCACTGCCAATCGTTGCCACGCTTTATTTCTTGCACTAATTTACTGTGCTCTAACAAAATTTTAGATGGAATACAGCCAACATTATAGCAAGCGCCTCCCACTTTATCGCGTTCTACTAAAGCTACTTTCATACCACTTTTAGCTGCATGAATTGCTGACACATATCCTCCTGGACCTGCGCCAATAATAGCGATATCAAATTGTTTCACATCTATTCACCTCATTTATCACCTTAACATTTACAAAATTTGAATGCAATGACACATCCTTCTTCTTACCATATATAAAGAACTTCCGACATAACGGGATTCCCGCGGAATAAAACAATATTTCCGCGAAGTGAAATGTTATTTCCGCGGAACAAATCAGGATTCCCGCGAAGTGAAATGCTTTTTCCGCGGAGCAAATCAGGATTCCCGCGAAGTGAACTGTTATTCCCGCGGGACAAATCAGGATTCCCGCGAAGTGAAATGCTTTTTCCGCGGAGCAAATCAGGATTTCCGCGAAGTGAACTGTTATTCCCGCGGAACAAATCAGGATTCCCGCGAAGTGAAATGTTATTCCCGCGGAACAAATCAGGATTCCCGCGAAGTGAAATGTTATTCCCGCTGAACAAATCAGGATTCCCGCGAAGTGAAATGTTATTCCCGCGGAACAAATCAGGATTCCCGCGAAGTGAAATGTTATTCCCGCGGAACAAATCAGGATTCCCGCGAAGCATAGCGGTTTTTATTATTTATTAAAATTAATCCAAAAAACTTCTTTACTTCCGTCTTGTTTAATCATAATCGCTTTAACGGAATAACCACCCGCTTCATATTTTGCGATATTTTCTTCGGTTGACATCACTCTTGTACTCTTATTTGCTGTCACACAGTAACTGCCAAAATCACGTTGAAGCTGGCGCTCTCCATTCACCATTTTATAAAGCTCGAAACGTGTTTCTTTTGCTTGAAGTGGTCCTTTATTCATATCACTTTTTAACCAAGCTTTGAGTGTCACTTTATTTGAAGTCACTTGAGCCTCGACTTGTATATCTCGTTGTCGATATTGTTGCTCTGCAAGTGAATAATTTTTTTCTAAAATCTTTTTTAACTCATGCGCCGACACTCGATTGCTAGAATCGATACGTTTAATATGAACGGTTCCTTGTCCAAATAAATTATAGCCACCCTGTGTAGAGTAATCGATCGTGTAACCTGCTTTTTTGATTGCCTGCTCAGCAATTCGATCATAAACACCATATGGATATGCAAACGATTTAGGTGCTATCCCTGTATATTTTTCTATTAGCTGATGTGCCTTTGTAACATCCTCTTGAATGTATCGAAGACGCTCCTCATTTGTAAGTGGCTCTCCATTTTTTTTCTGATTAAGTATCATTGCCTCGTGTTTTGACTTATCATTGTTCCCTCGCCAATGTAAATCATATGTATGATTGCCAATACGCATAATACCAGAATCGGACATTTCCTTTATTTGTTGCCAATTCAACATAGGTACATTTTTTCTGGCACCTGTCTCTACATCATTTGCGATCACAAACAATGTTGCCTGCATGCCCATTTCTTTTAAAATAGGGTATGCCATTTTATAGACACTTTCATAGCCATCATCTATCGTTAAAAATACTGCTTTCTCAGGAATGCGACCATGCCCTTGTAAATATGCGATTAGCTGCTCCTCCGTAATGGTTGAATAGCCATTGTCCTTTAGCATCTTCAACTGCTCACGAAATAGCTTTTCTGTAATATTTATATTCGCTATTTCTTTATAATCCCCAAATGAATGATAGTTAATGACCGTAATACCTTTAGCATTACTATATTCATAGAATTTTGTTGCTTTTGCTGCCATTGCCTGTTCTGATATTGAGAGAAAGCAGCAAACAAGTACAACAAATAATAATATTTTCCTTATGTATTTCATAATATTGGTCCCTTTCTCAAACTATAGTCCATATAAGTATATACGAAATAATGACATACTGAAAGAGACTGTGCTATATTGAACAGTCTCTTTCTTGTGACAAATCGCTAAATTGTTTGAGTGCCTGACACTTATAAGCTGTTTCCGCACGGACCTCTTGCCAGCGCGTGATTTGATACGTCTAACATTGCATACGTTCTGAGCAGAAATCTAAGTTGGCGAAGAAGCACATGCTAAATTGTTTGAGTGCCTGACACCCTCATACAACACCCTCATACACCCGTCATGGACGTATATTAGAAAATATTGCGCTGCCAAAAACGTTGCTGAGCAATGGCATCAACAAATTTTTTGGCAAATCCAGCATTTCCAGTTGCTAAAATAATGCCTGGCCCTACGTTAGCATTGGACATATTAAAAAATGTTGTGCCTGTTGAGGCAATGCCAATTGGCTTAAAATGTCTGTACGCTTCATTAATATAATTGACAATATAAGTGTTAAACTTTGCTTGATTGTCAGCTCGAACTCCGACAACATATAAGGAATCAAAAAGCACCGCATCCGTTGTAATAAATGTATCGCTCGCTGTTAACTGCACACCATTAGTACCCGTCACCACACCGAGCCTATCAGAAATGATGCTATAGCGAACACCATTCTTTGTTAAATATTTAAGTACTTCTCCCACCTCATTGGCGTCAAACCCATCCCCTATTAATACTCCCACTTTAAGTGTCTGTGGCAATTTCACAGTATTCGCCTGACTCAATGCAGGTGAGGATATAGTAACGTTTGATTGCTCACCTGTAGGTCGATTAACACCAATATTATTGGCAACTATTGTAGCCATCTCTTTATCGACACGGACAAACATATCTACAACTTGCTGACGAACGTATTTACTTTTAACCTTCCCTACCTCGAAGCTAAAGGCGTCAATAATATGCTGCTTTTCAGGTGGCGACATACTATTCCAAAATAGTCGAGCTTGTGAGAAATGATCATTAAAGGACTTACTTCGAGCTCTTGTAATACGTCCCTCCACCTTTTCTTCATAATGGACAAATCCCCCTTCTTTTGCAGTGGATGTTGAAGGCGTATTACCTGCAAGCGAGTTTTTATGATAACTAACCTTTCCCGTATTAATCGTTTGTCGACTGAATCCATTTCGTTGGTTATTATGAATCGGGCAAACTGGCCTATTAATAGGAATCTCAGCAAAATTTGGTCCGCCTAAACGAAGAAGCTGTGTATCGATATATGAAAATAAGCGACCTTGAAGCAGTGGATCATTTGTAAAATCAATGCCTGGCACAACATTTCCAGGATGAAAAGCGACTTGCTCCGTTTCAGCAAAAACATTATCTACATTGCGATTCAATGTCATTTTTCCAATTCTTTTAACAGGTACTAGCTCTTCAGGCCATAATTTTGTTGCATCTAAAATATCAAAATCAAATTTAAATTCTTCCTCTGGCTCAATCATCTGGACACCAAGCTCATACTCTGGAAAATCCCCGATTTCAATTGATTCCCATAAATCTCGTCGTTGAAAATCGGCATCTTTGCCCCCTATAATTTGTGCTTCATCCCAAACAAGTGAATGCACACCTAGCACTGGCTTCCAATGAAACTTTACAAATCTCGACCTACCTTTGTCATTTACAAAACGGAACGTATGCACACCAAAGCCTTCCATCATCCGAAAACTTCTAGGAATCGTTCGATCAGACATATGCCACATAATCATATGCGCTATTTCTTGATTATTTGCGACAAAATCCCAAAATGTATCATGTGCAGAAGCCGCTTGTGGCATATCATTATGAGGCTCAGGTTTTACAGCATGAATTAAATCTGGAAACTTAATAGCATCCTGAATGAAAAACACTGGTATATTGTTACCAACTAAATCATAATTGCCCTCTTCTGTGTAAAATTTTGTTGCAAAGCCGCGTACATCTCGGGCCGTATCCATTGAGCCTAAGCTCCCTACTACGGTCGAAAATCTAACAAAAACAGGCGTCTTCTTTCCAGGCTCCTGCAAAAATTTGGCCCTTGTATACTCTTTCATCGATTCATATAGTTCAAACTCTCCGTGCGCGGCAAATCCTCTAGCATGTACAACACGTTCGGGAATCCGCTCATGATCAAAATGCGTCATTTTTTCCCGAAAATGAAAATCCTCCATAATGGTTGGTCCACGAACGCCAGCTTTCAATGAATCTTCATCATTGGAAACCTTCAGCCCCTGATTGGTCGTCATCTTTTTCCCATCATTATTGACGCGAAATGCCTCTAGTTGTTGATCCTTCGCATTCTCAGTCAAATCCTTGCCCTGATTTGATTTAGACTTATCCACGCGATCCCCTTTCCTTTTGTACTAATTACGCTCTATATACACTGTATGTTTTTCTGAAATAAACATGAATGGATGAGTCCATTCATAAAAAAGAACCTTGACTCAATAACGCCAGTCAAGGTTTCTTCATTCTCTATTTCGCTTTCGCTGTTGCCGTCATCTTCTCAAGCTGTCTAACTGTCGGTGTTAAATTAGCAAAGAAGTAGGCCTCGCGTAGCTTACGTGATGGTGTACTTCCTGCAATATAACCCGCTGAGCCATTATGGAGCATGTTGGCCTGCACTGCAGCCAATGTATTATAAACGACTTGTAAACGAAGCTGACAAATTGCTTGTAAATTTACTTCACCAGATTGAATTAGTGCTTGAAGTGTTTCTTGTAATGAGTGTAGATTTTCTGTTAGTTCATCCGCTTGCACTTGCAAATATTCATTACAACCATTTTGCTTAGCTTTAACTTTTTCTATCCCTTCAATGGCTGAGTCTACAACACCAAAACCTAGCGGGATTTGATACAGTACAAATATCGGGCGAATAGTATCTACAAATGTGCTTGCATCTTGTGCAATGATATAGTTATCAGCAACAAACACGTTGTCAAACTTACATGTATAGGTCGCACTGCCGTTGACACCTAAAAAGTGGATTTTTTCCTTTAGTGTAATGTTCTCATTGTCTGTATTAACGAATACCATCACTTCCTGCTCACCGTTATGGGCAATCGCCCCGAACCAGTGATTCGCTGCTAAGTTTGAAACAGCGGGTAACACTCCATTTACGACATAGCCACCGTCCACACGCTCAGCTGATAAATGAAGCTTCTCTAGTCCAGCATAAAACTTCATCGGATTCGATAAACCTGTCGCACCAAGTACTTTTCCACGTTCTAGTAATGGTAAAATATTTTCACGTAATTGCATATTATTCGTTTTACGTAAGTAAGTTAAAGCGGCAAGGTGGCACCATAAGCAAAATGCAGTTGTCATACAAACTTTCGCTGTCTCTTGTACAATCGTTAGCTCATCTAATAGCGTTGTTTGTTCATCTTTTTGTGTTGAAGCAAAAAATCCAGCCTTGCCGAGCTCCAATAAAAAATCCTCCGCGTAATAAGCTTCCTCATCAATCTTTTTTACGAACGGTTTTAATTTTTCTTCAATTAACGTTTGTAAAGCTACTGCATCTACTGCCATGGTTTCCACTCCTATCCTTTACTTATCAGCTAATTCAGTTAAAGACGTAATTGGTGTTTGCACTGCCTCACGAGCACGTTTTACAGCTGCTTCGTCTGGTGCGTCATAGAAGCACAGGCACTTTGTCATATCTTCACATACATATGTGCGAGAAAAATGTACTTCTGGTACTTCTTCATAGTGAACGGAGTTTTTCTTTTTACGTGCTAAATATTGATCCATTGTAATTTCTGCTGGAATTTCCCACTCTACTAAATAGTTCACAACTTCTTGATTTGTTTTAACTTCATCCAACTCTTTCCCAACTAGGCGAACTTCTTTTACTAAATCTGTTTGAATGTTTTGAGCTGCTAGTGCTGTTGTTGCTTGAGATTCTTCATTTGCCTCCACGATAAAGTACGCACGACTAAAATCCTTCGCTACTTGTACTTCGATAACAGTTACATCCTGCTCTTGTCCTACACGCTCTACTAATGCTGCAAATTGCTCTTTGTTCGTTACTTCACTAACTGTTGATTCTACCAAAAATAAACTCATAGTAAATACCTCCGAATAGTTTGTTTTTTCTTTATGTGAGTTATTTTATTATACTTACTTAATAAAAACAACTGAATTTACTAAAAATTATGATTTGTGCTACACTACTGCATGGAGGGAACACTATGAAAACACGATATGACTTACCATGCAATATTGCACAAACATTGAACATTATCGGTGATCGTTGGACATTGCTCATCTTACATGAACTATTAATCGGTCAATCGAACTTTAATGACATTAAATTAAATTTACCAGGTCTTTCAGCAAATTTATTGTCTGCACGTTTAAAATCTTTAGAAGAAGCAGGTTTAGTTGCTTCCACTCTTTACTCTGCACATCCACCGCGTTATGCCTATTCATTAACTGAATCAGGAAAGGCATTAGAATCTGTATTTAATGCAATGATTTTATGGGGCAGCGAATATTTGGACCCTTGCTATAAAGAAATTGTTGATGCGCATTCAGGTGACCGAGTAGAAATTGGTTACTATTCAAAAAACACTGGTGAGCGTAGCGATACGATTCAAATACGTGCCATTCAAAACGGAGCTAACCAATAATTTATTGGGCTAGCTCTTTTTTGCCCGCTCTAAGCCCCTTGTCCGCCCCAAATTTTCGAAACCCAGCCTTCAAAATAGCGAATGACCTTGTCGAGCAACAGACCAAGTACGCCAATAACAATAATGGCCGCCATAACTAAATCTAAACTAAGTGAATTTCTAGCATCGACTATTAAAAAGCCTAATCCTGATTGCGCCCCTACCATTTCTCCAGCAACTAAGAATATCCAGGCACTTCCTAATGCCATATGCAACCCGTTTGCAATCATAGGAAAAGCAGCTGGAAAAACAATTTTACGCAATAGGTTAAACTGCGACATTTCAAAATTGGCCGCAATTCGTAAATAAGTAGCATCAACTTTTTTCACTGCAGTCACTGTGGATAATAACACGGGGAAAAAGGCTGCAATAAATATTATGACAATGGCTGGCATATTGCCAATGCCAAACCATAGTACGATAAAAGGTGACCAAGCAATCGGTGATACAGGACGTAAAATTTGTACAATCGGATCTAGCACAGCCCAAACTTTCACCAATCTCCCGACAACTAATCCGACAATTACAGCGACAACAACCGCTAACAAATAACCGCTAAAAAAGCGAAACAAACTAATTTGTATATGCTCGAATATGGAGCCATCTTTGATAGTATCCAGTAATGCCGTAAAAACAGCTAATGGTGGAGGAAATAATGCTGCATCATGATCACCAATAATCGTTACTACTTGCCAAACGCCTATTAATAACACAAATCCAAGTAAAATTGGTCCTATTTTTTTCATACATATGCACCCTACTATTCTTCCAATAATGTCGTATCAACAAATTCCTCATATGATGGTGGGTTCTCTGACAAGCCCATCTCTATTAATGAATCTCTTAAAATGGTATACGCATCCACTTCAATTTTTAAGTTATGATACGAAATCCAATTCAACGATAAATCTAAAACATCCTTATCGACTTTAATATATTTAGCAACAACATCATTTGCATGGTCTCCCTCTGCATTCATGAGCTCACCAGCAGCGGCATAATCTTTAACGAATTGTTTTGCAATATTTTTATTTTTTTCGATAAAGTCATGACGAAGGACTAGTCCACAGTCAATTGAATCCTGCCAAATTTCCTCTGATTGGAATAACACTTTACCCTTTTCAAGCGCCACAGAAATAGCACCAAATGGTTCTGCTACTACATATCCTGCAATGCGACCTTCTGCAAGGGCAGCTGGCATTTCTGCTGGTGGTAGCTCTACAACATTTACGTCTTCATAATTTAAGCCCGCATTTTGTAACATCCGATATAACAAAATATTGTGTGTAGAATATTTATTTGGAATCGCAAAGCTTTGCCCTTTCAAATCCTCCACATTTTCTATCGTAGGGGCTACCACTAAAACATTGCCATCTCGATGTCCTAAAGCTACTGCCTTTAAGTCAATTCCTTGTTCTTTTGCCTTCATCGCTAATTGAATAAGCACTGATGCACCATCAATTTTTCCTGTATTTAAAGCATCCATTAGTTCGGGCCATGAACCAAATTTCACAAGCTCAATGGCATAACCTTCGTATTCTCTATCTGTTTGCATGTAAAGTGGTGCAGCATGCGTAATTGGTAAATACCCAATTTTCACTACCTTTTTATTGCCTTCTGTTTGGGATACTGCCTCTTTTTCATCCGTTCCACATGCCGCAAGTGTCAGCAATAGTATTAACGCTAGTAAAAAAATGCCTACCTTCTTGTTCATCGTTTTCCCCCTATTTTAAATGTTGTATTCAATCGTATCTTGCGGATGCGTAAACTGAAATTCATTGAAAATAATCTCACGAAAATGCTGGAATTCCGAATCTGAACGATCGCGTGGTTTCGTACTACGAATATGTAATTCACGATGGACGCGTCCGGGATTTGGACTCATAATAAAAATGCGGTCAGCTAAATAAATAGCCTCGTCTATATCATGTGTCACCAATAAAATAGTTGTTTGCTCCTTTTTTTGAATAGCAAGTAGCTCGTCCTGTAAGTAATAACGTGTAAAGGTATCAAGTGCTGCAAATGGTTCGTCCATTAAAATTACCTCTGGACGAATCGCTAATGCGCGTGCAATGGCAACACGCTGTTGCATACCGCCCGATAATTCACTAGGTAATGCGCTTAATCGATTTTCTAAGCCAACAAGCTTCAAATAATATTGCGCACGTTGCTGTCGTTCACTCTTCGTTAAAGTCTCTCCCTCTAATGCGAGCTCTACATTTTTTTGCACAGAACGCCAAGGAAGTAATCCATAATTTTGCATGAGCATAATACAACGTTTACTTGCTCTAGTAACAACTTGGTTTTCTAACAATACTTGTCCACTAGTTGGCTGCTCAAAACCCCCAACTAAATTTAACAATGTACTTTTGCCACAACCACTCCTTCCTAATATGGCAATAACCTCTCCCTTTTGAATATCCAACGAAATTTCATGAAGTACTGTCTGCTCAGCAAATGTTTTACTAACTTGTTGTATAGAAATTAACGGTGCTGTCATCATGCAATTGTCACCTCACACTTTAATCTTATAATTTTACTAGGTTTAATATGTTTTAAGTTATTTTATTATACTCAGTTTAAAATTTCAACCTAATTTTAAGAAGAATATTTGTATTCCGACAATTCGCATAAAAAAACAGGTTTTCTATTTTTAAATAAAAAACCTGCAAACTATTCATCGCCTGTACTTAAATAATGCTTCACCTTTCTCATTACGTTAGCTGAACAAGACATCCACCAGATTTAGAATATGTATTGAATCATGTCATGTATATTGCAATAAGGATTATCACGATTTTCTGTCGTTCGTAGGGACATCATTTCCGCACAATTTTTAATGGCTACCTCATGTAGTAGTGCAATCGGAGCAATAATAGACTCGTCTGCCTTGTGACGAAAATAGCGTGTTACCCCTAAATGCTCCTCCATCTTGTTGTTTAAAACAGCACGTGGATATTTTTCAGATACATCTACTTCTTCAAAATGTAGTAATAGCCACAATTCAAATGCCTCATTTGAATAAGCGATGTGAATATTTTTTTCCTCACAGAACATATTTACTTCGTCTAGCTGTTTATCTGTTAAATCATCCTTATCAAAAACAATCCATACTTCATCAAAATATTGGTAGCTGGAATCACGGAAGGCGTGTTGTGCTAGCTTGATCGCAGAGCGCTTAACGTTTTTTATTTTCACGCTCACTGTTTTCGAGCGCTTTAAAATACGCAATTGCTCAAAGTAAATGCGCTCCGTTTCTCCCTCACAATAAATTAATATTGTTTTACGTATTGTCCGATTACCATGTTGATGTACGCTCACTGGTCAAATACCTCCACTCCACGTAAATATTGATTGGATAAGTATTCATTTATAACTGGTATTGCAATGAGTACACTAGAAAAAATCGCCTTTCTTTTATTGTATGCAGCTACTATGACTCATGCTAAATACACCATTTGTACGTGCCTATAAAATCCATTTGATGAAAATGAACATAAACAAACACCCCATAGAAAAACTGCACCTCCAATTGTTAGATGTGTCTAACAATTGGGGTGCAGTTCACTCCTTGAGGTGTTTGCTTTTTTTACAAATTATGCTTTTAGAGGTTCTCCACTAAATACTCTAAGATCCATTGGTGCAGCCATAAAAGTTAGTGCTTTTTGAGTAAAAGCAGTAAAATGCTCACTCGTATTATGGATTGCAGTAGCTTCTACGTCTTTCCAAATTTCAACCATTGTATAATGGCAATCATGTTCAGTAGACTTCATCAAATCGTAGCTAATGTTACCCTCTTCAGCTCTTGTTGCTGAAAGAAGGATCTTTGCTTCTTCCAAGAATGCTTGCTCTTGCTCTGGTTTTACTTGTAAGTGTGCGTGAATAATAATCATAGTTACCCATCCTTTTAATTAAATTCATTTATTGAACTAAATGCTTCATTTTCAAATCAGTATATTGGTCAAAAAATTCAATAATCGATAATGTTGTTTTGCATGCGATTTAGCATGACAGGTAAGGATTCTAATTCTTCTTGATTAAAATCATGAAGCATTTGGTTAACGAAACGAACCTTTTCTTTTTTGTAACCGACAATTTGTTTACGACCTTCATCAGTCAGTCGAACAAATATTACACGATTATCGGTGGGGTTTCGTCGTCTTGTCACCATACCGCTTGCCTCAAGTTGTTTTAAATGACGAGTAATGGCACCACTGTCTATATTAACTGCTTTTTGGAGGGTAGATTGATTAATTTCTTCTGTTTTATAAAGCTGGTGTAGCAATTCATAGCGTGATGCGCTAATGCCTGTACATCGTTCAAATTTAGGGCTAATTTGATTATTCAGCTCTTTAAGAAGCTGTAAAATTTGTTCATGATTTGAAAGTGAACATTGCATCAATAACCCTCCTAATAATTTTGTGGTCAACTTTATAGAAGTGTCAACTAATCATTGAGTGCTCAATCATTGACCCGTCAATTAATATAATACAAAATGATCGATCCAGCAACAAATGACAACTTACCTAAATCAGGAAATCAAAAAGGTCTGTGCTCGAAAAAATCGAACGCAGACCGAATAAACCGATTAGTAGACTTCATTTTCAAAACAGCTCTTCTGTGTTTACCATTATTAAATTTCAACAATTTTCTCTTTCTGTAATGCCTGTATAGTAAGCTCGATGCCTTCTGCAAATGTTTTTTTCGGCTTCCAGCCAATCGCATTAGCAAGCTTTTCATTATTTAAAAATGAATGCTCAATATCGCCTTCTCTTGCAGGGGCATATTGGATTTCTAATGGATGATTTAAATGTTGTAATAATAATATCACTTGATGAAGTGACCACGCTTCGTTTGTTGAAACATTGTAGATACCTTGAAGTCTAGCTTCTACTCCAGCATAAATGGCATCTGCGATATCATCTACGTAGATGAAATCACGCGTCTGTTCACCGTCGCCATAAATAGTAAAAGGTCTACCTTCAAGACTACTTTTCAACATACTAGGGATAACAGCCGCCTCCCCTTGCATACGTTGTCTTGGACCAAAAACATTAGCAAAACGATAGATGAGCGTTGGTAAACGATAATCACGTTGCCACTTTTCACAATATGTTTCACCAATACTTTTATTTAGCCCATACATTGAAACTGGCTCACTAATATCTGTTTCCTCTAACGGTGGATAGTGACTATTACCATAAACCGCTGCTGAAGATGCGAACACGAAATGTTTCACCTTGTATTTAGAAGAATAAAAGAGCATTTGGCTTAGCCCCACGATATTTGTTAATATGTCCTTCATTGGCTCTTGGATAGAGAGCTGAACGCTCGTTTGCGCCGCACAATGAACGACTACATCAAATGCTACTTCCTTAAAGAAATGCTCACATACTTCATCTTCAACATTTAATAAGTACGATTTATGTTCGAAATCAATATTCCGTAAATGTCCTGTACTTAAATTATCAATTATATAAATATTGGCGCCTTCTTCAAAAAAACGCCTCGCCACGGCACTACCAATAAACCCATAGCCACCTGTCACTAATACATTCATCCCATCGCCCCCAAAAACAATATGATGTTTTATATGCATTAATTGCTAAAAATATGCAAGGAACATACTACTGGATTATTTTAACAGACCTTCGTCCGCAGGTAAAAGATTAATGAGCATTCTATTAAAAGACAAAAATCCACACAGTCTTCCAAGCATGTACACAAGAGAATCGCAAGCGTTAGCTAGCGACCCACCTCATACTATGCTCATGAAAGCCGAGCGGATTTTCACAAACTTATTCTTTATTTTTTTACAACATGGGCTAACATTATTACGCAGGGTTTACTTCTAGTTCAACTGAAATTTTAATATCTTTCCCTACAAGTACTCCACCAGTTTCTAAAGCAGCATTCCAAGTTAAACCGAAGTCTTCACGGTTAATTGTAGTTTCTGCCTCGAAGCCATATACTTCCTGACCCCATGGGTTTGTACCTTTACCATTGAATTCAGTATTGAAAGTAACTGGTTTTGTAACATCCTTAATTGTTAAATCACCAGTTAAGGCATACTCATCACCTGATTTTTTTGTAATGCTTGTTGATTTAAACGTAATATTTGGGTATTTTTCTGTATCAAAGAAATCAGCTGCTTTTAAGTGATTATCGCGATCTTCGCTACGAGTGTTAATGCTTGCTGCATCAATTGTAATGCTAATGTTTGCTGTTGTTAAATCTGCAAGATCTGCTGCTTCAATATCAGCTGAATAAGAATCGAATACACCTTTTACTTTTGATACCATCATGTGTTTTACTTGAAAGTTAATTGCTGAGTGTCCTAAATCGATATTCCATTTTGCCATTTTAAATTCCTCCAATTTGAATTGTTTTATATCTCGAATTCGAGATATATGTTAAAATATGAAGTAACTACTCTAATTATGTTACCCAAAAATAAATGGGTTAAACATATGTAGTTACTTCGCAGTACATCTTAGTTAATTTTCCGTTACTAAAAGTAATCAATTACTTTATGTAACTTACTATATATTAATAATTAATTTACGTCAAGTAATTTATTTAAATTATTTTCGACGTCATTCTTACTCATTTCAAGATGCAAAAGTAATGCTGATATCCGATGCTTTACGAAGGTTTACTGGCGATTTATAGTCTTTTATCGGCGATTTCTCCTGTCCAATCGGCGAAACGCGGACTGTAACCAGCGATTCATAAGTTTCTATCGGCGATTTTCAACTTAGTTAACGTTTCACTAATTTCCCTTGTACAACAAATCGATGGTCATCACTAATTACGGAATCTTTACATGTAGAAAGCGTAATAATTTTATCATCTGGTCCTATATCTACATTCATATCAATTGTAGAACGCTTTTGAACTTCTCCGATAAACTGAAGAAATTCCTCGTCTGTTTTAAATTCTGTTTCAATATAATAAAAATCAATCGTTGTCTCATATGCAGCGAATACTTCAATATCATACCCTTCATATAATGTATCTAAATAAATTGTACGATGTGCATCGGCATAATCCTGATTCAAGTAATTTTTCAAACTACCAAACATCGTCCCATCTTTCATGGCATGACCATACAAAATGGTATTACGACTAATATCAAGTGCGTCATTTCGATAATCCATAAAAACACTGCCTGCACGACTTTCCCGATCTTTATAATTATGGTTTAAATAGAATTCATTGTTATCCGCATGTAAAATTGGATTGTTGAGCTTTGTATTATCTACTGAAATCCAGCCAACTATGCGCTTATTTACAGCTAATAAATCATGAAATTGAGGTCTAATCGTATATTTGGTTTCTATTTCAGTAGTTGAAATGTCTTCCTCAACTACTTCTTCTTGAATCGTCGCCAATGTTTCAGCGTAAATCGTTTGCACTTCTTTTAAAGATTTTGATGATTCATAGTATGTGTAGACGTACTTTACTAGCACAAAGCCAGAGTATAAAAATATAGACAAGTATAAAACTGTTAAAAGCTTCGATTTCCATTTTTTCATCGTTTCACCAACTTAAATACCAAGAGGCACCATATAAAGACCGAGCTGTTCATCTTCATTGAAGATTGCGTCAACTCCATAGACTTCTTTAATAACTTCCTTTGTGATGACGTCACGCGGTGCGCCCTCAGCTATAATTTGTCCTGCTTTCATCAAAATAATATGATCACTATAACGAATTGCTTGGTTAATATCATGAAGCACCATAACAATTGTTAAACCATGTTCTTCGTTCAATTCTTTTACAAGCTCCAATAACTCCATTTGATAATAAATATCTAAATACGTAGTCGGTTCGTCTAAGCATAAAATTTCAGACTGCTGTGCTAATGCCATCGCGATCCAAACTCGTTGTCGTTCACCGCCTGATAGCGCTTCTAAATCATTTTTTCGCTTTTCTAATAAGTTTGTACATGCTAATGCCCAATCAATCGCTTTTTCATCTTCCTCATGATTACGTTTTAACATTGTATTATGCGGAAGGCGCCCAAAACTCACTAATTTTTCAATGGTTAAATCTTTTGGGACATCATTTTGTTGATAAACAATTGCTAGCTTTTTAGCAAACTCTTTTGGCTTATAATGGACTAAGTCTTTATTTTCCAAAGAAACATGCCCCGATTTCGGCATATTATTTCGTGACATCACACTTAGTAATGTTGATTTCCCACAGCCATTCGGGCCGATTATCGTTGTAATTTTGCCCTTTTGAATGCTCGTTGAGACTCCATCTAAATGATTGCGTGTATTATCATGCGAGACGATAAGGTCGTGCATTTCCATTTTCTTCACTCTTTTCGTAAAAGGAATATTAAGAACGGGCCACCGATAATTGCCATAATAGTTGATGCAGGGATTTCAATTGGTGCAACGATTGTTCGACCAATTGTATCTGCCACTAAAATTAATAAGGCACCTGCTAACGCCGTAAACGGTATTAGGTATCGATGATCATGTCCAACTAAACGTCGGGCAATGTGTGGAACTAATAAGCCGACAAAGGAAATAACACCTGCGACGACTACTGACACGGCTGCTAATAATACAGCAACTGCGGCAATAATTAAACGCGCGCGTGCTACGTTAAAGCCGAGACTTTTTGCCGTTTTATCTTGTAGAACGAGAAGATTACACCAGCTATATAACGCAAATGCTGCGACTAAGCCTATCGTTCCGTATGTTGCAATAGTCGTCACATCTTTCCATGTCCGCATTGTTAAATTTGATCCGACGACACTAGAAGCAGATGTATTCAATGAGCCACCTAGACTTAAAAATGCTTCTGTTAGACCAGTAAACATCGCATTAATCGCAATCCCTACTAATATTAATTTTAAAGGACTCAATTCCGATTTCCATGACAAGGCAAACACTAGCGCACAAGCAAATGCTCCACCGATAAACGCTAATATCGGTGTCATAAAAAAGAGAGCTGGAAAAAATGAAATAATAAATAATTGTACAAATGCTGCTCCTGATGAAATACCTATGACGCCAGCGTCTGCTAGCGGATTACGCATAACTGATTGCAATAATACACCTGAAACAGAAAGCGCAGCACCTGCAAATAAAGCGACTAGAATACGTGGAAAACGCAAATCACGTATTGCCTCCATCTGACTATTTCCTTCTTCAAACAATGCACCTATAAATTCAAAAAAGCCCATTTTAATACTACCTGTCGTGGCTGAGTAAATCATCGAAATTAGTAACAATAATATTACCAATGCAAAACTTATTATTTTTTTCGTCATATCGGATTCCTTTTTCTAATCGAATTCCGCAAAATCACATTGCACAGTGAATGTGCATCTTAGAATTGCGTCGATTTTACTTATTTAAAAGATTCGCTCACTACGACTGCTCAGGAACGAAAAAATACTATGTAATAGAATATAAGAAAAGCGCTCTACGGCAAGAGTTATCTTGCAATACGAGCGACAATTTCAGCTTACTTATTAGCGATAAAAAATTTCCATTAACTGTCCTAAAGCCTGTGGCACCTGTAAGGAAGCTGTCGTTCCAAATAATTCTTCTTCCAAATCATATACTTTACCATTTTTCACTGCGTCAAAATGCTTCCAAATATCGTTTGTTTTAAATTCTTCATCAAACATTTTAACAACTTCATCAGGCATGCCGTGCGATAGACGTAAAATAATATCAGGGTTGCTATTATGCAAGTACTCCGTATTTGATGATAAATACTCTGCTTCTTGCCCCTCCATTACATTAATTCCCCCCGCACGTTTGACAAGGTCGCCAGCATAAGAATTTTCAGTTGCTACTAAGTAACTTCCTGGAATACCAAGTAATATTAAAACACGAGGTCCTTCTTTATTGGCAGCGACAGTTTGTATAGCATCAATGTTCTTTTGTAGTCCCACCACTAATTCTTCTGCTTGAGCTGACCGATCATACCGCTCACCTAATGTTTTTATTTCAGCCATCATCGCATCAACACTTTGGAAATTCAAAAAATTTACAGGTATTTTTAGCTGTTCAAATTTATCTTGTAAATCATATTGTAATGTGGACACTGATAATACATCGGTAGGAGTTAATGATTTTACAATTTCCATATCTGGCTCCATTGCATTACCTATTGTAGGTAAACCTTCAAAGCGTTTTGCTAATACTTTTTCTGTTTCTGGTACTGCAATAGCATCAAGCTCTAGCTTATCTAAAATATCAGCTATAACAACTGTACCTGCAATAATACGATTTTCACTTGGTGTATTTGCTACTGATTCTTCAGCTTTTTTAGTAGATGCTTCATTCTTTGCTTGCTCGCCCCCACCGCTACAACCAGCAATTAAAAATACTGTCATAAGCGCTATCAATGCCAGCCAGTTTTTTTGTTTTTTAGACATATAGTCATCTCCTACTTTGTTCAAGTATTTTTGGAATTTCTTAAGCGACGAATGAGTAACCAGCCCGATAGTAAACAAATGACCACTAACAATAGTAATTTCACTTTATCTAACTGGGCAAGTTGTTGATCTACATTCGTTTTATTTTCAGCCTGCTCAATTTTCGGTTGCTTTTCCTCTTCAGTTACAGTAGGTTCTTCTACCTTGTCCTCAGCACTTGCATCAAGTGTACGGTCAAAAGCTAACTGTTCTTCTGGTAATGCTGTGAAAGGAGGCTGAACTGTTGGCAATGACTGCAAATTAGCATTTGTTATAGGTTCCTCTGTTTTTTCCTCTAATGGCTTCTCTATTTTGTCACTTGTGGCGTCAGGAGGCTTCACACTATCATCTTGCTTAGGAGGCTCCGCTTCGATTGGTTTTTCTAAAATATTCGCCACTTGTTGCGCATCAAATTGTAAATCAACAAAATATTGATGATGATATGCAATTTCTGGAATATCTACTTGTACCCACATACGCAATGGTCTTGTTAAATCAACTACTTCAAATTCGACAATTCTCTCATTTCCCACAATCGATACAAGTGTTGGTTCCACCTGTGTCCCTCGTTGATCAACTGTTAACCCCGTTACCCAAGCTGATTTTAAAATGGTCATCTGGGCATAATATTTGCCGTCTTTTTCTATCACCTTTGCCACTGGATTGACATACGTATTCATAATGGATTGCTCTTTTTTTCCATCAGCGTACAAAATATAATCAATGGACCATTGTTTTTTAGGTGTAGTTTCTTCTATTGTATTGTCTTGTTCATTGTCTTCGATTGGTGCTTTTAATATGATACGAAGTCGCTGAGCAAATTGAAAACTTTCCTCTACAGATTCTGAAGCTAAAAGACCCTTTATAATAATAGGTTCTTCTAAATCTTTTACATCAAACTGAACTAAATTTTCAGTCCATTTTAAAATTGAAGAAGACTCTTTTTCCGATTGTTCAATATGTATCTCTTGTAAACTATATGAATGATTTATCGCCATAGACAAAGTATATTGGCCATTCACTATGTTAATTGTTGCCTCTTCATTGAAAAATCGATTTGGTTCCACCCCATCAATGGATGAAAAACTTAGTTCAACTTGATAGCTCCCATTTTTTAACGAACTACCTACTTCGGCTTGTGCATGTAACGGCAATTGAGGGATAAACACCAAGATTATTGCACTGATAAAAGACAATAAAAAGATAACTTTTTTATTGTATGTTTTCATAAAATACCCCCAATTTCTATAGAAGCAACAGTAACTTCCTTCCTCATCTAAGTGAGAAAGGAAGTTGCTATTGTTTAATGCTTATTCTTATTCTTCAAATTCATAGAAGAATTTTAAAGAGTTATTTAAAATTTTTGCCATTTGTCCACGAGTTAATGGTTTGTTTGCATTGATATAAGTTTTACCATCTTTCGCAACAGATCCTGTCATAATGCCTTCTTTGTTCAGTAATGAGAAAGCTTCTTTCGCTTCATCATTCGCAATTGTAGCTACATCAGCATATGGTAATGAAATTTGAACATTTAAGTCGCCTTCAGTGACAGCTTGGATAGCACGGTAAATCATTAATGCACCTTGTTGACGTGTTAAAATGCCATTTGGATTGAATTTTTCACGTGATTCTACGATGCCATATTCAGCAAGAGCATTAATTGCATTTTCTGCTTCAATACCTTTAATATCTTGGAAGCCAGCAACTTCAGTAGCTTCTAACTCTAAAGTACGTGCAATCATTAATGCAAATTGAGCACGTGTTAAATTGTTATTTGGATTAAATTTATCTTGCGGCATGATAATCTCATAAGCTAGTAAGTTAAGGATTGCTTCTTTATTTTCGTTGTTATCGATATCTTTAAATGGATTTTCAACTGTTGTTTCTTCAGTATCTGTAACTGGTTTGCTTAAATCTACATTAAAGCTAAATTGTACAGTATGAACTGAATCATATTTTACACCCGCTGCAGGCTCATCTACGATAATATGAATTTCAGCGTTTGCAAGTGCTTTTAAATCTTTTACTTCAAAAGTATAAATACGTTCATTTGTTTCTTTATCTTCTTCTTCTAAAACAGCGTCTTTACCGTCCACTTTAAATGATTGAACATACTGCCCTTTAGGGAATACCATTCCTACAACGTATGTGCCATCTGCATCTCCAACAACTACAGTAGAACTAATATAGTTTTTCATGATGGATTCTTCTTTCGTTCCATCTTTATAAACTGTTACAGTACCTTCATATAAATCAACATCTTCTTCTTCGTCAGTAACAACTGTTTCCTCTTTTTCAGGTTGTTCTTCTTTTACTTCCTCAGTTGGTTCTGTAACCTCAGTTGTCGCAACTGGTTGGAAATCAAAGTCATACCATTTATCCATGTTTGCTTGAGAAGCAACTACATGTACTTTTGCCCCCGTTTTTACTTTTGGATCTACTGGGAATGACACGATGCTTGAACCATCTTGTTGCTTTTCAATTGTCGCATCTACATATTTATCGCCTTGTTTTATTTGGAAACCAGGAATCATTGCAGCAAATTGAGCTGGAATCGTTAGTTTCACTGTATATGTACCATCTTTCTCAACAAGTAAGCCTGTTCCAGCAAAATACTTATCCATGTATCCTGCTTCATCTGTACCAGGTTTAAACGTTTGGAACTTTACAACTGTCCCTTCTGTTGTTTCAGCCGTAGCTTCCACTTTTACATCTGTAGATATAGTTGTCGTTGTTGTGTCAGCCACCTTTGCTGATGCAAATGTTGGAACTGAAAGTGATGCTGCTAATAATGAAGCGAGTACGATTTTTGTTGCACGAGATTGACGATTTTTAGCCATTATTGACCCTCCATTTTTGTTTTGTATTTAGTTCTATAAAGTAAAAATGCTGATCCTGCAAATGCAACTAGTAATAAATAAGGCATCGCATCGCTTGTTTGTGGATTAGACACTTGACTTTCAGATCCTGTTGACGTTTTCGTATTATTTGTTGCTGTTGTTGTAGCTGCTGAACTTCCTGATACCGCTGCATCAAATACTAGTGAAACGCTATACTCATGGTGATAATTAATATCATCGATATCAATTTTCATAGATGTTACAACTGGCTTTGATAAATCTTTTACTGTGAATTGTACAACACGTGTATCAGCTGTTTTATCTTCGCTAACAACTGCTGCTCCACCTGGTGGTTGAAATTTAGTAATCCAAGCACTATTCTTTAATGTAATTTGTACAGTAGCTGTACCATTTTTCACTGTCACCGTAGCTGGCTTTACGAAATAATCATTGGCAATAGATGCTGAGCTACTATCTGGTTTATTCACCTGATATTTTACAGAATATGTGCCATCAGCCATTTGAGCAGATGCATGTGGTAACGCTAAATTAAAAATAACCATACTGACTAGCATGACCAACATCATTATTTTCTTCATGTGTTGCACGCCCCCTCTAATAATTATGGAAAATTTTTATTTAATTTCCATTAAACATTATAATTGATACGAATTATATTCTCAATATTTCCATGAAATCAATATTATGAGAATGAAAACGAAAATAATTCTCAATTACACTATCTATCCAAAGAATAATCTCTGTTACCTTAGTATGTCAACTAGCAATCCAAAAACGTCCTCAATATGTCAAAATTTCCTCATAAAAAAAAGAATATCACTGTTAAACATCAGTAATATCCCTTCATTTTATTATTTAGCAAAAACTTCAAACACCCCAATTAAAATTAATAACCATCCTGAAATTGCTGTCGAGTACATGCCAATATATGTTTTTGAAAGAAGGGCACCAAAATGAATTCCTACGCCGACAGTAATAAAGGAAAAGATTCCAATTGAGATAACCGTCCATATAGCTGAAATACCATTCGCTCCAATGGCAATTCCGCCTGCTAAACAGTTTGCCGATAAAACAAAGCCAAGTGTCATTGCCTCTCTAATTGAAATAATGTAGTTTTTATCTTCATCAAACACTTCAGGATTTTTCGCGATGCCGTTTTTGGAAAGGCGGTTAGAGAATAGCGTATACACCCCAATCGCACAGAGCAAAAGACTTCCCAAAAGATTGGCTGTGTGTGGAGAAATATACTCTACTACTGTACTACCAGCCGTTACTGCTACGTAAGTGACAATCATTGAAATGATGGCAATGACTGCGTTCGATACAATAGGAATCCTCACTCGCTTAACACCATATGCAAGGCCAATCCCTAGATTATCTAAATTGGCAGCTATACCAATCAGAATAATGGTTATCCAATGCATGATTTCCCTCCTGTCCATAACGCTTCGGCATAAATACGTCAAGAAATGCGTTTACCCATTGCTATAATATGAGGAGCAAATTTTGTTCAAGTAGGCGTTCATCTGTGATGCAATGTATTCGTTATGGAAAAAGGCTCTTTTCCACGGTAATACCTCGGGTTTCCGCGTTTGTAGCACCTTTTTCCGCGATAATACCTCGGGTTTCCGCGTTTGTAGCACCTTTTTCCGCGATAGCACCTCGGGTTTCCGCGAAACAAAAAACCACCTACTGTATGAAATGGCTTTCAACAGTAGGTGGTTTTACAATAATTTTATTTAACAAAAAATTCTTTAACTTGGTCTAACATAATATTCGCAGCTAGAATGCCTCCAGCAGTATTCCAAATGACATCATCCACTTTATGTGCGTTGCCTTTTTGGACAGCAGTTAGGTTTTTCCAAAGTGGATCTTGTGTCCACTCTTGTTCAGTTGCTAATGCAGTATCATCACCCGTTGGCATGTATGTGAAGTAGAATATAACATCCCCATCCATTTGAGGAATTGCTTCTTTTCCTAAATCAATAGCCAATTTCCCTAATTTTGCATTATCTTTAAATAAGTCTGCTTGAGCTGGAACACGTTTAAATCCTAATTCATCAAAAATAACACCAGAGAATGAATCCGTGTAATAGATGCGAGATTTATCTGCCATAAAACGTACAAACGAAATTTCTTTATTCGTTTGATCACCCAGTTCTTCTTTTAATGCTTGTAATTTATCTTCGTAGGCTGTTAATACTTCTTCACCTTTAGCTTCTTGATTTACTGCTTTTGCATATAATTTAAAATTCTCTTTCCAGTCACCACGTAATGTTTCAGAAAAAATTGTTGGTGCAATCTTGCTAAGTTTCGCATAGTCTTTTTCTTGTCTTAGTTTATTACCAATGATTAAATCGGGCTTTAAAGAAGCAATTTTTTCAATATTAACTTCATGTTCAACACCAACTACTTCTACACCGTCCATTTGATCTTTAATATGGTCATACCAAGGATCACCTGACCATGATTGAACTGCACCTACAGGCTTAATACCTAGAGCTAAAAGTGCTTCTGTACCTTCATTTGTAAGTACAACAATACGTTTTGGCGTATCTTTTACATCAGTTGTCCCCATTGCATGTTCGACACTATAGGCATTGCCCTCTTTTGAACTTTCTTCCTTCTCGTTATCTTTCGAATTGCCACACGCTGCAAGAACAAAAATAGCCATAACAGCTAGCAATACTAATAACTTTTGAAATGCTTTTTGCATCTTTTTTTCCCCCATTGTATATGATAAAATTGTTTGGTGATAATGATTATCATTTTTAGTAAGAACGAATCAATAATATTGTAAGAATTTATTACTGTCAATATATTTTTAATCAAACGTTAGTGCATTCTATATAAAGAAAGAGTACGAATTTATGATATTAAAAAATAATGCTTCAAAGTCTATAGCGTTAATAGTAGGATTGCTTCTTTTACTTATTTGCATGGGAATAAGTATTGTATATGGCTATGCAAATACCTCCATACAAACGACGATTGAATCTTTTACCCAGTTTAATAATTCTAACGAGCATATTATTATCCAAAATGTTCGTATTCCTAGAGCTTTAATAGCTACATGTGTAGGGGCTTCTTTAGCTATTACAGGGGTACTTATGCAAACATTAACGAAAAATCCACTCGCATCACCAGGGATTTTAGGGATTAATACTGGAGCAGGTTTTGCCGTCGTATTTGCCATGATTTTCTTCCATATTTCGAGTTTACAATCTCTAGCATGGGTTGCATTTTTAGGTGCTACAATTGCTGCTTTAGCAGTTTATGGCATTAGTTCATCTGGACGTGACGCCGTAACACCAGTCAAAATAACGTTAGCTGGGGCCGCCATCAGTGCCCTCTTCGCTTCTTTTACACAAGGTTTACTGGCAACAAACGAAGCTGAACTTGAGCAAGTACTGTTTTGGTTAGCTGGATCTGTACAAGGGAGAAAGCTAGAGATTCTAATATCTGTGTTACCATATTTAGTTATTGGATGGATTGCTGCTCTCCTAATCTCTTCTAAAATGAATATTCTTGCACTTGGGGATGATATAGCAAGAGGCCTAGGTTTACCACTAGGAATGATGAAATTAGCAGTTGGCATTATTGTCATCTTTTTAGCTGGTGGTTCAGTTGCTATAGCTGGCCCAATTGGGTTTGTAGGAATTGTAGTACCCCATTTTGCGCGAAAGTTTGTTGGCACAGATCATCGCTGGCTTATTCCAATGGCTGCACTATTAGGTGGCATATTATTATTGGTTGCTGATGTTGCAGCACGCTACATCATTATGCCGCAAGAAGTGCCTGTAGGCGTAATGACAGCCATGATTGGTACGCCATTCTTTATTTACCTTGCGCGAAAAGGTGGAAAAAAATAATGAAACAATTAAAAACAGTTCGTTTACTACAAAATAAAATATCCTTTTTATTAGATATAAAAGCTTCTAAAAAACTAACGTTTATTAGCCTCATTGCATTATTGGTTTTTTTCTTTAGTGCATCATTTGGAGATTCATTTATAAATCCGATAAAAGTATTGCAAACGATACTCGGACAAGGTTCGGATTTCGATCAATTAATTATTATTGACTTCCGACTGCCAAGAATTTTTATTGCGGCATTTGCAGGTATGGCGTTAGCCGTTGCGGGTGCTATTTTACAAGGCCTTATTAAAAACCCACTCGCTTCACCAGATATTATCGGTATTTCTGCTGGTGGTGGAGCTGCGGTAGTTGGGTTTTTAGCTATTTTTAGCGACTCTAATCATTCATTAACAGTTAGTATTGAATGGCTACCTCTCGCTGGATTTATCGGAGCTACTGTCGTTGCATTTATTGTGTATATCTTTGCTTGGAAAGATGGTGTGACAGCAACTCGTCTTGTTTTAATTGGTATTGGGGTTTCAGCTTTTATGCAGGCTATTACGACAATGTTAATGGTAATTGGTCCAATTTATCAAGCTAGTGAAGCCAATAAGTGGATTACAGGAAGCGTCAAAAGTGCTGATTGGAATCAAGTTCAAATTATAGTTCCGATTATTATCATCCTCCTGCTTCTAACAGTCTTTATTACTCGACAGTTAAATGTGCAAGAATTGGGTGATGATACAGCTGCTAGTTTAGGTCAAACTGTACAAAAAACTCGTTTTTTCCTATTACTTTTGAGTTCAAGTCTCGTTGCTTGTGCTATTTCATTTGCAGGCGCTATTGGTTTTGTCGGCTTAATGGCACCACACATTGCAAGACGCATTGTAGGTCCAGCATTCGGTGTATTAATTCCTACATCCGCTGCTATTGGTGCTTTATTAGTAATGGTTGCAGATATTATTGGACGAACTGCATTTAGTCCTTTAGAAGTGCCAGCAGGAGTATTTACAGCTGCTATTGGTGCCCCTTATTTCATCTACTTATTATTGCGAAACCCTAGAAAATAAAGGAGTCAAACTTCATGACTAAAACGTTAGAAACTAAATCACTTACATTAAATTATGGTGATTCCAATATTATTGAAGATCTTAATCTATCTATTCCTATGAATGAAATTACTGTGCTAATTGGGGCCAACGGTTGTGGAAAATCGACACTTTTGCGTTCAATTGCTCGATTATTAAAGCCGAAGCAAGGTACAGTATTATTAGATGGTCAAGATGTTTTTAAGTTATCGACGAAACAAGTAGCTAAAAAGCTTTCCATTCTTCCCCAATCACCAGTTGCTCCAGAAGGGTTAACAGTGTTACAACTTGTTAAACAAGGCCGTTATCCTCATCAAAGCTGGCGGAAGCAATGGACTGAAGAAGATGAAGCAATCGTGTTAAACGCCTTAAAAGCGACAGGCGTTGATCAGTTGCAAGATAAACCAGTGGACGAGCTTTCAGGTGGTCAACGTCAACGTGCTTGGATTGCTATGACACTAGCTCAAGATACAGATATTATTTTATTAGATGAACCTACAACTTACTTAGATTTAACACATCAAATTGAAATTTTAGACTTACTCTTTGAGTTAAATAAACAAAATAGAACAATCGTTATGGTTCTACATGATATTAATTTAGCATGTCGATATGCTGATCACATTATTACGGTGCGTGACCGAGGCGTTTACCAACAAGGAAAACCTGAAGAAATTATGACAACCTCTTTAGTCAAACATGTTTTCGATTTAGAATGTCAGATGACAAATGATCCTATTTATGGAACGCCTTTATGTATCCCTTTTGGTAAAGGAAGAGTTATTTCTTAAAGCTTATATCTAATTATTTTGTTAAAAAACTCTAATTAAAATGCCCCGTAAAGGTTAGATTTAATGTCTAACTTTTACGGGGCTATTTACTTGAAGAATACATTATAAGCAAAATAATTTTCAGCTGGATTTCTTTCACGTTACCCTGGCATGTGGTATATTTTATTCCCTTTAATGTTACAAAACTCTTATTGCTACTTGGATCATTTGAGGTTGCAATCGTCTTTTGACAATTAAGAAGAGCAAAGCACTGACCTTTAATTACAAGATAATGTCACACTACCGAGCACATCGAAATCTGCTACGACTGTATCCCCTGGCTGAAAAGAAATCGCCTCAGACATCGCACCACTTAAAATAATATCGCCTTTTTTAAAGCCTTTTCCTACCTTGGCTAATTCTTTCACTGCCCACACAATGGCAGTAGCAGGATGCCCTAATACAGCCGCGCTTGAGCCTGTTTGCTCCACAGTGCTGTTTTTACTTAGTACCATGCCGATTTGTCCCAAATCAAGCATATGAGGAGAAACCCACTTACTACCAACAATAAATTTCGCCGAGGAACAATTATCTGCGATCACATCTGCTAATGTAAAGCGAAAATCTTTATAACGGCTATCTATTACTTCAAGGGCAGGTGCGACATATTTTGTTGCCTTTACAACATCCGCCTCTGTAACTGCCTCCCCCGCCAAATCCTCACCTAAAAAAAAGGCAATCTCAGGTTCAACTTTTGGATGAATGAGCTGTGAAAATTCAATCGTTTCCCATTCTAGCGCGAGCATATCACTATGTAAATAGCCATAAATCGCTTCGTTGACTCCCATCATCTGCTGCTTTGCTTTACTCGTTAACCCTAGCTTTACGCCTACTTGCTTCGTGCCATTCTCCTCTAGCTTGCGCACTAGTAAAGCATCCTGTATCCGATAAGCCTCCTGTATCGTCAACTGTGGGTAGTCATCTGTCAGCTTGATGACTTCCTTTACATCACGCTCTGCATCATATAAATAATCAACCAATTTTTGCTGATTTATTTGTACCGTCATTTTCACACCTCAATTTCCCTTTTTTTAGCGAGCTCAGCAGCGACATCGATAATCATATCCTCCTGGCCACCTACTACTTTTTGTTTACCTAATTCAATCAGTATATCGCGTGGATCAAGACCAAATTTCTTCCCCGCACGCTCTGCATGAAGCAGGAAGCTTGAATACACCCCTGCATACCCTAATGCTAAGCTCCCCTTTCGAATTTCCTGCGAGCCTGGCAAGAGAGGGCCTACAATATTTTCTGCGACATCCATCATTTTATATAAATCAATACTTACATCTATTCCCATGCGGTCTAGCACAGCTAATAGCACTTCTGTTTGCGTATTTCCTGCACCTGCTCCTAAACAGCGCACACTCCCGTCAATCCGTGTCGCTCCTTCCTCTATAGCAACGACCGTGTTCGCCACTGCCAAAGATAAATTGTTATGAGCGTGGAATCCTACTTCTATTTGCAACGATTGTCGTAAAGCGCGCACACGCTCACGCACCTCATGCGGCAGCAATGCGCCAGCAGAATCTGTTATATAAACCGCTTCAGCACCGTAGCTTTCCATTTTCTTCGCTTGCTCCACTAACTTTTCCACAGGTGCAGAATGAGCCATCATTAAAAAGCCTACTGTCTCCATCCCTAGCTCGCGTGCCTTGCTCATATGTTGTGCTGACACATCCGCTTCTGTTACATGTGTAGCCACACGCACTAAGCGAGCACCTAAATCATTTGCCTGCTTCAATTCGTGTACAGTACCAATGCCTGGTATTAACAGCACAGCAACTTTTGACTTGGTACATGCAGCAACAGCTGCTTCAATGAGCTTCATCTCATTAACGAGCGATTTGCCATACTGAAAAGTGGAGCCTCCAAGGCCATCTCCGTGACTTACTTCTATATAATGCATGCCTGCATCATCTAATCCTCTTACAACATCTCGTACTTGCTGCTCTGTAAATTGATGTGCCACGACATGACTGCCATCTCGGAGGCACACTTCTGTTAATCGAATGGGTTTATTAACTTGCAAATTCATGTATTCTGCCCCCTTTCTTAATGCGTCTCTAATGTCGTTCTTTCTAACATGGCCCGCGCAAAATCTTCCGCAACACGTGTTGCAGCAGCTGTCATAATATCTAAATTCCCTGCATACGGAGGGAAATAATCTCCAGCACCTTCTACTTCTATAAAGATTGTTACACGGTTGCCATCAAATAATGGCTCCTGTCTGAGACGATAGCCTGGCACATATGCCTTCACTTTCTCTACCATTGTATAAATAGAATCACGAATTGCCTCTTCTTTCATATTTTTCACTTCACAATAAATCGTGTCTCGCATAAGGATAGGTGGGTCTGCAGGGTTTAAAATAATGAGCGCTTTTCCAGTATTTGCTCCACCTACTTCTTCGATTCCACGGCGCGTCGTAATTGTAAACTCGTCAATATTTTCCCTCGTCCCTGGTCCTGCACTTAAGCTTGAAATAGTCGCCACAATTTCCCCATATAGTACATCTGCAACTTGGTTGACCGCATAGACGATCGGAATCGTCGCCTGGCCACCACACGTAATCATATTGACATTGTGTAAATCGAGTAAGTTTTCCGTAGTCCCCACTGCTGGACAAAAGAACGGTCCTCTTGCTGCTGGGGTTAAATCAATCGCTAAAATCCCTAGCTCCTTCAATACTTTCGCATGGCGTACGTGAGCTTTCGCTGATGTGGCGTCAAACACGATAGCCGCCAGGTTAGGATTGGTAATGATAGCTTCGATGCCATTTGAATATGTCGCATACCCTTTCTCTGCGGCACGCTTCAAACCTTCTGATTGTGAATCTATCCCAATCATCGCCACCACTTCAATCACTTCACTGCGCTCTAATTTATAAAGCAAATCAGTGCCTATGTTTCCTGTGCCCAGTATAGCTGCTTTGATTTTGCCCATATCCTTCTCTCCTTTCACATTATTCAAAGTGAACTGTTACTGATCCGATGCCTCCAAATTTCGCTTCAATCCTATCCCCAACATTTACTACAACTGCCGCAGATAAAGCGCCAGGTAAAATAAGCTCGCCTTTTTTAAGTGTAATGCCAAACTCATGTAATTTATTTGCCAACCAAGCAATAGCGTGTGCAGGGTGTCCCAGTGCAGCAGCCCCTGCCCCTGTCGCGAGTAGCTCTCCATTTTTGTAAAGTGCCATGCTTGCTGTCCGTAAATCAACTTCATTTACCTTCGCCTTTTCATGTCCGACGATGACCTTTGCAGACGAGCCATTATCAGCTACTGTATCAATTAATTTAATGCGCCACTCCTCTACTCTGCTATCAATTACTTCAATTGTCGGCACGATATAGTCAGTAGCCATCATGACATCGAGAAAGGTTACATTCGGTCCTACTAAATCCTCTCCAAGTACGAAACCAATTTCCGCCTCAATTTTTGGGGAAAGCATGCTAGACACTTTTATAATAGCTTCATTTCCAAACACCATATCATCTAATATATGACCATAATCTGGCTCGTCCACATGGAGCATTTTTTGCATAGCTACACTTGTTAAACCAACCTTTTTACCAACGACGTGTCGACCTTCATCCAGCTTCATTTTTACTGTTTCAAGCTGTATTTCATAAGCATCCTTTATGCTTAAACTTGCATCCGACTCTGTTAAAGGAACGATGCTTTGCATTGTTTTTTCAGCTGTTAGTAATTGTGTGGCATAATGCTTAATTTTCTCTGACACCACATTCACTCTCCTTAGTAAAACAAACAAAAGCGGTTGCTATACCAACTTTTGTTTGTTTATTCATTCCTTATTTTTTCACGGTAATTGTTTTTGTTTCACTATAGAACTCAAAGCTATGACGACCGCCTTCGCGCCCAATACCACTAGCTTTCGCTCCACCAAATGGAGTTCTTAAATCCCGCACATACCAGCAATTCACCCATAATAAGCCCGCATGAATTTGGGCTGTCACACGCTGTCCTCTCCGTAAATCATTCGTCCATACTACCCCTGCCAATCCATAAATAGAATCGTTCGCTATCTGAATAGCTTCTTCTTCTGTTTTAAATGGAATAATGACAGGGACAGGACCAAATATTTCCTCTTGAGCAACGCGCATATGATTATTGACATCGTACAAAACAGTCGGCTCATAGAAGTTCCCTTCAGGTAATGTAGCGACAGCCTTACCACCGTAAGCTAGTTTCGCCCCTTCAGCTAGACCAATTTTCACATACTCATCTACAAGCTTTAAATGCCCCTTCGAAACTAAAGCACCCATATCTGTTGTCATATCGAGGGGGTTTCCGACTTTAATTTGTTTCACAGCTGCCACGAATTTATCTAAAAATTGATCATAAATACTTTCCTGCACTAAAATTCGGGAGCCTGCTAAGCAAATTTCTCCTTGATTGCGATAAATGGCTTCGATTGACCCTGATACTGCTTCTTCTAAATCAGCATCTTCAAACACAATATTAGCTGATTTGCCACCAAGCTCTAACGAAACTGGGATTAAATTTTGAGCAGCATTACGCATAACCGTTTTTCCTGTATTTGATTCACCCACGAAGGAGATTCTCTTCACAGCAGGGTTTGTCGCCATTTCTGTTCCAACAATACCGCCTGGACCTGTCAAAATATTTAGCACCCCTGGAGGTAATCCCGCCTCATTCGCTATTTCTCCAAGCATGATGGCACTTAGCGGTGTATAAGAAGCAGGCTTGATGACAACGGTATTACCTACAGCAAGAGCAGCAGATGCCTTCCACGTCATTTGCATAAACGGCAAGTTCCACGGAATAATTAAGCTTGTCACACCGACTGGGGCATACTGCACATATGAGTAATGCTTGCTTTGATCATAATGCTCGTGCGTCATATATTTCGCCATCTCCGCGAAGAAACGGAAGTTAGCAGCCGCTCGAGGTATATCAAATTCTAGACTCTCCCGTATTGGCTTACCTACGTCTAACGTTTCGACATAGGCAAGTTTTTCAACATTCTTCATTATTAAATCAGCCATTTTGCATAAAATGCGGGAGCGTTCCTCAACAGGCATCTTGCTCCATACACCACTAGCAAATGTTTTATGTGCAACTTCTATTGCGCGCTTTGCATCTTCTTGTCCGCCATTTGCTACTGATGCTAATATTTCATTTGTAGCGGGATTAATCGTATCGAAAGTTTCACCTGATAAGGCTTCTACATAATGGCCACCAATGAATAGTTTGGCATCTTTTAAATATTTTCCTTCGATTACTTTTTCATTAATCAATGCCACTCCTCCTATTCTTCGATTTCAATAATCATCTCTATTTCGATTGCTGTATTATTAGGTAATTGAGCCATACCAACAGCAGAGCGCCCGTGCTTACCCTTCTCTCCGAAAACCTTCCCAATTAAATCTGAGGCTCCATTCATTACTTTAGGCTGCTCAATGAAATCCTCCGTGCAATTTACCATCCCTAATACTTTGACAAATTGCTTCACTTTACTTAATTCGCCTATTTCATGTTTCACTACACTGAGTAGGTTAAGCATCGATTGCTGTGCTGCTAAATAACCTTCTTCTGTCGTCAAATCTCTCCCTAGCTTACCGTGGTACTGATCCACACCCTGTCCTGCGGTAAATAAAAGATTGCCTGTCCTTACACAACCTACATAGTCTCCCCAAGCAGGACGTAAAGGTGGTAATTCAAGTCCTAACTGTGCAAGTCTTTCCTCTGGTGTCATGATTCGATCTCTTCCTTTATCTCGATATTTAAAAAGGCTAGGGCATTTCTTCCTAAAATATCCCTTCTTTGTTCTTCTGAAAGATGAAGTGTCTCATCCACTATCTTCCCTGGTGGGATTTCCCTTAATAAGAAGGGATAGTCTGAGCCCATCACAATTTTGTCTGCTCCAAATCGATCGATTAAATATTGAAGATTTAGCGGATCATAATTTAAAGAATCAAAATAGAAATTTTTCGCATAATAGCTCGGTGGTTTACTCGTTAAGCGTAGATGCGGCCATACTTTCCACCCTTGATCTAAGCGAGGTAAAATATAAGGAAAAGAGCCGCCACCGTGTGCAAAACACACTTTAAGTTTTGGGAATTTTTCGATAACTCCACCGTTAATAAGACTAGCAGCAGCAAGCGCAGTTTCACTTGGCATTCCTACCGTGTACATAAAATTATGACGTGGCATTCGGTCCTTCCCAAGCGTTTCCCACGGGTGAATAAATAAAGGAACTTGCCATTTCTCCGCCATTTCGAAAAATGCTGTAAAAGCTGGGTCGTCTAAATTTTTGCCGTTTATATTCGTCCCGATTTCGATGCCTTTAAGCCCTAGCTCATGTATGCAACGATCCATTTCACGAATAGCTACCTCTACATCTTGGAGTGGCACTGTGCCAAGACCGATAAATCGCTTCGGATATTGCTTCACCGTATTCGCAATAAAGTCGTTTTGAATACGAGCCATTTCCTCTGCCGCATGTGGCTCAGCCCAATAGGAAAACGTCACAGGAATCGGGGACAATACTTGTATATCCACCCCTTCAGCATCCATATCCTGTATGCGTTTTTCTGGGCTCCATACTTGGTCTGTCACTTCTCTAAACACTTTTCCTGCCACCATAATATTCGCACCACATGTACATGTTTTTTCTAATGTTGGCCAGCGCTCTCCGCCAAACTTCTCCACAAAGTTAGGAATATCCTCTGGAATAATATGCGTATGGAAATCTACTCGCATTGCCATAAACTCACTTCTTCAGACATTACATGACCGCAATTTTTACATGTGCGCAGCTCTAAACTACCATTGAATTCTTCAATTGCACCTTTCACTTGTGTTTCGATATCTGTTAATTGCACTGTTTTTTTGTGCATTTGTTGATCACAGTTTTCACAGAACCATACGAAGTCCTCTAGCTCTCCCTCTGCTCGCTTCCTTTCTACGACAAGTCCATATGTGTCAGCAATTCGATGAGGAGAGTGCGGCACATTGGCTGGTAGCATGAACACTTCCCCTTCTTTAATTGTAATCACTTCACGCTTTCCTTCATTAATTACCTCAACGAAGCAATCGCCTTTAATTTGATAAAAGAACTCATCAGATGGATCGACATGGAAATCACGACGGCGATTAGGTCCGCCCAAAATCATACAAATAAACTCCGAATCCTCCCATAGCACTTTATTGTTAACAGGTGGCTTTAAAGAATGCTTATTTTCTTCGATCCATTTTAATAGATTAAATGCTTGTAATGTTGCCATACGAAAACCACTCCTCTAAAATTTTATATTTATGTTTTTTTATGGATTTTAAAACCGTGCTGAAATGGCTTACCGACTGCATACCATGATTGCCTACAGCTAAATAATCCCGCTTCCTGAGCTCTCTGTAGTATCTTCTACAATAACCGAAGATTTCGTGTTCGCCTTCTTCCAGAAGAAGTAACAAACTGTAATAAAGATTAACCAAGGGAACCCTAGTGTTAATGTAGCTTTAAAGTCTGGTGAGAACCACGTTGATAGTACAACAGACGTTAACAGGACTGCTCCGAAAATTGTTAAGTACGGATAACCAATCATTCTTACTGGTAATTTGCGCCCGTTCGTTTCATTCCATTTTTTACGGAAGAACAGGTGTGTAATAAAAATCATAAACCAAGCAAACATCGCACCAAAGCTAGAAAGCGAAATCATCGTTGCAAAAGCTGCATCTGGTCTGACAACTGTAAAAATTGTCGCGATGGCGATACCGATAACAGAAGCAAATAATGCAACTGAAGGTACGTTTTTACTATTTAATTTACCTAATACTTTCGGGGCATAGCCACCTCTTGATAAAGAAAACATCATACGTGTAGAAATATATAATTGACTATTCATCGCAGAAAGCGCTGCTACAAGTACGACGAAATTCATAATAGCTGCTGCTCCTGGGATATTCATAATTTCCATTACTTTTACGAATGGACTCTTATCGATTCCTGCCATCCCCCAAGGCACGATCATCAGCATTAAAGAAAGAGTTAATAAGTAAAACAGTACAAGTCGAACAACGGCTGAACGAAGCGCGATCGGCACTGCTTTTTCCGGATCCTTTGCTTCACCAGCACTAACAGCAATCATTTCAATACTTAAATAACTGAACAACGATACAAATATAGCAATCCACATTCCCCATACCCCATTAGGGAAGAATCCACCGTCATTTGTATAATTTTGAGTACCAATAGCTGCGCTACTATCCGCGCCAACAATGACATATACCGCTAGAATAATAAATCCAACAATCGCAGCCACTTTAATGATTGAAAACCAATATTCAACAGCACCAAATAATTTGACCGTTGTTGCGTTGACATACATAAGCACTGCTGCAAACAAGACTATCCAAACGATGGCAGGCACGGTCGGAAACCAATACTTCATATAAACGGCTACAGCTGTAACCTCCGTCCCGATTGCACATACTAAACTAAACCAATACGAATAGCGTACCGTAAAGCCAGCCCACGGATTAATATACTTCTCAGCATAGGCACCAAACGACCCTGTCACTGGATGAGCTACAGTCATTTCTGCTAAGCAGCCCATAAGTAATAATGCAATTAATGCACCGATTGTATAGCTAATAATGACACTTGGCCCTGCCAAGCCAATTGCCAAGCCACTTCCTAAAAATAACCCGGTCCCGATTGCTCCACCAATGGCAATCATCGTCAACTGACGTGTCGTTAAGCTCTGACTTAATCCCTTTTCTCTTTCAACGATATCTTGCAAACGATTGTCTTGTGACATACATTTCCCCCCTTTGATATTGTCGTTTAAGATACTACATTTCTTTCCTTCCCGTACTTTTCATATTGCTTTTCTGTCACGATTGCCTTTAATATTTCGACGGTTTCCCACACCTCCTCGAATGATGTATAAAAGGCGATTGGTGCGAGACGAATAATATTAGGCGGTCTAAAGTCTGGAATGACACCCTTATCAATTAAAGCTTTGCAAATTCGAACCGCCTCATCATGCTCTAAGCAAACATGCCCCCCTCGTCTATCATCTTCATCTGGATTGCCAATTGAAAAGCCAAGCTCAGTTAGCTCTTGCTCGATTAAGTCCATCATATATCGTGTAAGCTTTAATGATTTTTGACGAATATTTTTGATACCAGCCTCCGCAAACATTTCTAATGAGCCGATTATAGGGGCTAAGCTCAGCACGTGCGGTGTACCCATTTGAAATGCCCCTACAGATTCTTCCACATCTAATGTATGTGCCATATCAAACTGTTTATCTTTTTTGGAGCTGTACCAGCCAGCTAAGCCAGGATGAATGCCGAAATGCTTTTTATTCACATACAAGCCAGCGACTGAACCAGGACCACCGTTGAGATACTTATAGTTACACCATATAGCAAAATCAACATTCCACTCACTGAAGTAATGCGGAATTGCCCCAATGGAATGACAAGCATCAAAGCCAATGCAAATGCCTCTTGCATGTGCTTCGGCAGTTAAGCGTTTTATATCTAGTAGCTGACCACTTCTGTAAAGGACAGTTGGCAGCAATATGAGCGCTATCTCATCTGTCATCGCCGCGATAATATCCTCTTCTAAAATTAGCTTGCCATCACGACTTTTCACACGTACTAAATGCTCATCTGGATCATAGCCTTTTAACTTTATTTGACTTTGTAGCGCATAAATATCTGATGGAAATGTTAATTCATCCGCTAAAATTTTTGTTCGTCGCCCTTCTGGTTTATAAAATGTTGCGACAGCTTGATGAATATTGGAAGTCGTAGAACCAGCAATAATGACTTCGTTTTTCTCAGCTCCGATTAGCGGTGCACACATTTCTCCGAGCTTCTCTGAAATGAAAAACCATGGATACTTACCAGTTGTCCACCCTTTAATCCCATATGCTTTCCACGATTCCATTAATTCACTGACATTTCTCTCTGCTCTTTTGGACATTAAGCCTAAGGAATTGCCATCCATGTAAATAACACCTGATTGTAAATAAAATTCATCGCGGTATGATCGAAATGAATCATTCGCATCATATTGTTTTGCTTGCTCATTTTTGTAAACGCTTTCTCTAATCCCCAAAATTCTCTCCCCCCGTTTTTTAAATTTTCTGAATATGTTCATAGTCTAAAATAAAGTTGACATGGTGTCAATA
This sequence comes from Lysinibacillus sp. JNUCC-52, assembly GCF_015999545.1. Classification (NCBI taxonomy): domain Bacteria; kingdom Bacillati; phylum Bacillota; class Bacilli; order Caryophanales; family Bacillaceae; genus Lysinibacillus; species Lysinibacillus sp. JNUCC-52. The sequence continues at coordinate 1,959,176 of NZ_CP065546.1, forward strand.
TTATTTCTACCAAATTTTTCAACGTCATTTGTAAAAATATTTCAAATGGTCTATGATTAAATGAAATAAATCATTGGATTATCAAGTAATCGCACGCTTATTATAAATAAAACAAGTCATATCTTGGAGGTCATTTTATGAGTGGAGAAACGAAGCAAATCGACGGAAGAAATATGCGCTCTATCGCAACGAAACAAAAATTATTGGATGCCGCGCGTGACGTTTTCTATGAATGTGGCTTTAAAAAAACTACTATCTCTCAAATTATTAAGAGAGCAGAAACTGGTTATGGAACAGCTTATGTACACTTCAAAGGAAAAGATGAGATTTTAATCGCACTCATGGAAACGGTCATGCAGGAATTTCTTGATATGGCACACACACCTTTCCTCCCTACTAGCAAAGAAGAAGCAAAAGAGCTTGTCTTAAAACAAGTCACTGCTTTTTTAACGATGGCAAAATCCAATAAAGATATTATGAAAGTATTCGCAGAAGCGATTAGCCTTTCCCCTGCCGTGAATGAAAAGTGGGATGACATCCGAAAAACGAACATTCATTTTATTATCCGCGATATTACATATGCGCAAAGTCAAGGCTTAGTTCGATCAGATTTAAAAATCGATATCGTCGCACGCTCATGGTTTTTAATCAATGAAAACCACCAATGGGACCTCGTGCGTGATGATACGTCTGCCTCTATTGAGGATATCGCATGGACGATTACAACGATGTATATCGATGGGTTATACAAATAAAAAAACTAGATCAAGAACTGACCTAGTTATGTGAGACACATATAAAACACCTCATTAGGCTGCTTGCTTCCCAAATTATAGGGGAGTTAAGTAGCCTAATTTTTTTCTAATCGTTTCTCATTATATTCTCTCATATATTTCACGACACGTAATCTCGTCACTTCATTATCCCCACAATTCCCTCTGTGTGACCTACTAGCCTGGCACCAATTTCCGAGCTCTAATTATTGCGTATAGAAGGATTGGAAACTAAAACAAAACAAAGTCTAAATATTCAGAAAATAAAAGTTGACACCGTGTCATATATAATTGTAGTATTTATTTAGTTCCGGAACAACTAAAGTACAATTTTTCAGCTTCAAATTATTTGTCACCTATCCAATCTACATGTCTTTAGTAAAATGCTCTTACGCTTTAAAAAATTCATACATTTCTAGGGGGATTGCGTTGATGAAAAAATTTAAGTCACATCCTTTTCTGAGTCATTTAGCTTTTACCTCTCTTATGTTGGGCATTATTTTATTCGTGTCTTTAGGTACTGCCGCAGCGAACGATGAAGCTAAAAAAGAAGAAAAGCAGGAAGCACCGCGCACAGGTCTGAACAAAAATGCACCTGATGCACCACTGCCAACGAAAAAGGAAGGCACAACAAAGCTTTTACCAGGTGAACCAAAAGAGCCCGCGAAAGACAGTTGGGGCTATGATGCAAAGACAGGCATTTTCACTCACCCAGCCGCAACACCAGATAATGAAGGTCCACAACCATTTGAAGGGAGTTTGCCTTATCTAGATCAAAATCAATATACAAAAAATATGAATGTAGAAGCATTCTATCCATACGTTATTGGTTGGGGACATAGCTGGCAAGCTACTTTCGATCTAGACGGTCGTCGCTATTTATACGATCTTGAAACAGATATGTACAATGTATTCGATATTACAGATCCTAAAAACGCCAAGCGTATTGCCAATAAATTAATTGACACAGATAAGGGAGACAATCGCTTCGGTCCAATGACAGTAAAATACAATAAAAAGTTGGACAAAACAATTGCCGTTCAATGTTACGAAGTACCACGTTATGGTGTTCTATCGAATAAGTATGAATACCCTGAGCAAGTAAAGGCTATTAAAGAAAAAGAAATGCTGCGTGGATTCCGTATTTTTGAAGTGACAAGCCCATTATTTTCAGAATGGGAGCTGCTATCTGAAACACCTTTAGATGCGAAAGCAAATGCAAGTGACCTTGTACAAGAAGGCTCTGGCTGTCAAGACGTACCTGTCTATGATGGTGGAGATTATTTATTTGTTGCAGGTGCACCTGATGATTCCTTCAGCAATACAGAGTATAAAAGCTATTTATACTCAGGTGCACAAATGGCTTTTGATATTTCAGACCCATCTAATCCGAAACGTCTTTCAACTTGGTGGGTGCCAGGTCAACGTGTAGGTGAAGAAGAAGCCTATAACAAAAACCCCCGCGCTGGCAACAAAACAACATGGATGGGCGCTCGCATGCCGCTATTCATTCCGACACCTGTAGAAAAAGGTGGCAAATACGGCTATGCAGCAATGGGTGGCTTTGGGTTTTATATTGTCGACATATCCGATCCATCAAATATGAAAACGGTTTCACATATTGACATGCCTATGAGTGTTAGCGGTACTGAAGGGGATAATATTGACGTTTCCAAAGTCGAAAGCACAGGCATTGTTTACTATAGCGGCTATCCACTTAGCGAAGATTGCCATGAGCCTTATAAGGATATTTACGCAATCGATGTCAACGATCCGCTTAAGCCTAAAATCATTAGTACGTTAAAACGCCCGACACCACCAGAATCAGCACCTTTCACAGACTTTTGCCAACGTCGCGGCAGCTTTGGACCGAAGCGTAGTGGCTATGCAACTATTAATCCAGGTGTTCCGAGCGAACAATATATCCCTTATGCCTTCTACAATGCAGGTGTCCAAATTTTTGACGTAACTAACCCAACAGAATCAACAATCGAAGCATACTTTGTGCCGAAGATGTCTGGAGAAATTCCAAATGAAGATGGCACAACTACAACAAGCGATCATTCTAATCCAGTACACGGCATTTTCGTCGAATGGGACCGAAATTTAATTTGGGCATTTTCCAACCATGGCATGTACGCCCTATCTACACCTTTACTCGGTGACCCGATCATCGGTTTACCGAAGCCCGTAGAGGAGAAAAAATAAACGCTAAAAAGTAAAAAGCAAACTAAAAAACCGAACGACTATTGAAAAGTCGCTCGGTTTTTTTATGCTCGGAAGTGAATTGTTCCACATCCCTTCAAGTGAAAAGATTTAGCAAAACAAAGGCTGCCAGAGCGTTGGACACGTAAGACACGCAATTGGTCAGCGCATCAACAAGTAATACTAAACCTAATAGGCGCTTATCCATAGATTACATACACGTTTATTACTTTATTTGTCGAGGCTTCAAATCTAAAAATATAAAACTTCAAATATTTTATTGCTTTGCTGGAACGAATCCATTTTCCACTGCCTCTTCCTCAGTACAAAACATTTCTTCCGCTACAGTATTGTCATAATCACGTTGACCAGGCATGTGGTATATTTTATTTCCTTTCGCATTAATATTTCCTTTAATTACACAACTATTATTATTAGTATTCTTAGATTCGCCATTATTTGTTGCAGCATCATCTTTCTGATCTTTTGTTGCAACATAATAGGCTTCTTTATCATAACCGCGATTTGTTACATAGTCTTCCACTGACCAGATACCAAGGGCTGACTGTTGGGCGGTTTTTTGAATGGATTTAAACCAATCGACATGCTTCGTATTTGGAGCATATATATAAGCTACACGTGCTAAGCCATTTTTTAATAACTGTTCTTGAACACTAATACCATCTTTAGTATAAATATATGCTAGTAATCTTTTATATTTATCTCGATAGGACACATCGAATTCTAAGTAAACCGTATCTTGACCAGCTAATAATTGCTTTGTAAATTCTTTCGCCTCAGGTCCGTACGGTTGGACGCCTAATGTCTCATGATTCGTTTCAGGCGTATCCACAAGTAAAAAACGAACTTTTTCAGAGCTGCCATTATATTTAATTCTTATCGTATCGCCGTCAATGACACTTTCTAGCTCAAATTCTTCAAATTTACTGACATCATGCTTTTCAGCAGTGTCCTTTGTGACAGTGACAATTCCTTGTATATCTTCAGTTTTTATACTTTCTGTGCTAGATTCTTCTTCCGTACATCCACTAATAAGCAATGTTAAAAAGAACAATGCAAAAAATAACTTTTTCAAATTCAAATCCTACTTCCTTCTATTTTCCATAACAAAAATCCTCAGTTCGATACAAAACTGAAGATGTCAAAATTCATCTAAATATTAAATACAACACAACTGCAAATATAATCGTTCCGCTAGTAATTAACGTCTTAATATCTTTGTCACTCATTTTTAGTACCTCTCTTCTTACCTTCATTATATTTAATACTATTATCAATAAAGTCGGCGAATAGCACAATGATTTTGATTTGTTTTCTTCTGCTAAATTTGTTAAGAAAACTTACAGTAATACTCCATTGTTCGACTTTAGTCGACCAATCTACCCGCGGCTTTATGCTAGACAATCGTAAGCTATGCCTTAGCAAAAATCAACTTGCTATGCAAAAAAGACTGTAGATAAACTCGGTCATGTTCGAGTTTATTTACAGTCTAAGCCTGCTTATATTAATGGAGAAATCAATTGCATTGATGTGCCATTAAATATTAAATTTCATTATGTGGTTTTGGTTTTGGGCCAAGTTCTTCTGGCTCAATATCTGCAAATGTTTCGCCTTCCTCTTCTAAGTCACGCATACGGTGCGCAATACGTGAGGCTGCCGAAGCTGCAATACTGCCAACTAAATCATCTAAAAATGTATTAACATGCTGTCCTGGCTCTGTGTCGAGTTTTTTTATGATACCGATTTTTTGTTTATCTAAATGTCCAAATGTTGTTACAGCAATACTTCCATATGTAAACACAGACCCCAGCGCAATTGTTTCATCTACTCCGAATAATCCTTCATCAGATTCGATAATTTGTTGAAGAGGTGATGATAATAGCCCTTTTTCAGCTAGCTCATCTAGCTCTATTCCAACTAATAGTGCATGCTGGACTTCACGTTTACGCAATACACGTTCAACCGAATGAATACAATGCTCTAATGTTAAACCTACATTGTAGGATTTTTGCATCTCATAAACAATTTCAGCAATGTCCTCTAATTTTACACCACGACGAATTAGTGCAGCTTGAGCCGCTTTCGCCACTTCTTCTGAATGTACGCGAATACTTTTATCGTGCATAACTAACCCTCATTTCAGTTTTTTTGCTAGTATTACGCTAGCCCAACCTATTATACCTTTACTTTCGTAATATGGTACAATTTTGTCACAAACACATGAAGGAGTGTCATCATTGGATAAGGGAACTGTACAAGATTTAAAATTCTATAGTGAAGCATTACAGGAGGAATTAGAGCTATATATTTATGTCCCTGCTAATTATTCTCCACTATACAAATATAATATTTTAATCGCATCAGACGGTAAAGACTATTTCCAACTAGGAGGTATTACAAAACTAGCCGATGAACTTATCGATGACTATGAAATCGAGAATTTAATCATTGCATTCGTTCCATATAAAGATATTAAAGATCGCCGACATAAATATATTCCAAGTGGCGAACAACATGAAGCCTATTTGCGATTTTTAGCACATGAACTTGTTCCTTATTTGGATGCTGAATATGCAACATACCAAATGGGTATGAGTCGCGCGGTTATTGGTGATTCTATGGCTGCAACCGCTTCCTTAATGGCTGCTTTAAAGTATCCAAGCATCTTTGGTAAAGTTATTTTACAATCACCTTATGTTGATGAAGATGTACTGAAAGCTGTTGAACAATTCAAAGATCCAGGGGCTATTTCTATTTATCATATCGTAGGCAAAAACGAAGATAAAGTTGTAACAATGGATAAAACTGTTAAAGATTTCTTAACTCCAAATCGTCGGTTGCATAATCTTATGTTAAGCAAAGGCTTTTCTACATTTTATGAAGAGTTCGATGGTAATCATACATGGAAATATTGGAAACCTGATTTAAGACGTGCATTAATCGAAAATTTCAATTAATGTTGGGCGATTCAAATTACGTATTTTGAATTTTCTGTTATACTTAGATAGAAAAATTGTTTATTTACGGGAGGTAATGGACTATGAAGTACGGAATTGTGGCATTTCCATCAAAAAAATTGCAAGATTTAGCGAACACGTATCGCAAGCGTTACGATCCGCATTATGCAAAGATTACACCGCATATGACGTTAAAGGACAGCTTTGATGCAACGGAAGAAGATATTCAATCTATCGTGAAGCAATTAGATGACATTGCTGCCAATCAAGCACCTTTAAGCATTCATGCATCACGCATTAGTTCGTTTTTCCCAACAACAAATGCGATTTATTTCCGCATCGAACCAACTGAACAATTACAAGCATTCCATCGTGTAATTGAAGAAAAAATTCCATTTGGGGATTCTAAACATGTATTTGTTCCACACATTACAATTGCACAGAAAATGACTGATTCAGAGCATGATGACATTTTTGGCCAACTCCGTATGACAGGGGTTGATGAAAAAGATAGTATTGATCGTATTCATCTTTTATATCAATTGGAAGATGGGTCATGGACAACATATGAAACATTCCGATTGACTGGAGCTGAATAATTTTTGTATAACGTTAAGATTGTTGAAACAGAGAAAGAGCATGATGATGCATTTGCGGTTCGAAAAAAGGTTTTTGTAGAGGAACAAGGTGTTCCACTTCATTTAGAATGTGATGCGCAAGATAAAACTGCAACACATTTCATTATGTATGAGGGCGATGAACCAGTTGGTGCTGCTCGTCTCCGTAGCATTGAAGACCAAACTGCAAAAATTGAACGCGTATGTATTTTACAAAGTCAACGTGGCAAAAAACTTGGGGCTTTAATAATGAAGGAAATGGAAAAATATGCGATTTCCATTGACCAAAAGAAATTAAAACTCCATGCACAGAGCTACGCTGTTCCCTTTTATGAAAAGCTTGGCTATACGGTAACATCTCCTGAATTTATGGATGCAGGTATACCACATCGTGCAATGGAAAAAAAGATTTAATTAATAGGTGTTACGATATGCAAAGCATAGTCGTAACACCTTTTTTTATTTCTTAGAAAATCGCTTTCTACTAATTAAGTAGCTATTTAAGCTCTTTCATATTCAAATGGTGCTAGCTTTGAAGTATTACTTCATCATTTTAGCAAGCTTTTCGAAATCTAGTGAAGCACCATCTTGAATAATGGAGTTTACGATTTTATCTTCCAACTCTTGTGTGATTTGTCTATTAGACACTTTGCCCACACGACGTACAATTTTTCTTACTTGTTTTTCATTGGTAAAATCCGCATGTTGAATTGCATTTGCTAATGCAAAGATTTCATCCATTGAAACGCCTGTCTTTTGTTCAATCGAATTAAAAAACGAGCGATGCATGTTCCCCCTCCTATCAATTCCACCTCAACATCATTGTCGTTAATGTTTGGAAGCAAACGCATAGCACTTGCCCAAAATCTATGACAACTGTTGGAGGCTTTAACCTAATTTAGTAAGCTATTTATATACTCACAGAAATAAAGTTAAAGCCTAATACTCAAAACCTTTTTAGAAAACACTAGTAGCTAGTAAATTAGTTTACAAAAGTTGCACCAACAATAATAAGAAGAATGAATAGGACAACTATTAGAACAAATGTTGAGCCATAGCCACTATTGTTGTTATTACCTCCACAATAATTATTGTTCCAGCTATTCATCCCTGCATAAGGTTGTGCACACCAGCCCTGATATCCCATAAAAGCACCCCTCCCTTCTACAACCTATAATATGTAAAGTTGCAGATAAGAGAGGGGTATTCGTCTAGTCAATATTCCCTTTTGGTTTAAAAATTAATGCTCCAATAAATCCAAAAACAATAGCAGCGCTGATTCCTGAGCTTGTTACTTCAAACATTCCCGTTAATACGCCTACTAATCCATGTTTTTCTGCTTCAGCCATTGCTCCATGTGTTAAGGAGTTCCCAAATGACGTAATTGGTACTGTAGCACCAGCACCCGCTAAATGAATTAGCGGCTCGTATAACCCCATTCCATCTAAAATGGCACCAACGACAACTAACGTACTTAATGTATGTGCTGGTGTCAATTTACCAACATCCATTAATAATTGACCAATCACACAGATAATGCCTCCTACTATAAATGCAAAAATAAATGTCGTAACCATGCTATTGCCTCATTTCATTGTAATTTCTATCGCATGTGCCGTACATGGAATTGTTTCTTTTTGTTGGAATGAAAGTGGAGATAGTAGCGCACCTGTCGCTACAAGAAGCACACGTTTATATGTGCCTGCTCGGAGTTCTTGAATAACATAACTAAAAAAAACAGCCGCTGAACAGCCTGCTCCACTTGCACCAGATTGAAATGCTTCATCTTGACCGTAAAATTCCGCTCCAGCATCGCGTAAAAGTGTTAGCTCTTCATTTTTTATGCCACTCTCAACAAGCATCCCTTTAAGAAGTTTTAAGCCAAGCTGTCCTAAATCACCCGTTAAAATTAAATCATAATGATAAATTTCTTGCTTTCGGTCCTCAAGATGTGCCTTGATTGTTTGAAAGGCAGCAGGTGCCATTGCAGCGCCCATATGGAAAGGATCATCCATTCCATAATCAATTACCTTTCCAACTGTCGCCGCTTCAATACATGGAGCGTCCTCTTGATGTTTGCCAATAAGTGCATACCCAGCAGCGGTTACTGTCCACTGCGCCGTTTGAGGTTTTTGTGCCCCGTAATTGATAGGATAACGAAATTGGCGTTCTACCGCATTGTGCTGACTTGATGCACCAGCAATTGAAAAATTTGCGGCTCCAATCTCTGTTAAAAGGCTAGCTACAATAACAGAAGAGACCGAGGTAGCACAAGCTGAAAATAGTCCGATAAATGGAATGGCTAATTCCCTTGCAGCAAAATTTGTAGGTGTCATTTGATTAACTAAATCGCCACCTAACAAAAAATCGACTTCCCCAGTTGAAATGCCACCTTTTTTCATTACAATTTCACTGGCTTCTTCAATCATTTTTCGATGGCCTTGTTCATTTGTTTCCATTTGCCAGCGCTCATCGTCGTAAATCGTATCGAAATATTGTTTAAACGTACTACGGTCCTCTAACGGCCCTGCCACCACACCACCAGCTAACAGTGATGGTTTGGATGGAAAAATGATTACCATGAGACCACCCCTATCGTTACAAGGATATATTTAATAAGTGCTACAAAAAATGCAGATACTACTCCAAATAAAACAACCGATCCAGCTAATTTGAATAAGTTACCGCCAACACCAAGTACTAGACCTTCTGATTTATGTTCAATTGCAGCCGATATAACAGCGTTACCAAAACCTGTAACTGGCACTGCTGAACCCGCTCCAGCGAATTGACCAATTTTTTTGTATAAACCTAAGCCAGTTAAAATCATTGCAAAAAATACCATTGTGGCAACGGTAGGATTCCCTGCTGTTGCTTCTGTGAAATTAAAGAAAACGATATAAAAAAGAGAAACTGCCTGTCCGATTGTACAAATAAGGCCTCCTACTAAAAATGCTTTTACAGCATTTTTTAAGTAAGGTGGAGTCGGTGTTATATTTTGCTCAAGTTGTTGATATTGCTCTTTTTCCATTATGTTTCCTCCTTTGCAAGCTTTGTTAGCTCCGTTATTTTTTTGCTTAGTTTATTATCTTCAAGTTGATCCTTTTTTATTTTATTTGCTTCATAAAATATTTTATAATCAGCTGAAACGAAAATTTCTTTGTTAGGGTATTTTTCATCAAACTTCTTTTGTAGTTTTTTCTCTAATTTAGTCTTATTCCATTTTTTTATTGGTTTAATTTGCACGGCAACAAGCATTTTATCGTCATATTGAATAACCGTTGATTTTTCAACAAATTTTTCTTCTTTTAATAACGATTCCAGCTCTTCCTCATTTTGAGGAGAACCATAAACAATAAATTTTTCTTTTTCCGTGCATCCAATAAGCAATGTCATACAAACTAATAGAGGCAACATCATTCTTAATAACCTCAAGTTATTTACCCTCCTTTTCTTCACAGTTTCTCCACACAGAAAAAAACTATTCATTTGAATAAGTAAACGAAAGCCCGAGTCCATTTTTTAAAAGTACATATTGTAGAAGTATTAGAAAGAAAGGAGGTGACGATATGGGTTGTGGTAAACCAACAAATCCTATTGGACCTATCCAATCAGCAGGCTGCGTATGTGACGTAGTTCGTGCAATTCTAGATATTCAAAATCAAGCGGTGCGAGATGAGTGTTCTCCATGTACAGCAAACTGTTTCTTAGAACCACTAGGCGGGATTGTAAGTCCTGCACGTTCAGCAGCAGACACACGCGTATTCATGTTAATTACAAAAGACGGTACTCCATTTAAAGCATTCTTTAGCTCACCATCAGCAGATCCTTGTAAATGTACATCAGTATTTTTCCGTGTCGAAGATATGTTTGATGAATGCTGTGCTACTTTACGTGTTTTAGAACCTTTATGTACTTATGATTCTACTGAAAGCACAGTTGACTTATTAAGTCGTGATGGCTGCTGCGTTAATATGAAGAAAATTTGTAAAGTAGATGATTGGAACTCCACTGATAGCTGTATTACTGTGGATCTATCTTGTTTCTGCGCTGTACAATGTATCGCTGATGTTGACTTAGGGATTTGTGATTAAGTCTTTCTCCTTTGACACACTACACATAAAAAAAAAGTGTACAGCATCCTCTGCTGTACACTTTTTTTATAATGTTGGCAATTTTTTTCCTCGCCATAATATTTGTTCGATATCTTCAAAGTAAATAATTTCTTGTGTATTAAATTCCCTCGACGTCAACATAAGTGAATCCTCTTGCATATCAGAAGCAGTTCCACTCAATTTTCTACCATCTTTTAAACTAATTAATAATGGCTGGTAGGCCTTTTGACGAAATGGTTTTTCCAAAAATCGCAACTGTTTAATTAAATACTCATCAATTTGTTCTTCTTTTACTTGTAATTCTACTTTTTCTTCCTTTTGTTTTAACAGCGCTTCTTCTTCACTCGACTCGCTTGCATATTGATCCCTTACATACACAGACGTACTTTCATCCAAATCAAGTTCATGTAGCATTTTGGAAATGTTTAAGAAATAAGTTGGTGATTTTATATATAGGCGTGGCTCTCGCTCCACAATTATCACTTCCCTTTTTTCCCTACAATATGCTAAAACGAAGAAATTGGTTCTTAGCCTATTTGACTTAAAAACATTGTCGCTAGTCCTAAATAAATTAAAATACTTGTAATATCGTTTAACGTAGTAATAAACGGACCCGATGCAACAGCAGGATCAATTTTCATGCGGTGCATTAATAATGGGATAAATGATCCAGCAAGCGTAGCCACTAAAATTGAACCACAAATAGCTGCCCCTACAAGCATGCCTAAAATTAATTCGTTTTTCCATATATATACAATACCAATAACGATAATACCACAAACAATACCAGTCAAAATTCCCGTACCAGCCTCTCGAAGTAGCAGTTTCATCTTGCTATGTTCTTCGACATCACCAGTAGCAATACCTCGAATGGCAACAGCCAACGCTTGTGTCCCACTATTCCCCGAAGTACCCGAGATAAGTGGAATAAAGACAGCTAGTAGTGCAACTTTATCGAGGGTATCTTCAAATTGGCCCATTAAATTTGCTGTTAGCATGCCTAAAAATAATAATACGACAAGCCATGGCAATCGTTTTTTCGCTGCTTGCCAAGGACTTGTATCAAATTTATCCATATCTGAAATACCCGCTAATTTAGAGTAATCCTCAGATGCTTCTTCATCAATAACATCGATAATATCATCGACTGTAATAATCCCCAAAAGTTCACCTTTATCATCAATAACAGGTGTCGCCAAGAAATTATAATCTTTCATAATTTGTGCTACTTCTTCTTGGTCATCCCCAACATGGACCATTACAACACGTTCATTCATAATGGAGCGAATAAGTGTATCTTCGTCAGCAATAATTAAATCACGAAGAGATATAACACCTGTAAGTCGATGCGCCTCATCCACAACGAAAATATAATAAATCGTTTCGGCATTCGGTGCCTCTTTACGTAATATCGCCATTGCCGAACGCACTGTAGAATTTTCAGGAATAGCCACATATTCCGTTGTCATAATAGAACCAGCTGTATATTCATCATAGCTTAAAAGCTCATTAATCTCTCCAGCTGTTTCTTCATCCATCATGCCTAAGTAGCTTTCTCGTTGCTGAGTATCTAGTTCATTTAAGACGTCTGCGGCATCATCGGCATACATATGAGACAGCATTTCCGCACCATAGGCGGGATCCATCTCTGCTAAATATGCTTTATATTCATCATCATCTAATTCGATTGCCTCAAAAATGTCAGCCATTTCCGTCGGAGACAAGTACGAATAGATGATCTTTCGTATATCAGGCTCCACCTTTTCATAAAACGTTGCCTGATCATATGGATGAAGTTCTAAAAACTCATCACGGAATGCGGTAATATCATTGGTCTCGAGCATACCTCGTAAATGTGCTTCGTCAAATTGCACATCATCCTTTTCATTTCTTTCCTCTATCATGCTTGTCCCCTCCTTCCGAGCGTTGAATTCATTTCATTTTACATACATTGATGTAAATCTACCTTTTATATAATAGTGTGCATGTACTATTTGTGCAAACTCTTTTTTTAGGTAGCAACAACTTTCTACTATACTATACCCTACAATTGCTTATTTTTCTGTTAACATGCTATTAAGATAATTTTTTTTAGTAAAAATGATAAGGAGATGCCCGTTTTTGCGAACACCTCCTCAATTATTTAATATTTGTAGCATATCATCCTTCAGCGGACTAGAGAAATAATGTTGCTCTTTTGTTAAAGGGTGCTGTAAACATAACGATACGCAATGTAACGCTTGCCGATCTATTAGATCGCGACTCCCTCCATATAAATCATCACCAACGAGCGGATGCCCCAAATAACTCATATGCACACGAATTTGGTGCGTTCGTCCTGTATGCAACTTTAAGCGGATATGCGTCATCGGCTCGCCTTGAACAGAAAAACGCTGTAATACAGTTACATCTGTATGTGCATATTGTCCATCTTGTCGTACCTCACGCTCAATAATACTTGTTTCTTTGCGTCCAATAGGCGCTATGATAGACTGGCGATTTTGTGTTAAATGTCCATGTACAATTGCTTCATATTCCCGTGATACTTCACCAAAGCGTTGGGCTAAACCCATTAGATGATGAATATGCGCATGTTTTGCAATGCATAACAAGCCAGATGTATCCCGATCAAGTCTTGTCACAATATGAACGGTAGAAGCTAAATTCTGTTGTTCGAAATAGCCGCAAACATCATTCGCAATACTTTTTGTTGGATGCTCCCGAGATGGAATAGTACTTTGATGTGCTGGTTTATCGAGTACTAACAGCGCATCATCCTCATAAATAACAGCAAGCTCGCCATATTCAATGGCAAGCCCATCACTTTTCTCTTCTGGTGGGAATTTTACTTCTACTTGATCGCCTATACGGAGAGGGTAACGTACATTTTGTTCGTTACCATTCACCATCAATAAGCCCCCTTCAAATTTAATAGCTGTTAAGGCCCGTTTGGATATTTGCCATTCTGCTAAAGCTTCACGCAATAATTGGCCATCCTTCTCAGCTAGAAACTGAAGCGTAAATCTTCTATCGCTATTATTCATTGGCAACAAATGACTCATGCACACGTTCCCAGAATGGAAAAGGTCTAAAGCGAGCAAAGCGAACTCTTTCATTGGCGACATTAAAAGCAATGGATTTTACATCGCCTTGTGTAACTTGAATATGATCAACTGTCATATTAAAGTTTTGCTCATTGACAGGGCGTAACACACAGTGATGATGTGCAGGTAATATCAATGGCGAGCCAACTGTACGGAAAACACGATTATTTATAGAGGCTATTTCAGTAATTTGAAGTGCAGCTAATGTTGGATGAATAATCGCTCCTCCAAGTGCTTTGTTATAGGCTGTACTACCTGAAGGTGTGGAAACACAAAGGCCGTCGCCACGGAAACGCTCAAATTGATTGCCGTTTAATTCTACATCCATTACGAGCGTAACATCTGGTGATTTCACTGTCGCTTCATTTAACGCCAAATAAGTATTTGAATCTGTATTATGATGCTCCACTTTTACTTCCAGTAATGGATACTCCACAACATTAAAGTCCTTCTTGGCAATAGATAACACCAATTTCTCTAATTCCGAAGGCTTCCAATCCGCATAAAATCCTAAATGACCTGTATGAATACCGACAAATGCTACCTGATCTAGCAAATGTGAGTAGCGATGGAAGGCGTGTAATAATGTTCCGTCTCCGCCTATTGATACAACAATTTCAGGCGTCTCTTCATCATAGGTTAATCCAAAATCTTGTAAATATGTTTTTGCTAGCTCCATTAATTCATTTGATTGTGCATCTCTACGTGATTGAATGGAAAATTTCATTGTGAGTCACGCTCCTTCTCTGATAGTAAACTAGGATTCGATGCCTCTTTAAATTCACTAAAATAGGCCTGCGCTTCTTGAATTTCACTGCGAATCGATGACATTTCTTCATCCAACCGAAAGGCAGCCTCAGCAGCACTTTGCAGACGATTCTTTATTTCCTCTGGAAACATGCCTTTATATTTGTAATTTAGTGAATGTTCTATTGATGCCCAAAAATTCATAGCTAATGTACGAATTTGAATCTCAGCTAGCACTACCTTTTTTCCTTGTATGGTTTCAACGGGGTATTCTACAATCATATGATGTGATCGGTAACCACTTGGTTTACTATGGGTGATATAGTCACGCTCTTCAACAACACGCATATCCTTCCGCTGTCGAATTAGCTCTGTCACCGTCGAAATATCATCTACAAATTGGCACATAATACGAACACCTGCAATATCGCCAAGCTCGTCGCCAAGTTGTTTCGAAGGTTCAAAGGCTAGTCCTTTTTCTAAAGTTTTATCGTAAATGCTTGCCAGTGGCTTTACTCGTCCAGTGACAAATTCAATTGGTGAATTTGCATTGACAATGCCAAACTGGGAACGCATACCTTTTAATTTTATTTTTAACTCATCTACTGCTTGTTTATAAGGACTTAAAAAAATCTCCCATTGTCCCATCGCTAAAACCTCCCGACATTCGGTATCGAACAATCGCAATACCGTCTGTTCGTTTTGTCTCTTTATTCAGCGAGAACTGCCTTGAAGTGTTGTTCCACTGCCTGAACAAATTCTGCTCCGTAATTGTAATTTCCTTCAATATTATACACGAGCATTTCCAATTCATCGTAAAAATTTGTAAGTTCAATGACTTCTTCATCTATTTTTAACATTGGGTTTTGTTTAGCTTGTAAAATATGTACAAGATTCTCCCAACTAGTCAATGGAAAACGTAAATAATGATAGTCCTCTCCTGCATCTAGTAAATAAATAAAAGCAAAATCATCTGAGTCTGCAATTAATTGAGCAGCAGGCTTTAACTGTAAATTTTTATTATTGTCGTTTAAACTAAAATGAGGTTGCTGGTTTTCAAAATAAAATGATTCTATTGTATATATTTTACGCACATGTGGGTCCCCTTTTCGTCGTTCTCTTCCTCTTATTTTAGCATATGGGGTAAATAGTTGCAGTGTGTAATTGCAAAACTACAAGCAAACGCTTGTTAAAAATCAATTACCTCTTAGTGACATTATTTTCGAGCGTACTTGAAAGAGGTGACCTCCACTTTAACAAGTGTATATTTGGAGAAATTCTGCATAAACAAGGTAAAAACTAATAATAAAGGGTGAACATAGATGGCACAACAACTTGAAATTGAATTTAAAAATGTGTTAACCAAACAACAATATGAACAATTACTAGAGGATTTCCAAATCAAAGAAAATGCTATTCATCGTCAAACAAATCATTATTTCGACACGCCTTCCAATGCTATTCGCAAATTGCAAAGTGGACTACGAATTCGAATAATAGACACTTATTACGAATGTACATTAAAAGAAAAATCTTCAAAACATGCCCATTTAGAGACGACAGACGTTTTAACTGCAACGCATGCTGAAAAAATGCTTGCTGGTCAAGGCTTTTATGCACCTGAAGTTGCAAAAAGACTGGCGCTACACAATATACCACTAGAGCAATTAGCTGTGTTCGGTTCCCTTACAACAGATCGTGTCGAAATCCCTTATAAAGACGGACTTCTTGTATTTGATCATTCTTTCTATTTGCAGTGTGACGATTATGAGGTAGAATATGAATCAAAAGATGAAATAAAAGGAAATGCAATCTTCGACGAATTTCTACAGCAATATGGTATAGAAAAACAAATTGCTGAAAAAAAAATCGCCCGATTTATGAAAGCACTTCAATCAATTAAGCAACAATAAATAAAGCAACTACAACTATAGTACAAACGAAAGGGTGACCAACTAATTGGATATCCAATCTTTAAGAACGATGCTTGAAATACAAGCACTGCAAACACTAGGTTCAACAGAAAATACTTCAGCTAATTCTTTCACAAATAGCAATTCATTATTTTCTGATATGATTGACGAAATGTTAGGTGATGCTACAACAACTAATAGTGCAAAATTATCTAGTTTGCTTGGTATGAGTTCTTCAAGCTCTGCAAATTTCATGGATCAGCTAAATAGTTTAACAGGTATGTCTGTCGGAACAACAAACAGCTCGCTGCAATCATTGCTTTATAATGGCTCTAATTCCGTGTATATACCTGCTTCGATTCAGGCTACGTTAGCAAAAATGCAATCCAGCACTAGCCTTGATTCCTATGTATCTGATGATGTAATTGGATCAACTGCCTATGCAAATTCACTTACTGGAGCAAATAAATACGCCGATATCATTGACAAGGCTTCGACTACTTATAATGTACCTGCCAAGCTTATCGCAGCCGTTATAAAGCAGGAGTCCAACTTTAATGCATTAGCTGTCAGCAATGCAGGAGCACAAGGCTTAATGCAATTAATGCCAAAGACAGCACAATTTTTAGGTGTAACGAATTCTTTTGATCCTGAACAAAATATTATGGCAGGCGCCAAATATTTACGTCAAATGCTCGATAAATTCGATAATGATCCAACACTTGCATTGGCAGCTTATAATGCTGGTGCTTCTCGTGTTACAAAATATAATGGAATTCCGCCATTCAAAGAAACACAGAATTATGTCAAAAAAGTGATGAATTACTACACTGTGTAAATCGCATAAAACCTGTAATTACGGTCTTTTTCAGCAAATTTCACCCACGTTGGTGAAATTTGTTCTTTTCTAGCGAAAACATTTTCAAAGTGCTCTTTGTTTGTGTAAACGAATGGACGTTGATAGAATGAAGGTAGTCACAAGATATTCACATTTTTCTATTCAACTTAGTATTAGATAAAATTGTACATCAACATATTGATTTGCACTTTACGATATACTTCCTATAAAGAATAAAAGGAGCATTTACTTATGAGTCGAAAATACACTGTTCCTTATGAGGAGCTGGGCGCTGAAAAACTTTCTGAACTCATACATGCGTTCTATAAAAGAGTTGCACAGCATCCTGAACTTATACCAATCTTCCCAAAAGATTTGACAGAGACAGCACGTAAGCAAATTCAATTTCAAACACAGTATTTAGGTGGTCCAAATCTTTTTACTGAAGAGCACGGACATCCGATGATGCGTGCGCGTCATATGAATTTTCCAATTACACCCGATCGTGCACAAGCATGGCTAGAATGTATGGCCGAAGCAATGGATGAAGTTGGCTTGGAAGGGAAGTTCCGTGAAACTTATTACCATCGCTTAGTATTAACAGCTCATCACATGATTAATACACCTAATGACGATGAGGGGGAATTATTACGTGAATAATATTCAAATGTTGCAAGAACCAACACCGACGATTTCTACTGCTAATAAGCCAATTGAATTGTATATTTTCGTAGATCCACTTTGTCCTGAAGCTTTTAGTATGCAATCCATCATTCGCAAACTACAACTAGAATACAATCATTATTTTTCATGGCGTTTTGTCTTAAGCACAGAGCTTTCATCACTTAATTGTCTGAGCAAGCGTATGAAAGGTTGCGAATCTGGGATTGAGCTGGATATTAATCACCCTGTGTTACCCTCTATAGCGATAAAAGCAGCTGAATTACAGGGTAAACGTGCAGGCGCTCGCTACTTATCGAAATTACAGGAATATGTTGTATTGAACTACCAGGATGTAAATTCCTATGCAACGCTTTTAAAAATTGCAGAGGATGTCCAATTAGATATGAATGAATTTGTTGTAGACTTTGGTTCAAAAGAAGCCGCACGTGCCTTCCAATGCGATTTATATATAAAACGGGAAATGGAAGTAGATGAAGTACCGAGTATCGTATTTTTCAATGAATGCATTGAGGATGAAGGTTTAAAGGTAAGTGGCAGCTATTCCTATGAAGTTTATGAACATATTTTACAAGAGATGTTGAACGAGCAGCTTATACGTCAACCGTTACCAACCATTGAAGAATTGTTTTCAAAGTATCAAACACTTTCTACAAATGATATAGCTTTTATTTATTCATTAACAGAACAAGCAGCTGAGCGTGAATTAAAAAAACGGATGCTGCAACAAAAGATAGAACGGATTCAAACAGATTACGCTACACTATGGCGTATTAAATAATGCAATTATACTTTTATTCCAAAAGGTTAGGAACTCTCTGAGTATATGAGAGACCTATCCTTTTTTTTATTTAGAAAACTGGTAATTAAAATAACGGATTTTCAAAGCCGTGCATCCAAAACATTATCGATAGACGAAAAATCGCATCAATAGTCTCAGCAATAAAACAACGCATCACTCGCATCATTAGTAAAAGAGATGCTTAATATTAAAACTACTAATGGCACATAAACTACATGCTGATAGCAATAAAGACCTAAAATAAAAGAGACGCCTCTATCCTCGACAGATAGAGACGCCTCTTTTTCACAAAGGGGATGGGAGAAATGTTCACGTTCAAACAAAGGGGTGTATGTTTGTTTTGTGATTTATTTCACAAGATTCACTTTATCATGGAATAATAAATTAAGCAATGTATCCTGCTTTAGATTCACAAATTTGTCATATAGAAAGCGATTACAATAGAGTATTTTTACAAGATGGTACCTTTTTTTCATTTGTAAATCAAAGAAAATCATTATTAATTATTTTTTCTAAAATGTCCTTTTCTAATTAGCAGAAAAAAACGGCTGTAGTAATTTTACTACAGCCATACAAATTAATTATTCAACAATAACTTTTCTAGTTCATTTAATCGTTGTTCAAATACTTTACAAGCATCATCAATTGGTTTTGCTACATTCATATCAACACCTGCTGCTTTTAGCACATCTATTGGGAAGTCAGAGCAACCAGCTTTTAAGAAGTTATTAATATAACGTTCTACAGCAGGTTCACCTTCCTCCAAAATTTGCTTACTTAATGCCGTAGCGGCAGATTTGCCAGTAGCATATTGATATACGTAGTAATTGTAATAGAAATGTGGAATACGTGCCCATTCTAGACCGATTTCCTCATCAACTACCATTGCCTCTCCGAAATAGAGCTTATTTAAATTATAATATACTTCCGTTAAACGTTCCGCTGTTAATGATTCTCCATTTTTGTCCATCTGGTGTATCATATGCTCGAATTCGGCAAACATTGTTTGTCGGAAAACTGTACTACGGAACTTGTCTAACCAATGATTTAATAAATAAATTTTTTGCTGAGGATCTTCTATTGTTTTTAACAGATAATCATTCAATAATTCTTCATTACATGTAGAAGCTACTTCAGCCACAAAAATTGAATAATCTCCGTAGACATATGGCTGATTTTGACGTGTGTAATAACTGTGTACGCTATGTCCAAATTCATGGGCTAATGTAAATAAATTATCTACATTATCCTGCCAGTTCATAAGAATATACGGATTCGTACCGTAAGTACCAGATGAATAAGCACCACTCGTTTTCCCCTTGTTTTCCAACACATCCACCCAACGATTATCAAAACCACTTTGTACGATGCTTTGGTATTCTTCCCCAAGAGGTGCTAGCGCCTTCACTAAAATATCCTGCGCTTCCTCATATGGCACTTGCATGTCAACTTCCTGGACAAGTGGTGTAAACAAATCCCACATATGCAGTTCATCCACACCTAATAGCTTTTTACGTAAAGCAATATAACGCTGCATAGCTGGTAAATGCTTATGAATGGTCTCGACTAATTGATCGTATACACTTTCTGGAATAAAGTTATTTGACATCGCAGCATGACGTGCAGAATCATAATGACGAATATTGGCACTTACATTATGTTTTTTTACATTGCCTGTTAATGTAGCCGCAAATGTATTTTTAAAATTACCATACGTTTCATACATCGCTTTAAATGCAGCTTCACGTACCGCTCTATTTTTACTTTCTAAAAACTTAATATAATTACCATGTGTCAGCTGGACTTCTTCCCCTTCTTCATTCTTCACTATAGGGAAAACTAAATCCGCATTGTTCAGCATACCAAACGTATTCGATGCGGTGCCTGTAACCTCTGCCATCTGTGCAAGTAATGCTTCTTGATCAGCAGGTAACACATGAGGACGAGTCATTGAAATTTCTTTCAATGATTGCTTATATAATTGTAAATCTTTATTTTCTGCTAAATAGCTTTCGATTGTCTCTTCACTTAATGATAAAATTTCAGGCGTTAAAAATGATAATGCCGTTGAAATATTAGTCGCTAACGTTTGAATACGCCCATACAAATCTTGATAAAAACTATTCGTTTTATCTTGATCATTACGCATATGTGCGTACGTATACAGTTTCATTGTACGCTGATAAATTTCATCGTAATATGTTAATACTGCTAATAAGGCATCTGAACCATTTTTTAAAGTACCTGCATAGCTAGGTGCTTTTTTTGCTAGTTCTGCGACCTTCTTAAACTCCTCTTCCCATAGTGCATCAGTGGCAAAAATATCTTCTAATCGCCAAGTTAACTCTACTGGTACTTCACTTCTCATTAATACTCGATTGCTGTTACTAGCCATGAGCCAGCCCCCTTTATATATGACTTTCCTTCTCCTAACATTTTCTCAATATATTGCGACAATTGCAAATAATAATCTACCTACCTTTTCCTCCTTATGAGGCTTTTATATGACAATACAAATGCTCATATACTTTTTCCAACATTCCCATACTGTCATCTTGTTGAAGGAAACTATGCCCTAACAGTTTTGCATAGTTTTCAATCACTTGCACTCTTATATTTGTTGGCTCTAGATTGAGAAGCGTTAGAAATAATTGAATATCCTCTTTACACAGCACTGAAGGTGGTAACTGCCGTTTCCTGCAAAAATCCAATAAAATGGCTTGCCATTCTATTGGAGAAATTGGAATAGCATTTGCATTTTTAACAGGTATGCCAATATAATTCGGCAATGCATTAAGTGAAAACCTCAATTCATAACAACTTCGTAAAAAAAGGTCCTGCACGCCTTTTTTACTGCGCATTAAACGTTGCTTTACATACTGTTGGCATAATCTTTTATACGTATGCCAGTAAATAATAAACGCTTCATACGTAATTAACTTTGGCTCATAAAATGGAAAGTGTTGTTTTTCAAGTGGGATATTTAGTACTTGCGCTATAAAAGTATGCCCGTGAACATGAAGAAGATTCGTCCAATAATTAAATTGAGCTGCATTCGCATCATATGTAACTAAATATGGCACATTGCTCGCTGAATAATTAATCACGTTTTGAAAGATAGGCGAAATTCTAATTTTTTGAATAGCATGCGCTTTATATTTGTTCTGCGGGGTTTGAAATAGCCATAACGCTTGGATGTGATTTTTCTCATAACCTTCTGTTCGTAATAGCCAGTTTTCGTTTGTTATCGCACTGCATTGATATTCCATTGCAATCGTTTGCTTTTTGCTTTGTAATAAAATATCTGGTCGTTGAGCTAATTTCGGTAAAAATGGCTCCAGCTCTACTGTATGCCCGAGCGATTTCAACCATTCGAATAATTGAATTTTTCCCCGTAAATGAAGCTGTGATTCTCCTTCTGAAAATTGTCGATCACAAGAATGGCTAGCAATATGAGCAAAGTGTGGGATTTTCAGCTGACCGATTTTTAATTGAACAGGCTGCTGGCATTGAGGGCAAAAAAATTGTTGAAGCTGGCGATACTTTTGTAAGGCTTCTCTCGAATGTTGATATGAGATAAATAATTGCTGTTGCTCTGTATAGGCAATTAGCATAACCATCTTTCTCCTTTTTGCACTCATTGTAAATAAAGTTATTCTTTAAGCCAACTAATTATCTGCTTTTCTTTGAAATTTGATTTTTAGCACAAAAAAAGACTGTAGATTTACTCAAATTTCTGAGTATGTCTACAGTCTAATAGCTCCATCAGAAGCTTAAAAGATGTTAACTAAAATATTTTCGAACAGTTTCGAAGCAATTGTATTCCATAATTTTTTCGCCATATTCTTCAAGACGATGAATTGTGAAATTTGAAGGGCTTAAAAACTCTTTAATGACTGCATTTTTATCATGACGATTTAAATCATCATCTGCGTTCCCAAAGTCTACTACTAAATAGTAACAACCTTCATATTTGAATAATGAGGAATCCACTAAATCATCAGTCATCCGTTTTGCAACGGGGATTAACTCATCTATATCTTTAAATTTATAAACATAAATGTCTGTATCCATAAATAACTCTGATTCATCCATGTCACCAAATTGAGTTAATTGACTAAGAAGATCCTCTCCTACTTCGTCGAATGGGGCAAACATACTTTTTTGTTCATCATAATGTGAATGACCATCTAATGTTTCACCGTCTTTTAAAATATGTGCACGTGTGACAATGATTTCTAAGCCTACTTCCGACGCATTGATATGAATCCAAATCGGACCCTCTACATCAAAATAATCTTCCGTATTCACTTCATCAATCATATCCCAAAAAAGTTGCTCACCCTTTGCTCGGTTGTACCAAATTTCTTCACGACTGTAGCCGCGATCCTCTATATCATTGTACGTAATAAAGAGCTTGAGTGTATTTTCATTTACACGTTCGATGTCCACTAGACCTCATCTCCCTTCACTGTCATTTGTCGAAAAACAGTATTATTCCATTAGTATGCTTTGATTCATTGTTTTTAACCTTCATACTCCCTTGTTTTTCAACCTTTGACCACACCACAGAAAAGTCATCGAGCAACTGTAATCATAAATTTTTTGTTCACAGTTGTCTCTAATTCTATTGTATGCTGTTCTTTCATAAAATGAAAAGGATATACACCATTTCAAAGAAGATATTTGAATTATTGAAATTGTAGTAAACTATTTTGATTAAATCAAGTTTAACATACTTTTAGGGAAATATATGACTTTTACCTATTAATTATTAGTTTTGTTTGAAGGTTTTTACATAAGTAAAACATAAAAAAATAGATGTCACAACATGCATGCTTCTGCATTTGTAACACCTAATACATTTAATCTATGCAATATAGGAGGATTTTAGTTCACCATGCGCTGTGCTTCTTGTAATTGATAAGCCCGAACCTTACGTGGTAAAAATCTTCGAATTTCATCTTCATTATAGCCTACTTGCAAGCGTTTCTCATCCAAAATTATTGGTCGTCGTAATAATCCTGGATATTCTTGAATTAGTTCATATAAGCGTTGTAACGGTAAGCTTTCAACATCTACATTTAATTTTTGAAATATTTTAGATCGAGTTGAAATGATTTCATCTGTTCCATCCTCCGTCATGCGTAAAATTTCTTTAATTTCACTAATGCTTAACGGTTCAGAAAAAATATTACGTTCTGTATATGGAATTTCATGCTCCTCTAACCATGCTTTCGCTTTACGACAAGACGTACAACTTGGTGATGTAAATAAAGTAACTATCATACTGACACATCCTTTCTCTTTGTTTTCGTTATCTATAGACCATTTTGTTAAATTAGAATTAATGTAATGTAAAACTACAGTTCCATTATACAGCACTCAGCTGTATTTGAATATAGTTCCAAGGAAAAAAAGAATGCATAGTAAATGACTTTGTTACAAAATATTCTGTCTTTTAATACTACCTTAAAGTGTCTAATTCCTTTGTATGTCCTACGAACTAATAATAATATTCCCATAAGCACGTCATTTTAAACATGAATATACGGAAACTAGTTGTTCTCAATTAAAAAATACAAACGAGAATAATGTCACTTAGACGTGTACAATCATGACGCAGCTTTCAAACTGCAGGTTGCTTTTTTTGACAAAACAAAAAAAGTTCAGTCTAAAGACTGAATTTGCAGACTTGCATTTAGATAAGTCTTTATACTATAATGTGGTGCAATAAGAAAAGCGCATTTGCGCTAAACATCTACATTTATAATGTAGTTAAAAACGCTGACGAAGAGTAGTACATATGCAATATACATGTATAGAGAGTCTGTGGTTGCTGGAAACAGATCATGTATGCATTTGGAATGGACTTCCGAGTTAGCTTTGTGAACGTACAAGTATATACTTGATACCTATTAGCAAAGCTCGTCTCTTCACGTTACGAAGCTAAGAGGCCTTTTTGGCAAGCAGGGTGGTACCGCGGATTCGAACATCATTCGTCCCTTCATTAGTTATTTCTAATGAGGACGCATGATGTTTTTTTATTTTCGAAACCGAGGAGGAACTTATTATGACAACAATTTTTTCAGGCGTACAGCCAACAGGTATTGTGACATTAGGAAATTATCTTGGTGCATTCAAGCAATTCCCAGCATTGCAGGAAGAAGGCAATGCTATATATTGTATCGTTGACCAACATGCTATTACGGTTGCTCAAGATCCAAAAGAGTTACGTCAAAACATTCGTAACTTAGCTGCTACTTATATCGCTACTGGTATTGACCCTCAAAAGTCTACATTATTCATTCAATCAGAAGTGCCTGCCCATGCTCAAGCTGGATGGATGCTACAATGTGTTGCTTCTATCGGTGAGCTAGAGCGTATGACACAATTCAAAGATAAATCTCATGGTAAAGAAACTGTTTCTGCAGCTCTTTTAACATATCCACCATTAATGGCTGCTGACATTTTATTATATAACACGAATATTGTTCCTGTAGGGGACGATCAAAAGCAACATATTGAGCTAACACGTGATCTTGCTGAGCGCTTTAATAAACGCTACGGTGACGTTTTAACTATCCCTGAAATTCAATTACCAAAAGCTGGAGCTCGTATTAAATCATTACAAGAGCCGACGAAAAAAATGAGCAAGTCCGACCCAAATACAAAAGCAACGATTAAACTTTTAGATACAGCAAAAGATATTGAGAAAAAAATCAAATCAGCCGTAACGGACTCAGATGGTATTGTAGCATTTGATGTTGAAAATAAACCAGGCGTTTCGAATTTACTAACGATTGAATCTGCTATTTCGGGTGTATCAATTGATGATTTAGTGAAAAAATATGAAGGTATCGGTTATGGCGGCTTTAAACAAAGTGTAGCTACAGCAGTTATCGACCACCTTACACCAATCCAAGAAAGATTTTATAACCTTGTAGAGTCTTCTGAATTAGATATCATTTTAGATGAAGGTGCAGAAAAGGCAAATGCTATTGCTAGCGCAACTTTAAAGCGTATGGAACAAGCTATGGGCTTAGGCCGCACACGTCGCTAAGAAAGGAATTAGCACATGTACTGTGAACATTGTAATAAACCAATCAAAGCGCTTTTGTTAGAAAGTGACTTTGGTGCTGATCCATTATGGTGTGGTCATTGTCGTACCAATTTAGAATTAGAACAACTTCCGTTAGAAGAGGCATTACAAGATGAGTTGACAACATGGATGTGTAAGTTTGGTGAATGGATTGATCTTGAAACAGATTCATTTATTGAAGGTATGGAATATTTAGCGAAAAATCATGATGTGCAAGGTGAAGACTTGGCCCAAAAAGTGGCAGTAGCATTAGCGATACCCGTTACATTTATACCTTATCTTTCAAATTAGCTGTTCGATCAACACCAAAATCAAGCACAACACTACAAAGTACAATACAGGCTCCAATTGCTATATAAAATTCTGTCGTATGCACAATAAATTTAAAGACAACCGACCAGGAATATCCAAGTGTCCTGTAATTTAAATATAAAATTAAATTGCCAATAGAAAGTATCATTAATCCATAGCTCATTAAAAATATAAAAAGACGAAACAAATAAACGGCATCCTTTCTATTTCTTCTTACTTTCTTTTCTATTCGCTAGCCTTAAAAAAAAGACGTCAGCCTTGTAAATTCGGCTGACGTTTTTTAATTATTCCTCAATTTTTTTAAATAATAGACTTGCGTTATGTCCACCAAAACCAAGGGAATTACTCATTGCATATTCGATATTGGCCTCACGAGCTTCATTCGGCACATAATCTAAATCACATTCTGGATCTGGCTCTGTTAAATTAATTGTTGGCGGTAAAATGCCCTCTTTTAATGCAAGTGCTGTAAAAATAGCTTCAACCCCACCAGCTGCACCTAATAAGTGACCTGTCATGGATTTAGTAGAACTCATCGCTAGTTTATAAGCATGTTCACCAAAAGCAGTTTTTACTGCTTGAGTTTCAAATAAATCATTGTATGGCGTACTTGTGCCATGCGCGTTAATATACCCAACTTGTGAAGGGTCTACTCCACCGTCTTCTAATGCTTGAATCATCGCACGCGCTGCCCCTTCACCTTCTGGAGCTGGTGCAGTAATATGATGCGCATCGCCAGTTGAACCGTAACCAAGAACTTCTGCATAAATTTTTGCGCCACGCGCTTTTGCATGTTCGTATTCTTCTAAAATAACAATCCCTGCACCTTCACCAATAATAAAGCCATCACGGTTTTTATCGAATGGACGAGAAGCCGTTTGAGGATCTGTATTTAATGATAATGCTGTATTCGCACAGAAGCCAGCAACTGCCATCGTTACGATTGGTGATTCGGCCCCACCTGAAATCATAACATCTGCATCGCCACGTTCAATAACTTTAAATGCATCACCAATTGAATTCGTCCCTGATGCGCAAGCTGTTACTGAACAAGAATTGATACCTTTAGCTCCAAAGTGAATAGACACTTGACCAGAAGCCATGTCTGGAATCATCATTGGGATAAAGAATGGACTAACACGTCTTGCCCCACGCTCTTGGAACGTTAAAAACTGGTTTTCGTAAGTTTCCATCCCGCCGATACCAGAGCCAATCCATACGCCTGCACGTGGTGCTAACTCTTCATCGATTGTAAGCTGTGCATCTTCCATCGCCATAATAGACGCTGCTAGTGCATAATGCGTGAAACGGTCCATTTTGCGAGCTTCTTTACGTTCAATATACTTTTCAATATCGAAGTCTTTTACTTCAGCAGCGATTTTGGCAGCAAATAGATCTTTATTTAAGCGTGTTAATTCACCAACGCCTGATTTACCAGCCTTGATATTTGCCCATGTTTCTTCGATGCTATTCCCTAGTGGTGTAACAGCGCCAATTCCTGTAATTACTACTCGTCGTTTACTCATTGTCTTACTCCTCTCAAGCAATTTTCTATGTTATTTTCCCCATCTCATTGCAACGGCACCCCATGTTAAGCCACCGCCAAAACCGACAAGTACTAATAAATCATCATCTTTTATTTTACCTGCTTCAAGCTCTTCAACTAAAGAAATACCAATAGAAGCTGCTGATGTATTACCATATTTATGAATCGTTTTAGACATTTTTTCTGCTGGTAATGCTAAACGTTCACGTGCTGATTCCATAATACGAATGTTCGCTTGATGTGGAATTAAAAAATCAACATCCTCTTTTGTTAAACCAGCTTTATCTAATACATTCACTGCTGATTCACCCATTTGACGTACAGCAAACTTAAATACTTCACGACCGTTCATCGCAATTGTTTCCTGCTGTGTTAAATAAAGATGTTTACCGCCTGTGCCGTCTGCGCCAAGCTCAAATGATAAAATCCCTCTACCTTCTGAGACAGGCCCGACAATGGCAGCACTTGCTCCATCACCGAATAAGACTGCCGTATTACGATCTTCCCAATCAATGACTTTTGACAGCTTTTCAACACCTACTACTAAGACATATTTATAAGCGCTTGATTCTACGAATTGTTTTGCTGTCACTAAGCTATATATAAATCCTGCGCAAGCTGCTGCTTGGTCCATCGCTGCTGCATTTACAGCTCCAATTTGCTCTTGAACCATACATGCTACACTTGGAAATGTTTGATCTTGTGTTACAGTTGCTACAAGTATTAATCCTATTTCTTCAGGTGTAATACCTGCTTTTGCAATAGCATCTTTCGCAGCTGCAACTGCTAAATCTGAAGTTTCTTGATTATCTGCAGCGAAATGACGTTCTTCAATTCCTGTACGAGTTCGAATCCATTCATCCGAAGTGTCCATAATTTTTTCTAAGTCAAAATTCGTAACGACCTTTTCAGGAACGTATCTGCCTAAACCTAAAATACCTGCGTTCATATAGCAACCCCTCTGCTTTCTTACTATCAATTATTAGTAACTGGTCATAATTATAACTCATCATGAAGGAATGGTGCAAGGTGAATTAAAATTTAGTATACCATATTGAAGATAGTCGTCCCATCGACGGTAATAGTCCTACTATCGCCGAATGAAGTCTCTTAATCACCGATAAAACTTCTGTTATCGCCATTAGAACTCGCTCCATCGCTGCTTAAACAATTCCGTTCTGTCAACAAGCTAAAATGTTGTGACAATATTGCCATAAATCACCGCTTGGAATGCGTCACTTTTTGATAAAAGGTTCTTTTTTTTTCGGCTTATGTTATGATATGATAATGTATATGTAATAAAAAAGTTCGGTTGAGGTGAAATTAATGCAATATATCGTAACGTTCATATGGTCATTCTTACTAGTTTCTATGTTAAACTACGTAGTAAGTGCTGTAATTGGAGTACCATTTGATTTCCAAACTGGTGCGATCCTTTCAGTTGTATTCTCTGTACTAATTTTTGTTATTGGCGCAATCATTCCAAACGAGCCAACACCAGAAGCTGCAGACCATCATTAATCAAAATCATAAAAAACCTGTCTCGCCTCATGCGAAACAGGTTTTTTTCTATTTATTATTTTTCAACTACACACTGGCCATTTTGCATTTTAATATGCAATGTTTCTCCTGGTAGCACTTCGCCACGCAGTAACTCCTTAGCAACTGCTGTTTCGATATACCGTTGCACAAAGCGTTTTAAAGGACGTGCACCAAACTGTGGATCTGCTCCATGTTCCACAACCCAATCAATTACGTCTTGATCAACATTTAACGTAATTTCCTGCTCAGCTACACGTTTTACAAGCTGCTCAACATATTTCCAAGCAATGGCTGTGAAATGTTCTTCAGATAACGCATGGAACATAATAATATCGTCCATTCGATTTAATAGCTCTGGCTTAAAGTGCTGGCGTAATGCCGCCATAACTAAATCCTCGACTCCAGCATCATCTTCTTGTGCTTCCATTAAATAGCTAGAGCCTATATTGGATGTTAAAATAATTACGGTATTTGTAAAGTTCACCATTCGTCCCTGACTATCTGTAATGCGACCATCATCTAAAATTTGCAATAAAATGTTCGCTACATCAGGATGAGCTTTTTCAATTTCATCAAGTAATACAACAGCATACGGATTACGACGAACGGCTTCCGTTAATTGTCCTCCTTCTTCATAGCCAATGTAGCCTGGAGGTGCACCAACGAGACGAGATACGCTATGTTTCTCCATATACTCACTCATATCAATACGAATAAAATGCTCCTCAGAATCGAACAGCTGGGCAGCAAGTGCCTTAGCGAGCTCTGTTTTACCTACACCCGTTGGCCCTAGGAATAAGAAACTACCAATTGGGCGATGTGGGTCTTTAATGCCTGCTCGTGCACGCCATACTGCTTCTGTAACAAGCTGAACTGCATTATCCTGCCCCACAACACGTTCATGTAATGTATCTTTTAAACGCAGTAATTTTTCACGTTCGCCTTCCACTAACTTCGTGACAGGAATACCAGTCCAACGAGATACAATTGAAGCAATCTCATCAGAAGTAACTTCCTCACGCAAAATACGTGTCTCACTACCTTTTTCTAAATGTTTTTCCATCTCTTGAAGCTCTTTTTCAAGGGCAGGAATTTTCCCATGTCGTAATTCAGCTGCTTTATTTAAATCATATTTACTTTCCGCTTCATCTAAATCACGACGATATTTATCCAGTAATTCACGTTTTTTCTGGATGCCTTGCAATGCTTCTTTCTCTGCTTCCCATTGTTTACGCATGCCTTCGGATGAATCTTTAAGTTTTGTTAACTCTTCTTGTAATTGCTCCAGACGTTTTTTACTAGCTTCATCTTTTTCCTTACGTAATGCTTGTTCTTCAATCTCTAATTGCATTATTCGACGAGTCACCGCATCTAATTCTTGTGGCATTGAATCGATTTCTGTACGGATCATTGCGCATGCCTCATCTATTAAATCAATCGCTTTATCTGGTAAAAAACGCTCTGTAATATAGCGATTTGAAAGCTCAGCAGCCGCTACAATTGCCCGATCATGAATACGAACCGCATGATGCAGTTCAAAGCGTTCTTTTAAGCCACGTAATATAGAAACAGTATCTTCGATAGATGGTTCACGAACAAGCACTTGTTGGAAGCGACGTTCTAAAGCGGGATCTTTTTCAATATACATACGATATTCGTCTAGTGTAGTAGCACCTATACAGTGAAGCTCACCACGTGCAAGCATCGGTTTTAACATATTGCCAGCATCCATTGCTCCATCTGTTTTACCAGCACCAACAATCGTATGGATTTCATCGATAAATAAAATAATGCGCCCTTCAGATTCTTTCACTTCTTTTAATACGCCTTTTAATCGTTCTTCAAATTGACCACGATAACTTGCACCCGCTATTAATGCGCTCATATCAAGCTCGTACAATACACACTCTTTTAATCCTTCTGGAACATCACCTTTTACAATACGTTGTGCTAACCCTTCGACAATGGCTGTTTTACCTACCCCTGGTTCACCGATTAATACTGGGTTATTTTTCGTTTTACGTGTTAAAATTCGAATGACATTGCGAATTTCTTCATCACGTCCAATTACTGGGTCCATTTTGCCGTTTTTTACTTCTTCTACTAAGTTACGACCAAATTGCTCTAATGGTTTTTTATCATCAGTTTGTTGAAATTGCATTGTAGCACTCCTCTTCTCTTTTTATATCTTTACCCTAATTTAATTTCAATTAAAAGTTTGACCTTTTTTGACTAACTTTATTTTACAACAATCGACAAACCGTAGCAAAAAAAAAGCTCAAAAATTTTTTACTGAAAAATGGAAAATTACGTTATAATAGTGGTATGTTTCGTTGTTTTAGTATATCGAAATGATTATCGTCATCCTTTTGTAATACAGGTAATTTCTATTACAAAAAGAAAGAGATGTGTTTGATATATGGTACTAATGGATAATATCCAAGAGAAAATGCATGCACTTTTTCAAAACAATGGTGTTTTTATTAAAGTGAATAAAGATAGTAAAATTTTCTTAGAAGGGGAACGAGCTAAAGAGATTTATTATATTAAAACAGGTGCTATTTCGATTAGCCAGGAAACCGAGAGTGGCAAGGAATTAACAATTCGAATTTGCGGTCCTGATAGTATAATTGGTGAAGGCTCATTATTTTGTAACCTTACTTATTTTTCGATGACAGCTAAAGTTTTAGAAACTTCAACGTTGTATGTTTTAAGTCGTAAATCATTAGAGCATCTATTAGTGGAGCAGCCACATTTAATGGTAGAGTATATGAAATGGTTGCAAACAGAAAATTTAAAATATCAAAGCCGACTACGTGATTTAGTGTTAAATGGTAAAAAAGGTGCTTTATTTTCAACATTAATTCGCCTTTCAAATACTTATGGCAAGCCATTAGAAAATGAGTCCATTTTTATCGATTTTCCATTAACGAATTCAGAAATTGCGAATTTATGTGCTACAAGTAGAGAAATGATTAACCGTATGTTGAATGATCTAAAAAAGCATCACATTCTATCCTTCGAAAAAGGTTATATTACGATTCTTGATTTACAATATTTAAAAAATGAAATTGCCTGTGAAAATTGCCCATTACAAATTTGCCGTATAGACTGATTTATTAACTATAGCGCGTCGTATGTAGGACATTTGCGATTTCATTTTGTCTACTTAACAGTAAAAAATAAATAAAAAATCCCCGCTTACAGTTATGTGCAAGCAGGGATTTTTTATTCATCTCGTTAGAAGGCCAACTTCTAACGGACACCTAATGCCATTTTCGCATAGCGAGACATTTTATCTTTAGACCATGGTGGATTCCATACAATATTTACATTTGTACTTTTCACCTCTGGTAGTTCACTCATAGCTGTATTTACTTGGTCGACAATAACTGGTCCCATTGGACAGCCCATTGACGTTAGTGTCATTGTAACTGTCGCTAACCCCTCGTCATCTAAATCTACATCATATACTAAACCTAAGTTGACGATATCAATTCCAAGCTCAGGGTCGATTACGTTTTCTAATGCACTTAACATGCTGTCTTTCATATCTTGATCCATCTGTATTTCTCCTTTCGTCACAGTGTTAACTTAATCATAGCAGATGCTTCTTATTATGCCAAATGCTGTGCAAGCCAATCAGTTGCCGCTAGCATACCTGTACGTGTTACAGTATGACCAGCATGTTTATCTGCAATAAATTTTAAGTTGCTCGGATTTTCATCGTAGTATGCACGTAATGATAAATAAAAGTCATACGTATCATTAAAAGGAACGGTTTTATCATGCTCACCATGCCAAAAGAATACTGGGCGGCCAGCGAATTGTTCTGGTGTTAAACTGATATCATATTTTGCGAGAAGTTCGTTCGTTTTTTGTACTTCTTGTTCGGACATCGGAAATTTCACACCGCTTTTAGCCATTTGCTGCAATTGATAGGCACCTAATTTAATAAAACCTGGGCCACCCATACATATTGCTGCCGTTTGAATCCAATCATAACGTTTTAAACAACCAGATGTAACGATTGCACCCATCGAAGTGCCAGCCACACCAATTTTATTGTTAGCTAGTAATTGCTTATTCTTTAATTCTTTATATAATTGCTCTACTTCATGAATAGAATTTAAAACGATATCCCAAAAATGTAGATTCATTTGAGTCTCTGTTAATCCTTCACTGCGATCACCATGAAGTTTTGCATCTGGTAATAGGACACGCACCCCTTTATTTACTAACTGGTATGCATAATGTAAGTTATGTTCTTTTGCGCTCATAAAGCCGTGTAAGAAAATTACTACGGGGGTATTTTCATTCATATTATCTGTCGATATATGTAACAAAGGAATTTGTCCCCAAATTTCATTCTTTACTAACATTCTTGTCACTCCCAACTTTTGTCTAACCTTTTTTATGTTAGCAAACTTTTTTCAATGTGACAAAATTTTGACGTATGGATTACAAAGAGATACTATTCAAACATATAGGAAAGGGGCAACATGCAATGAAACCGCATTTAATCGTTTTGGATTTAGACGGTACGTTATTGACGGACCAACAACAAATTTCTTTAAAAACTAAAAAAACATTATTGCAGGCTAAGGAACAAGGGCATCAAGTGATGATTGCCACAGGTCGTCCTTACCGTGCAAGTGACATTTACTATCATGAGCTTGGTTTAACAACACCTATTGTTAATTTTAATGGTGCTTATGTCCACCATCCTAAAAATGCTGCTTGGCAAACAATGCATACACCGATTGACTTGAACGTTGTACGAGAGGTTGTCGATTCGGTAAATAGCTATGAATATGAAAATATTATCGCTGAAGTAAAAGATGACATATATGTGCATACAGAGGATGATCGGATACTAAACATTTTTAACATGGGTAATCCCAAAATTACGCTCGGTGATATTTCGACAAATCTATTAGTTAATCCAACGAGTCTACTAATTCAAGCTAACGAAACTAACTCAATGATTATACGTGACCATTTACAAGAAGTTCATGCGGAAGTGATTGAGCATCGTCGTTGGGGTGCTCCGCTTCACATTATTGAAATTGTGCGTCGTGGCTTAAATAAAGCTGTCGGAATTTCACATGTAGCTAAAGATTTAGGTATTCCGCGTGAGCGTATTATCGCCTTTGGTGATGAGGACAATGATCTAGAAATGATTGATTATGCTGGTATCGGCGTCGCTATGGGGAATGGAATCGCTAGCTTAAAAAACATTGCCAATGAAATTACAACGACGAATAACGATGATGGCATTGCTAAAATACTGATTGAGCGCTTAAAATTATCATAGATAAGTAGCTATTGCCATTTTTTCAGCCATTTAAAATTTGGACGAAGTATAGAATTACTAATAAATATAATTTTTTAGGAGGTTAAGATGATGAAAATTTATACTGATAGTGGATGTGACTTACCGAAATCTTACTACGAAGAGAATGATGTCATTCTACTTCCACTACGAGTACAAGTAAATAACAACGAATATGATGATGTCCTATCGATTGATTCTAAAGAAGTTTACGACGCTATCCGACAAGGCGCACATCCAAAAACTTCACAAGTTTCACCAGAACTTTTTTTAAAGCATTTTGAAGACCTTGCAAAAAGCGGAGAGCAAGGCATTTATATCGCCTTTTCATCTGAATTGTCAGGCACGTATAGTACAGCTGTAATGATTCGCAACCAAGTAATCGAGCAATATCCTACGTTAAAGCTAGCAATTATCGATTCTAAATGTGCCTCATTAGGTCATGGCTTAATCGTTCAAGAAGCCGTTCAACTACGTAAAACTGATACACCGCTTGAGGAAATTGAAACAAAAGTCTCCTCACTCGCTTCACAGATGGAACATCTTTTTACAGTGGAAGATTTAGACTACCTTGCGAAAGGCGGTCGTGTTTCGAAAGCAAGTGCATTTCTTGGTGGGCTCCTTAGCATTAAGCCAATTTTAAATGTTGAGGATGGCAAACTTGTACCGATTGAAAAATCACGTGGTCGTAAAAAAGCGATTGCACGTATGTTAGATATTATGCAAGAACGCGGTGGTGATTTTTCTGACAAAATTGTTGGCATTAGTCACAGTGATGACGAGGCCTTCGCGAACGACGTAAAGGCATCGATACAGGAAAAATTCGCTCCAAAAGAAGTTCAAATAACAATGATTGGTTCAGTTATTGGTTCTCATGTTGGACCAGGTACGATTGCTATTTTCTTTACGAATAAGAGCTACCAAGCATAGCATAATGAGAACAGGACACAAGAGAAAAAGTGTTAGATTGATTGCAATCAATCTAACACTTTTTTACTATGCCGTTGATGTCCGCTACGGCGGTTGCTTTCCGCGGGCACCCCATAAGCCGCAACCCTCGCTAACGCGCGGATTGTTGCGTCTTACGTTGCGTGCGTTCCCGCAGGAGTCACCGCCTTCGCTACCATCAACTAATGTTCTCTTCTAAATTTTATCTACTGTAAAAGAATTTACTAACAGCTTTGTTCCTCTTTTAAAGTTTTGTCCCAGCCTCTTGGCTAATTTTGCTTTGCAGCGTCTTGTTCTTGACGACGTTTTTTACCTCGTTTAATAATAACAATGACAAAGCCAATAAATACAACATAGACTAATCCAAGCGCAGCCATGTAAGGAATGTTTAGTCCTTCATCGTCTTTTACTTGATAGATTTCTACAATTTCACGGTCTAAAATGACTGGGTACACATCTTTTTCATTTATACGTACCTTTTCTTCTTGTAAAATACCGTTTAGCATTTTGCCTTCACCAATTTGCTCTGGTGTTAAATCGACACGTTGTGTTTTCCCCGTATTGTTCACCATAATAATCCATTGCTCTTCCTCAGATTTTCGTGTAAATACAAGTAAACCATTGTCATTTGTAATGACTTCAAAATCACCTTTACGTAATGTCGCTGATTGATTACGTAAAGATTGTACGTTTTTAATATAATCAATTAACTCTTCATCTGTTTTAAAATTGTATAACTGATGTGTGTCAGGCTTCTCTTCCCCGTTCATGGCGATTTCTGTACCGTACTGAACTACAGGAATACCAGGCATCATAAATAATGCACCCAATGCCATTTTTAATCGTGTTGGTGGGAACATGTTTTCAGATGCCGAATCGAATGTAAAACGATGCGTTTGCAGTGAATCAATCATAATTTGTGTTGGTTTCTCACTAGCAAAAGGCTCCATTAACTTTGATGAGTCCTGATCAACATTTTTAAAAATATTACGGAAAATTTCAGCCGTTGCTGGCGAGAAGCTTGCATCAAAATTTGCATCACTTTCTTCATTTGTAATAACGTATAACGAATTTTTGGTATCTTTTAATGCTGTAATCATTTCATTGAGAAAATCAGAATCAGCATCCGCAATATTCGTTAAACGTATGCCCCCAACATCATATGTAGAAACAAATGTTGTCGCAGATTCAATTAAAGCAGCTTGTACATCTTTATTAGTTAAATCCCATTGAATATGGCCATTATCTGTAGAGACAATCCAATTTTGTTTTGTAGTGTCCTGTGCCCATTCATGATTAGGGCTCACATTATTTAAAGGAAAGTCTACCATCATCGACATATTTTTTTCTTTATAAGCCTTCACGACATTTTGGAATTCTTCTTCTGTTCCAAAATGCTCTTCGATTTTACTATAGCTTGTTGGCATAGAGCCATCGTATATTTCAGTATCGAAAATTGTTCCGATAGATACAATTGTATAGCCCATTTCGCCAATAAATTTTAGTTTATCTTGTAGACCTGTAAAGTCACCACCTGCAAATTTCGTTGGGTCTTTCGTATTTGTATCAAAATCGTTGGTACCCGAACCATTAAAGAAACGGTCAACGAGTAAATCAAAAATGCTTTCTTCTGCAATCGTTCTAGTTTGAACTTCATCCGCATGAGCTGGTGTTGCACCTATTAATGAAGTTGCCAGTAAAAGCGATGCGGCTGTTGCGCCTATCCACTTCTTAAATTTCACTTTTATTCCCTCTCTTTCAAAGCAATCCAACGTCATTTTACCAAATAAAACAACTACGTAGCTATCATTTCAAAATATTTTCGTGAAATGCAAAATGAATTACGACAAAAAGGTGTCAAATTAAGTCAACTTCAAAAATAAAAGGCATCGACAAGAGAGAAAAAGGAGGAATTAATCTTGCATCGTCGTTGTTGTTCGCTACAGCGGTGCTTTCCGCGGGCACACACGTAAGCCGCAACCGTCGCTGTCGCGCCGCATGTTGCGTCTTACGCTGCGTGCGTTCCCCCAGGAGTCACCGCCTCCGCTACCATCAACTTGTGCTCTCTGCTAAGTTTTATTTTTGCAAGGAAAGTATAACTAATGTCATTCGGTTTTTCTTTCAAAAATGAGATGGCCTCGTCTCTTTTGGCATGGTCGTTGTTGTTCGCTACAGCGGTGCTTTCCGCGGGCACACACGTAAGCCGCAACCTTCGCTGGCGCGCCGCCTATTGCGTCTTACGCTGCGTGCATTCCCACAGGAGTCACCGCCTCCGCTACCATCAACTTGTGCTCTCTGCTAAGTTTTATTTTTGCAAGGAAAGTAAACTTATTCCATTCGGTTTATTTACAAAAATGAGATGGCCTCTCCTCTTTTGCATCGTCGTGAATGTTCGCTACAGCGGTGCTTTCCGCGGGCACACACGTAAGTCGCAACCGTCGCTGTCGCGCCGCCTGTTGCGTCTTACGTTTTGTTCGTTCCCACAGGAGTCACCGCCTCTGCTATCATCAACTTGTACTATCTGCTAAGTTCTATTTTTGCAAGGAAAATTGTTTGGGTGACAGGCACTTAAAAAGCTGGGCACTAAAAAAGCCGTGAAGCAAAACTTCACGGCTTTTAAATCATTATGCTAAGAAATTTTGTCCCATTGGTAATTTGAACCCTAAGAACAGTGTAATTAGTAAAAACACTACAAATAAAATCCAGAACATTGTTGTTGGCTTGTTTTTCTTTTGACGGACTAATACCATTTCCATCATGCCAATAACTAAAATACCGCCAATAAATTTAAAGCCATAAAGCATTCCTTGACCGTAGTCCATTCCTTTAATAAATAATGCTCCACCTGTAATGATAATTAAAATGTAAAATAAACGTAATACCATATGTAAGCCTTTAGACTGCTTACCACTAAGTGCTGCGATTAAAAAGATAACGATACCAACTACCCAAGTTGTAATGTGTAAATGCGTTTGGTTAGTTAAAAAATCCATGTTTGTCCCACCTCATTTTTTTTCTATCAAACTATATCCTATCATGTGGTGGAAATGGTTTCAAATATTACAAATTGTGTTCACGAAATTGAATTAATTACGGCTGGATGGTGACGAATCTACTCTAAATTTATTGCTTTTTTGACATTTATCCCTACCATCTAAATAATAAAAGATTCCACTAATAAAAAATCCGCGGAGCATACACTCACGCGGACTAAACATATTATTCGAAATGATTGACTAACGTACCAATACCTTGAATAGATACTTTCACTGTATCACCCGCTTTTAAAAATTGCGGTGGATTCATGCCTTTCCCTACGCCTGCTGGTGTACCAGTTAAAATGACATCACCAGGCTCTAATGTTACGTGTTGCGATAAAATCGACACAAGGGATTCGACAGTGAACATCATATCTTTTGTTGTACCATTTTGGCGTACTTCATCATTCACTTTTGTTACGACTGTTAAGTCTTGTGGATTTGGAATTTCATCTTTTGTCACAAGGTATGGTCCTAATGGGCAAGTGCCTTCAAGACTTTTTCCTAAGAAAAACTGCTTATGTTTATCTTGCAAGTCACGCGCTGTAATATCATTCGCAATTGTGTAGCCAAATACATAATCAAAGGCTAAATTTTTCGGAATGTTTTTCCCACGTTTACCGATGACAACCGCAAGTTCACCTTCATAATCCATTTTTGAAGAAAGATCAGCATGAATAGATAATGTTTGGCCGTCTGCAGCAATTGCTGTAGGAGACTTCGTAAATACCATTAAATCGATTGGTGCTGCTTCTGCACCCATTTCCTTTGCATGCTCATCATAGTTTTTACCGATACACATAATATTTTTAGGCGTACGTGGAATTGGTGATAACCATTCAATCACTGTAAATTCACGCTTGAAGCTATTCGCACGATCAGATTTTTCTGCTGCCTCTACTAATTTACGAATCTGTTCAACAAAATCGAAGCCTAATGCAATGCCATCGACAATTGAACTTGAAAAAGAAGGGAGAACTTGAAGTTCGTTTTGAATAGCGAGTACATCCCATACCGCTTCTTCTTTTTTTACTTTTGGTCCAAAGCTTACATGTCCACCTAATTTAAATGATAAAATTTTCATGATTTTAAGAGCTCCTTCTTTTTTCTACATGATACAACAATATGATATAAATTACCTTACTTTTACGATAACAATTTTTAATGTTGCTAATTCTCTATCAATTAAGTGTATTACGAGCAATTTTTTAGCTTGACTCAGTCTTCGCTTTATATGTTAATTTGCGCCATAAAGCCTCGAAAGGACCTTGCTTCCACTTCGTTAGCCAAATTTCTGCCAAAATCATTTGTGCCACAATAATACCAAGAGCAATTAACACACCAGTAGCAACACTAACTTTCCCATACCAGCCTAATCCATATTGATAAAATATACATGTTCCGATAATGGATTGAAGTATGTACATCGTTAACGACATGCGTCCGATTTTCGCAAAGGGACTAAGTAATTTTGGGACAACGGGCAATAAACATAGTAAGACAATAAGCCCTATATAGCCGATTGATAATATTGGACCACCTATATAGACCTTTATATAATCGAGTAAATACGTACGAGAATATAAGATTGGGGTACTTTTCAGAAAAATACCTGCTGCGAGACCTACAATTGTTAATGCCAGCCACAACCATTTCAGCTCTTTCGCTCGCTCAACTAAATGCCATTTGGAAGCAGCAGCACCCATTAGCATAAATGGTAATACCATAAACAATGACGCAATCCACATTCCGATACCAGCCTGAACAGATAGGTCTGATAAACGTTGTAAAAAGGCATCCACCCAACTGCCTGTGCCATAAGCCGTGATTGCTTTTTCGACATCGGTAATATTTAAATACGTATCAACCTCCGTATTAAAGCTAATATACCCTACTACAAACAACATAAAAACATGCATAAGTCCATTAATAATAATTCCAGTCAATAAAAGCCAAATTGGCTGTAAACGTAGTAGTAACAATAAAAAAACACCACAAAATGCATACATCATTAAAATATCTCCCCACCAAATGAGGACCGCATGCGCCAAACCAAACATAAACAATACACTCAGCCTTCGAAGACCTGTTCCATAAAAGTTTTGCTCACGACTTTGGGCTTTTTGCCATTGCATCGCTAACCCATAGCCAAATAACATAGAAAATAACGGGTAAAAACTGCTTTGCACATAAATATCTAAATTTTGCTGCCAAACAATATCAGACGGTGTCGTAAACCATGACCCTAAATCGATGTGTGGCATTGGCAAATAAAAAGCATACATATTCACGAGCAAAATACCTAATAAACTCATTCCACGTAAAATATCTAATGTTGCAATACGCTCCTGCAACATCGTCGGTTTTAAATTCACAAAATAGCCTCCTCTTCTTTCCTATCACGTACATTGCAATTTGCTCCCTTCTGCATGTATGTAAGCTATATGAACGCTCACTTTCCACGCAGAAGTTTGCAGCTTGCATTTTCACGCGTATGAAAGGAATACTACCTAATTTCTAAGGCGACGGTTTCCCTACGCATAAAGTGCCTGCTCAATATCAAACAAGTACAACACTTTTTCATTTACTTGTATGTGTAAAATCGATTCAATCGCCTCACTATAAACACGTAGTTGTACACCATAGCGACCTATAAGTTCCTTCGATAGCGCTGGCTCCTCCATAAATGGGGGCCTAATACGGTCTGTTTTATAATCAAGTAATATCCAGTTGCCATAAACATCCTCAAACAAGCAATCCACAATCCCTTGAACGATTTGCGCGTCACCGTCTTCATCGACACGACTAATGGTAAATGGCATTTCTCTGCGAATTTGCTTGGCATTTTTAAAGCGTTGTCCAATCTCTGTTGTAAAGAAACGGAAAATTTTCTCGCACGGAACAATTTTGCTTTCTGCCTCCGTGAGCAACTGTTTTGCCACTAACTCAGCTACAAATTGCTCAACCTCTTGCACTGTAGAAAAGCCACTCTGTGGTACATGCTGCATAGCCGTATGGACAGCTGTACCCATTTCTGCACCTGTTAGCTGCTTGTCCTGTAAAAAGGTTGGTCTAGGTGCAATCGTAGCCTGATTCTTTTTAGGATTCATAAAGTAGTATTCTGGCTCTTCTTGACGTTGTAAACTTTCAACACGCTTTATTTCACTAACAGATGTTTTTGAGCGTTTTAGTGTCGATTTTTGAAATGCATACTGCGCTTGGAAGCGATTTGTAATTTCTGCGAGCAACGTCGCATCCTCGGGTGCTTCTAGCATCTGCTGTACGTCACTGTCGAGCGCTTGCGTGTCATACATAAAGTGATAGGTTGGTATCGCACGAATCCACCAATGAGATACATCTTGTCTCGCCTTATATGGTGAACTTGCGATGGATGCAAAATCAGCATGTCGTGCAACAGCAGGTCCAACCCAGTCAAAATAACTATTGGCACGTGCACGTAAATAATCTTGCAACGGTGCATCCACAGCCAAGTTTTGAGCATCCTGCCAAGCATCACGTGTTTTACCCCAGCTTTTTACTGAACCTACTAAAATAAGCCGTTCCTTGGCACGTGTCATTGCTACATATAAAACCCGCATTTCTTCGGCTCTCATTTCAAGCTCTTTTTTCTCCTTCATCGCAAGAAACGGTAAGGAAGTATAAGTTATACGATTTTCTGGATCAATCGCCTTGACTGCAAGCCCATAATCCTGGTCGAATAAATACGGATTATGGAAATCCATTTTATTGAAGGGACGTCCCATTCCTGCAACAAACACAACAGGGTACTCTAACCCTTTGGAGGAGTGTATTGTCACAAGTCTTACGACATCATCTTTTTCCCCAATGGACTTTGCCGTTCCTAAATCGTCGCCACGTGTGCGCATACGATCTATAAAGCGTAGGAAGCGGAATAAGCCTCGAAACGACGTTTTTTCATACATTAATGCTCGATCATGTAAAACGCGTAAATTTGCCTGTCGTTGTTTGCCATTCGGCATTGCGCCAACCATTTCATAATAATGTGTATCTAAGTAGATTTTCCAAATTAAATCTGACAAAGATCCTCGTCGCGCTAAATCTCGCCAATTTTCAAATGCCAGCATAAAACGTTGAAGCTTCTCAAATGTTTCAGATTGTACACCATGTCCTTCACTACGAATAAACTGCCTTAATGCATCGTAGAACGGTGTTTTTGTATCTGCTAAACGAATTTTGGCTAACTCGTTTTCTGTTAAGCCTACAAAGGGTGCTCGCAACACAGAGGCTAGTGGAATATCTTGATACGGATTATCTACGACTTTTAATGTGTTAAGCATAATCATCACTTCAAGTGCGTCAAAATAACCTTTAGATGACTCTGCATAGAGAGGAATTCCAGCAAGCTTAAATTCTTCCACTAAATCCGTTGACCATGTCATCGAACGCATTAAAATAACGATGTCACTGTATTTTAATGGGCGCTCTGTTGCGGTTTTCGTATCATATACGGTTGTGCCGTCTTCCATCATTTGGCGAATTCGATCAATAATAAATCTTGCTTCATACTGGGATTTCTTTAGTTCCTCAAGCTCTGATGCCTCGCTCATACTCTCTTCCAGTTCTTCATCCGTTGCTTCCTCCTCTAGTGGATGCAAAACAACGAGTTCAACAGGTACTTCTTTATCATCATACGGTGCTGCTGGCTTTAATGAAGCATTGTCATCATAGTGTATTTCACCAACACGTTCACCCATAATTTGTGCAAATACAAAATTTGTGGCATCTAAAACCTCACTACGACTTCGGAAATTAGCATTCAAATCAATGCGCATGCCAGTTGCATCTGGATTCTCTGAAAACTCACCATACTTTCGCATAAAGAGCTTTGGCTCTGCTAAACGGAAGCGATATATACTTTGTTTTACGTCACCAACCATAAAAAGGTTGCCATCTTGCTCTTCACCAAGTTTGACTAATTGTAATATCGTTTCTTGTAGCATATTCGTATCTTGATATTCATCTACGAGCACTTCTTTAAAACGTTTTTTCAAATCTAACGCGACAGGAGAAGGCTGTAGTTTACCATCTACCTCTTCCGTTAAAATTTGCAATGCATAATGCTCTAAGTCGGAAAAGTCGATAATTCCCCGCTCTAATTTTGCCAGACGGAATTGCTCGTAAAAAATAGTCGTCAACTCAACTAAAGTTGCAATCGTCGGTGCCATTAGTCGTATTTCTTCTAGCAGACGTGCTGGTGTGCGAACAAAATAAGTTTCTTTCAGCTTATTCATCATTTTTTTAGCCGACTCACGCTTTTTCTTTGCCAGCTCCTGAAGCTCTACATCGACTAATGCATCCTTTGACACGCGCTTCAATGTCGACCATTTGACAGTTAAAAAATAATCAAATAGCTGTTGCCACGTTCCTTCATGACTAATCCGAATCCCTTCTTGAATCATGGCAAAATCGAGCTCTGCCGTTTCAGCATATGGCGCAGGGCCGTCTGGCTGAAGCGTAATAGCACGCATTTCAGAAATTAGCACGAAAGCTTCCTCTAGACTATGTTTAACAGTTAATTTCACATACTTTGATAAC
Organism: Lysinibacillus sp. JNUCC-52; assembly: GCF_015999545.1. Taxonomy (NCBI): domain Bacteria; kingdom Bacillati; phylum Bacillota; class Bacilli; order Caryophanales; family Bacillaceae; genus Lysinibacillus; species Lysinibacillus sp. JNUCC-52. The sequence continues at coordinate 2,003,349 of NZ_CP065546.1, forward strand.
TCTAAATCATCGATTGTCACATCATCTGCTAACTTATATGTTTCTGGTAAGCTTCGTAACCATTTTTTCGGTTCAGCATGAACGCGTGACGTATCATAAAGCTTACTCATTAATGTTTCAATCGCCTGATCATCACGATCTGATGTAAAACTATCCACTAATCGATATATGGCATTGATTTGAGCTTCGTCCTCTGTATCGTAGGCTGATTCTAGCACGTCAGCTAGAATATCATCTCTAAGCAACGCAATCTCAGCCTCATTCGCTATCCTAAAACCTGGGTCAATATCGAGCATATACGCATACTGCTTCACAATGGCTAAACAGAAGGAATGCAGTGTTGATATTTGCGCTTTATTAACTAGACTCAACTGACGTCGTAAATGGCTAGACGTCGGATTTTCTGCTATCGCCTTTTCAAGTGCCTCTGCCATACGATGGCGCATTTCAGCTGCCGAAGCATTAGTAAACGTTACAACAAGTAATTCATCCACATTAATTGGGTTTTCTGTTGCGACGACTTTCTCAATCATGCGATTAATGAGCACTGCTGTTTTACCAGATCCAGCTGCTGCTGAAACAAGAGTATCTTGTCCACTTGCATATATCGCTTTCCACTGATCATCTGTCCAAGTGACATTTGCTGGCTTCACAGGTATTTGCTGCACCATATTATTTCATCTCCTCCCGAATTTTTTCGACAACCTCTACTGGTTTTACTTGCGGTAGCTGACGATAGCTTTGTTTACCATCGGATGGGTCAAATTGGCACACTGATGCAAATTGACAATAATCACAGGCTGTTTTGGATTTTAGTTTATACGGGCTAATCGCTGTGTCCCCTGCTAAAATTCCATTCCCCGCTTCTTGATGCTTACGGCGGACGAAATGTTGTAAGTTTTTCATATCATTAACTGGCACAATACGTGATTGTGATTCTGATGGTGTACCATCTTTTTTCATATAGACAGGAATGATTTGGGAGTGCCCACTTGCTTCCTCAAGTTGCTCGTCCATCGATAAAATTGCTTCTGGATTTTCTGTTAAAAGCCCCTTCATCTTAAATTGCTTTAAACGATCTTCTTCAATTTCACTATCACTCAAGTCTTTATCAAGTTTTAACATTGGATTATGGACATGGACATACAGCACACCCGCAGGCTCTGCATCACCAGGTAGCCAATAGGATGCATTTTCCATCGCTACATCTAAATAAGTGAGCACCTGTAGCGATAGGCCATGATAGACCTCATTCAAGTCTAAATCACGAGCAGATGATTTATAATCGACGATACGTAAATAAGAGCGATCATCAATAGATGCACTATCTACACGGTCAATACGACCACGCATAAACATTTTTTTGCCACCGTGTAAATCAATTTCCAATGGCGGAAGCTGTTCGTGTTGCCCTGGTCCAAACGATGCCTCAATGGCAATTGGTTTAAAGTGGGAAACATTTGCGTGCTGTGTCAGTGCCATCATTGTGCGCTCTACAATACGGATAAGCTTGCGCTGGATATAACGATAGCGTGCACTCGATAGTAAAATTTGATGGGAGAAAACAGGCACTATTTGCTCAACTGCCTGTCGCGCAAGCTGTTGAATTTGCTGCTTCGTTAAACGAATCCACGATAGCTGTAAACGATGCGTCTCTTCAGTAATCCATTTCAACGCCTCATGGAATAAATCACCCATTGCAAATGTTTCTAAGCGATATTCTGCCCGTTCTTCCAACCGTAGCCCATACGTTGTGAAATGAGAGAATGGACAACGGAAGTATTTTTCAATACGTGACACACTAGATGTCAGCTTACGACCATATAACTCTTGTGTAATGTAACCTTCTAAAGGTTCTGCCTCATTTTTATGTGTAATTGGATGCATTAGTCGATGTAAAATTAACGCCCAATATGGATCTTGTTCATAATATTTTTGTAAAGCTACCCATTCTGGTGCAAGCTCACGAGTATGCTCTGCTTGCCGTAATTGCAGCGTTAAATGTGCTAATGCTGTACGAGGATGTCGTAAATAAGGCAATACATTATTATCGAGCAATTCAATTGGATCAATGACAACACGCTCAACATTTACCCCGCTTAAAAGTCCTTCCGTTTTATCGTTTCCAATAATCCTCTTAATGTATAACGAAGAGAGGAGTGCTTTTCCCTCTTCATCTGCCGTCGAATAGGTCATATATAGCTTTTCTGACGGTGTTGTTATTGCACGATATAGTAAGAAGTTTTCCTGCAATAATCTATTTTTCGATGTTGGTGCTAATTCATAGCCGATGTGCATAAACCAATCACGTTCTGTATCAGATAGTAATCCTTCATAATCCATACGCGTAGGGTAAACGCCATCGTTCATTCCTAGAACAAAGGCAACTTTAATATGCGATAAACGGGCTAAATCGACTGTTGCCACCATGACCTCATCTAAAGTAGGGGGAATACGGGAAAATTCTAATGTATCGAATCCTTCATCTAAAATTTTTGCCGCTTCTTCCACAGACATTTCCTGCTCCCCAAACATGTAAACAAACTGATCAAGTACTGCCACCCATTCTTTCCACGCTTGATCATGCTCACTTGCCGCTAATGCTTCTCCCCTATCAATTTCACGATCTTTCATAAGTTGTAGCTTGTCATATACTTGCACTTCCTCGACTAGCTCATATAACGCAGTTGCGACATCTCTACCAGTTGTTGCATGCATAAGCTTGTCCTGTAATGCTTTTAACGGTGCACGGATGACATCGCGAATTGCCTCGATTTCTGTCTGCATCGCACGCTCTTCATCCGTTTGAACACGGGAATGAAATTCGAGCCCTCTATATTTTTTGTAAAACCATCTAGCCTCTTCAAACCATCGTTCTCCGTAAATCCCTTGTGCTAAACAGTAATTTTCTAGACGATCTGCACGCTCACGCCAAACACTTTGCTCTGCATGCAATGGGAAAAATAAATCTGTTTTCACACTTCTAAAAAGCGGTTCATATTTCCAATTAGATGTTATAACTTCCAAAGCAGAACGACTAAACTCAATTAAAGGATGATGAAGCATCGTTTTTTTCGAGTTCACAAAAATAGGAATGTCATACTGTTGGAAAATTGTTGATATGAGCGGATCATATACATCTGCTTGTCTAAAGAGCAATACTATATCTTGATAACGATAGCCCTCCTGCCTTGTCAGCTTCGTTATTTCCCGGGCAATGGCATGAATCTCAGCCCGTCGATTCGATGCTTCAAAAACCTTCACATCACCTGTTGATTTTTTTGTTTGTGGCACCATTTTCTCAAATGTTGCTTCTACATGACGTAAATCTTCAGACTGGAATCGGTGTGTATTGAAAAAATGTATTGGTCCATCTATCTCGATGCCATTTTCCTGTGCTATATCTTGCAGACGTTGGTTTGTCATCGCCGCTTCATTGAAAAGCGCTTGCTCATCGTAAACTTCTTCGATATGGTCGAACGGCAGTACAACGGTAACCTGCTTTGATACTTTTAGCAGTTCTTTTACAAGCTCTAGCTCTCTAACAGTAAATGCGGTAAAACCATCTATATAAATTGTCGCCTGCTTCATCGTCTCCGAAAATTTTAACTGCTCTGTTAAAATCGGATAGTATCCCTCACTGTCGACATAAGTCGTGCCAAGTCGTTCTTCTAATGCTTGTAAAACAATTTGTAAATCATTTGTTTTTGCCTGTAATGTATTCGGTGCATCGACAGCCTTTAAGGAAGCTGTCACTTCTGCTAATACTGAACTGTTCACACTGTAACGGCTAAATTCACGTAATAATGTTTCGATTTCTTCTGTAAAGCCTCGTTTACCAGCAGCTTGTCGAAATAGAGAGAAATCGCTTTTTTGCTCCTCTAGTAATTTTCGAATAAGCATTCGATAGCCATAGCCATTAACTTCTTGGCGGGCAATCCCACCCGTTTCTTGTAGTACAAGCCAAGCTAAACGTTTAAACGTCATCACTTGTGCACGTATTAGTCCGTGTAAGCCATGTCTATTAGTAAGCTCATATTCAGTAGAATAAGACATTTGGTCAGGAACAATGATAAAAATAGGGTGACCTAATGGATCTGTAGATACTTGCTCGACAATCTCTCTATGAATAAACGCTGATTTTCCAGTACCTGCACGTCCTGATACAATTCGTAATGTCATTCACTCTTCCCCCTATTCGTAAAAAATTCAAATCTATTATAAAAAATCTATTGTAATTCGTTTCACCATAATTCTCCAATACCAAACTACTGAAATAAAAAAGACCCTCCTACCATTTTACATGATACAAGGGACTGCATGTGTAGATTCAGCCTAGAAGATTATTCATTTTTCGTCATTTTTCGCGCACGTTTCAAATCTTTTTCCACTCGCGCATTCAAACGCTTCTCTATAAGCTTGCCTATCCACCATAACAATACAATGGCTACACCAGCACTAATCAGTCGAATCGGACTTGTTAACAACGATTTTAAATCATAGCCAAGAACACTCATCCCTAAAATCATTACGAATTTTCCTGCTAGTAGCACTGTTAAATAATATTTTTTATGAATATGCGAGAGACCCGCAACTATATTGACAAGCACTGACGGTGTAAATGGGAAGCACAGTAAAACAAACAACGGGCTAATTCCGTTCATATCAACCCATTTGATAAGCTTTTGTACCTTTTTCCCCCGCGTTACAAAACGCAGCTTCGGATGCTTTCCGAAATGTCGGACAAGCAAAAATACTGCATATGAACCTGCTACTGAACCTAACCATGATAATAAAAAACCTATCCATAATCCAAACGCACTTGCATTTGCGACAACGAACACAACTAGCGGTAAAAAAGGAAAAAAAGCCTCTAAGAAAGGTAATATCACACCTATTATGGGTCCCAACGTTCGGTATTGTGCCGCAACATGCTCGATATTTTCTACAGTAAACCATTCATTCACTTTTGCCACCTCTATTTATATTGCAAGATTACATGTAAAATCGTAAGTTCTTCTGAAGCATTTTGATATTCGTGTGCTTGATGTCCAGAAAATACCAAAGTTTCTCCTTCAGTTAAAGTTTCGTGCATTACGCCAGCAGAAATAATTGCTTGTCCATGAATAACAGTTACAGTTTCTTCTACCCCTTCTGTATGGGCTTCACTCCTACTTCTGGCACCTGGCTCCATTTCTACTTTATAAAATTCCCAACCTCGTTCAGGATCATAAGGAATAATGGAGTAGACACGATAACGCCCGTCATCCTCATCGACATGTGGCGCATTTTTACTGCTAAACTTCATAAAATGGGCTATCGGTGGTTGTAAAAGGGATGAAAATGATATACGAAGACCTGCAGCAATTTTCCAAATTGTTGAAACAGTTGGATTCGCTTCACCTTTCTCAATTTGGGCAAGCTGTGCTTTACTAACGCCTGTTGCTTTTGCTACATCATCTAAGCTTAAACTACGTTGCTGTCGTATTTTTTTTAATTGGAATGCTAAATTTCGACTCATTTGTTCCATCTGACTCACCATTTCCTATTGTTTATTTTATCAGACATATGTATACTTTAATAAACATGTGTGAATTATCAAACTATTCCACTATAAGTATACATGGAAATTTTTCCGAAAGGATGACCTATTTATGACAAGCACAACAGATCTTCATAATGATTCAACAACCACTACAGAAGATAGCTTTTTACAAGGATTTAAAGATTGTGTACCTACTCTACTCGGTTACATTAGTATAGGACTGGCATTCGGGGTTGTAGGTTCCGCTTCTGGACTATCTGTAGTTGAAATTGCATTACTGACAATACTCGTTTACGCTGGCTCTGCTCAATTTATTTTTTGTGCACTTTTGCTAACGAGTAGTCCTGCCTCTGCTATCATTGTAACCATTTTTGTCGTAAATCTACGTCATTTATTAATGAGTTTAACATTGGCACCTCATTTTACGCGCTATTCTATGCTACGAAATGTTGGATTCGGGACATTATTAACAGATGAAACATTTGGAGTAGCCGTAACCAAACAAATGCAAAATGGTAAATTACATGGCAAATGGATGGATGGACTGAATATAACAGCGTATTCTTTTTGGATTTTATCTTGCGTTGCAGGTGCTTTTTTAGGGCAATGGGTGGCAAACCCCGAAAAGTGGGGCTTGGACTTTGCATTAATCGCCATGTTTGTAGCTTTACTCGTGCTACAGCTTAGTAGCGTTGGAAAAAATAAAATTATGCATTACCTAAAATTGATTGGCTATATGGTTATCATTATGTACGGCTTATCTTATCTCGTTCCTTCACATTTAGCAGTACTACTTGCAACTGTAATTGTGGCGACGATTGGGGTGGTGACAGATAAATGACGACAACAGCTTCGATGGTATGGCTTATTATCGGTTGCGCATTAGTTACATGGTTACCCCGTGTTATTCCATTTATGTTTGTACGCAGTGTAACACTGCCAGATGTTGTGCTAAAATGGCTTAGCTTTATTCCAGTTTGCATTCTCAGCGCCCTTGTTATAGAAAACTTATTAGATACTGAAAGCAAAAGTTTCGTGACACTAGATTGGCCTGTCTTTTTAACCTTTGTGCCTACTCTACTTATTGCATTAGTTACAAAAAGTCTATCTATTACAGTTGTGGCAGGCGTTATCATCATGGCTGCTGTTAGATTTTTTATGTAATCAATTAGGTTGACTTTTCCCTATAAAAAAATCCGCTTAGACGCTTGCGAATTAGCACGAGGTATAAGACGAAATCATCGCTATAAAGATGATCTCGTCTTACACAGTGCACGCAAATGCGACGCGGATTTTTATTTTTCACAGGAGTTAAGAAGACTTTTTATGACAGCCTTCCTTATTTTTTTTGCATTTTGCTCGCCAACCAAAAGCCAACAGTTAACGAAAATGCATCAATGACAAAAATAATAGGTGGAGAAGTATAACCTGCATATACTGAAGCCGCAATAAGTGCTATTGCTAAACTTAGTGCCACATAACGGTTATACGTAATTCGAGTAAACAATAACACGAGTAATGCTGGGAAAAATAATGCTAACATTATTTTCCCATATAGATCTATCATAGTTCTCTCGGCTCCGCCAACAATAACCCTATTCGATAATGGTCATTGCTGTAAATGACATGCTGTGTCAGGCGAATTTCGTTATTACGATCAAGCACCTCTAAACGACAATGTGCAGCATTCAATTGTAAAGCTTCATATAGTTCAACTTCTGTAGTAATCGTGTGTCCGTTTACTTTACGAATACATTCCCCTGCAAGCAAGCCCATTTTTTCTGCTGGTGAATCAGGAAGCACAGCAGCAATTATCGCTCCCTTTGTACTTGGTGCAACTGCATATGATTCCGTTTTATCTTGCAATGCATAATAAATTGAAATCAGTATTCGAATTAATACCCCTACTGCTAATGTTATATAGCCAATAGTTGGTGCCAAAAATGAAGCAAGTCCACCTATTAAAATCAGCTGACCTAACAATAAGACGGAGCGCCCTATTTTCGGCAACTGCACAATCGGTAATTCTTTCCTTAACAGCTTAGAAAATCCGATAACTACAGGGAATAATACGAAAGCAAAGTGATTATCTCCCAACGTAAACTGCGGCCAATATGGCAATGATGATGGAATGATATTACCTGGAATAATAAAGAATATAGGTAACACCCAAACATTCCGTGTACGATACACGATAGCCTGCATCCCACGCTTCGTATTTTCAATACCAGGAGTTACCACTTGTTTAGCAGTACGACGAATTAGCATGCCTTCTACGATAACGCATAGCCCTGTTATGATTGTAATTGTAACAATAGCTCCTTCTAATAAATTAACGCCTTCCAACGAAAGTTTCCACCAGGAGAACGTCCAATTGTATTGAAACATTGCCCATAATGCTAGAGTCGCCATTGCCATTGTGTAAATTGGTGATAATACATTGATGAAAAATAGCAACAAACCTAGAAAAGATATAGCCATTAGACTCAATAAAAATGATGGAGGAACAGTCAGCCCGACACCTAGACTAATTAGTGAAATGACTAATGCATAAGGCCATCCACGCTTCCATTGTTCTAACAGCTCTGTCCAACCCCAAATGATACGTCTGTTAAAAAATCTTCGCTCTTGCTTTACACGTCTATACCCTAATAAAATAGCAACTACTATCGCAATATAAACTACTGGATTAAGTAAAAAGCGGCCAATCGCTGTTACAATTTCTATTAATATGTTACTAGCCATACGAACACCCGCCGTTTCTGTCATGAATACTATGCATTCATTGTATCAAACGACCACTGTCTTGCGTAGTAGTAACTGGTAGAAAGCTTTGCAATTCCCATCATTTTTACTAGATTTATAATAACTATTGCATCTACTGCTCAATATTGTGCAACAAGAAGCTTGTAGCCATTTGGAATTGCAAGTCATTTTGACGATCTTCTTTGTATGCCTTTAGCGTTCCATTTAAACTATTGAAGAAAGTGGAGTCTACATATATATCATCTTCCGCTGCTGGTAATTCTTTTTGCTTGCGATAAAGCTTTACTGCCTCTTGAGTTGTCTCATCTAAATAGCCATCTAATCGGTCAATCTGATAACCAAGCTTTTGCAAGGCTTTTTGTGTATACGCAATTTCCTCACTCATATTGCCTACTTTGAATTGTCCTGTTAATGGATGCAATTGGAATGCAAATAATTCATTTTGTTCAATAACTAAGCTAGCCTCTATACCCTTCCCGTGAATCCATTCACGTTTTGGCGTAAGCCACTTATTTGTCGATAGCTTTAGTTCTCCTCCATTAGCAAGAGACCAAGATTCTTGTACTGTTCCCTTACCAAAGCTTTTAACGCCGATAAGTGAAGCACGATTCCAGCCTTTTAATGCTCCACTCAGTACTTCACTAGCAGATGCACTACCACCATTTTGAATAATGACAATCGGAATTTTATTCATCTTAGCTAAATATTTTTCATCAAAGCCTTTCGATTCAGTTTTTAACGGCTCCATAGCACCCTCTGCATTTTGCATATAGGCAAATACTTTACCATTTTCTAAAATTGTACTCAGTAGCGCTGCGACGCTATGTAAATAGCCTCCAGGATTATCTCGAACGTCAACAACGAGCCCTTCTACATCTTTGCGTAGCAGCTTACTTGTTTCTGCTACCCACTCATTAGCTGTCTTCTCACCAAATAACGAGATTTCTATATATCCAATTGAAGTATCTTCAATCTTCACTACTTCACTCGATACTGTTTTATTGGAGATTGCAGCACGTTCCATCGTCATTTTAATATGCTTATCCTCGCTTGGACGATAAACAACAATCGTAATTTTTGTCCCTTTCTCCCCTTGAATCAAATGCATGAGTTCACTCATTGTTTTCCCATCTACTTTTACACCATCAACTTGTACAATTTCATCGAGAGAGCGCATTCCAGCCTTTTCTGCTGGTGACGAACGAACAGGTGATACAATAATAAACTTGCCATTGTTTTCTGTCAGTTCAATACCAATGCCAACTCTTTCTTCTGCTAGCATTTGTCGATGTTGCTCAGCCTCTTCCTTCGTGTAATAGGTACTATACGGGTCCTTTATTGCATCTGCCATACCGCGCAAAGCGCCTTCTACTAGTTCTTCTTTTTTCGTGCTATATACAGATTTCTTTTCGATTAGTTGTAAAGCTTCGTTAATCGAATCAACCTCTGCCACTTGCACTTTTTTCTCAGCTCCAACAAAATCAAACCAGTCAAAGTAAACTCCACTACCTATCAATAAACTGCTGACAAGTACCCCGACTCCTGCCGTAATTTTGCGCAAACCTTCCCTCCTCTGTCTCTTTACTGTATGAATTTTTATTTTCAAACATACAAAATAATGTTTTGTTTTCTAAATAAGCGCTTGCCCTTCTTTTTTCAGAATTGTTTGGGTGCCTGACACTTGCGTTCTCGCGGGAGTCATCGTAGATTTTTACTTAGAGGAGTACTGGGAAAATTCAGAATCGTTTGAGTGACTGGCACTAAAAAGGCACTAAAAAATCCCCTTTGCCTTCCATGGGCACAGGGGATTTTAAAATAGTTCTAGTTAATCTAATGCTTCAACAGTATTTTTTAACATTTCGACATTCATAGGACCTTCAATTGCTTGCTGAATAGCCCCTGTTGAATCAATGAAATACGTTGTTGGAATTGTAATGACTTGATAATCTGAACCAGCAGCATTTTCTGGATCAAGTAAGATTGGAAATGTAAGTTCAAAGCTATCTCTAAATGTCATGACTGAATCAATTTTTGCATCAGCTGTTACGTCTCGCTCTGCTGATGTTAGATTGACAGCTAAAATTTCAACATTGTCCTCTGTTGCATATTGTTCGTAATATTTTTGCATATGAGGCATTTCGGCTTTACATGGCGGACACCATGTTGCCCAAAAATTCAATACTACTTTTTTTCCGCGGAGCTCACTTAACGTCACTTTCTCACCATCTAAATTAGTTAACGTGAAATCTGGCGGTGTATCTCCTTTTTTCAACCCTATTGTCCGTTCCTCTACCTCTTTACCAAGTGAAGCCGTTTCAATTTCGCGTTCTTTATCGATTTGCTGTCTAACATATGTACCAATCATCGCAGCTATTAACAACACGACAACAAGTAACCCAATATTTTTTTTCATTCTTTTCCTCCCATTCGTTGCATTCCTATACCTAGCATAAGTAATAGGAAGCTTACTCCAACAGCTGGTTGCCAAAAGCCATTTGGCTGTAAAGCTGCAACGATTACATACCCAGCTGTATACACTAATAACGCTAGAGTAGGTTCCGTTACTTTCCATAGTATGAAGATTGTTAGTGTGCTTAGCACTAACAAAGTGACGAGTTCGCTTTGGATAGAATTGTCATTCAATAATACCACGAACCATTGATAAATGGATTGTGTCAAAATAATTGCCCAACTACTTGCAGTTACGCCTTCATAATCGAATTGCAGTTGTTGTCGCTTCCACCACAATTGCAATAGTATGGCGACTGTTCCTAATAAGACGCCGACCGTTCCACCATTAAAATAAAGAAGTGCTAATGGTTGTGAAACGACAGATGGAAAATCCGTAATAATGAGACTAAATTTCCAAACAAGTATAAAAGTAAAAATTGCATCGCCGTATACCCCTGACCATATTTTGGGGAATTGTATTCGTAAAACAAGCCAGACGATGATAAATGAAGCTATTAATGCGACTGCCGTTGCTGGTAACGTTAATGCGCGAATAGAAAACCACTCAGTATTAATCACCCTAATAAATCCTCCACCAATATAGATAATTTTAGCATAGCATAGATGCATTTATGAAAACTTCCATTTCATACTGTGTTCGAAAACTTTTCTAAAAATACTCATTTTTTGAGCACTTCACTTGTAAATACCCCATATCGTATATCATAATATTTATTTCTTTCGAATGCGTGCTATCCACTGAAGGCAATTATATTATTCTGTTGTCCCTTACAGATAAAAAGAGCCGCCTCACAATGAGACGGCTCTCTTATTTAAATATTTACAATGGAATATATTTGAGTGGATTCACACTACCAACTGCTTGTCCTTGCCAAGAGCCGATGTGCACTTCAAAGTGTAAGTGTGGTCCTGTTGAACGACCTGTACTGCCCATTGCTGCAATTTGCTGCCCTTGGCTTACTTCGTCACCAACACTAACATTAAATGCACTTAAATGTGCATAAACTGTTGTATATATTTTTCCATCAATAGAGTGTGTTAAAATAACGACATTTCCGTAAGAGCTAAGTGGTGCGGCGTAAGATACGACACCGTCAGCAGCTGCCCAAATTGGCGTACCTGTTTTATTGGCAAGGTCAACTCCATAGTGGAATTCAGGACCAGCACCAAGATTACGCCAGCCATATGGTGATGTTAAACGGCCATTTGTTGGTTTTATCCATGTTCCATCCGAAGCTGGAGCATTTACCGTAGAACCACCAGAGCCTGAGTTCCCAGCAGCTGCAGCGGCTGCGGCCGCTGCTTTACGTTTTGCCTCTTGTTGACGAGCTACTTCCGCTAAACGGTTTTGCTCTGAAATGATTTGTTGCTGTAATTCAGCACTAATTTCTAGTGCCTCTGAATATTCTTTTTCAAGTAATACTTTTTCTGACTTTAGTTTTGCCTGTTCTTTTTCTAACTGCTCAACTAATGTGTTTTTCTCTTTTTTCTGTCCATCTAATGAGGCTTTTAGTCGTTCTAGCTTTGCTTTCTGCTCTTCTAGCTTTTGACGTTTGCTTTCTAGTACTTGCTTTTGCTCTTCTAATGTTTGCTTGTCCTGTTTTTGATCGCGAATAATTTGACGATCTGCTTCAAGCAATGCATTTACAGCGGAGAAGCGGTCGATAAAATCTACGAAGCTATTAGAACCTAGTAGCACATCTAAATAGCTAACGGAGCCACCAGCTTGAATTGCGCGTGCACGATCTTGTAATAGTAAATCACGCTCTTCAATTTTGCGAAGAAGCTCTTCAATTGTACCTTCTAATTCTTTTATCTCTGCATTTGTAGATTGAATTTCTGCCAATACACTTTTAATACTACTATTTGTAGTTTCAATTTCAGCGTTTAACGCTTGAATTTGGTCTAGTAATTTTTGTTGTTTTTCTTCATTTGCACTAATAGCATTTTCTTTATTGCTAATAGAAGAATTTAATTGATTTTTCTTTGTTTCTACTTGTTTTTTCTCTTCTTTTAAATCCGTTAAACTAGTTGCATACGCTGTTGGAGTTTGGATAATAAGAAGTAGTGCCGTTGTTGCTGCAAATGCTTTAATCGTGTTTTTTGCCTTACTTTTCATTTATTGAACTCCCCTTCGTTTATTTAATTCCATTTTGTTGACTATGTACGCCGTTATAAACGGCATTTTTATTGCGCTACATGTCTGACATACCATATCTTTCACTGGATTCAAGTGGAGGTAAATCCATACAGAATGCAATGTATCCCCCACTTAAAGTCTTTTCTGAAGCAAGTTAAACTTTTAAAAATTTACGTACAGACATGAAGCTTCCCCAAATACCAATAAGCACACCAATAAGCAGTAATAGACCACTTACTTGATAGACAAGTGGTGAGAAGTCAAGAAGTTGAACAAGCTCACCTTGTAAACGAGGTGCAATAATTCTATATACATTGTGATAAAGTGTTGCGATAACCGCAATTGGGATAATAGAACCTAAAATCCCCAGCCACATACCTTCTAAAAGGAATGGAATTCGGACAAACGAATTTGTTGCACCTACTAGTTTCATAATTTCGATTTCATCGCGACGTGCGATAATCGTAATACGAATCGTATTAGAGATTAAGAAAATAGCTGTGAATAATAATCCTAAAATCAGCACAAGACCTACATTACGACTAATATTTAAGAAGTTGAAAAGTTTTTCTACCTTACCTTCACCGTACTTCACGTCGTATGTATATTCATACTTATTAATTGTCTTTGCAACCGTGGCAGTTTGCTGTGGATCTGTTGCCTTCACATAAATAACATTTCGTAACGGGTTACTTTGCTCAAAAAGCTTAAAGTCATCCCCAAAATCTTTCACTAGCTTTGTCAATTCGTCTTCTTTCGTGGAATACTTAAATTCCGCAACATCAGGCAATTTTTCTATTTTTGCTAGTAATGCTTTTTCAGCAGCTTCATCTGCTGTTTCATCAATTAATACTTTTATTTCAACGTCGTTCTCTAAATCTGATGCTACTTTATTCAAGTTCATCATAATTAGCGAGAATACACCTACTAATATCAAAGTCACTGTAACCGCGCTGACAGAAGCAATTGTCATCCAGCTATTACGCCCAAGTGATTTTATGCTCTCTCGAAAATGTCGTTTTACTGTATTAAGCTTCATAGCCGTAGTCACCTCCGTGCTCATCACGGACAATCATACCGCCTTCAATCGCTATAACTCGACGACGAATGGTATTCACAATTTCGCGGTTGTGGGTTGCCATTACAATTGTCGTTCCCCGTGCATTAATTTCTTCAAATAAATTCATAATCTCCCATGATGTCTCTGGGTCCAGATTCCCTGTTGGTTCATCTGCGATTACTACCTTTGGTACATTTACAATAGAACGTGCAATAGAAACACGTTGCTGTTCCCCGCCAGAAAGTTCATTTGGGAACATTCTTGCCTTATGCTTTAATCCGACAAGATCTAAAACTTCCATAACTCGACGACGAATTTCAACAGGTTCCTCTTCAATTACCTCAAGTGCAAATGCTACATTTTCATAGACATTTAATCTTGGAAGTAATTTGAAATCTTGGAAAACAACACCTAGTTGACGGCGCAAGAAAGGCACTTTTTTGTTTTTTAAATCACCTAAATTAATACCATTAACAGTAATTTCACCTGAAGTTGCTTTTTCCTCACGGTACATTAATTTGATAAATGTCGATTTACCTGCACCACTTGGACCAACAACATAAACGAATTCACCTTGTTTTATATTAACCGAAATGCCATTTGTCGCAACTACACCATTCGGATACTTCTTTGTCACATTTTTCATTTCTATCATTTTTTTAAAACCACCTAAACCTCTTATATGTAAGATGTATTCTTTTTCTATTATATCACTCAATCTATGTTTTTTTATTACAGTTTTATTTCATTCGTTGGCATTATATTCTAATTATTTAATGTCATTTGGAATATTTTTTTAAAATACACCAAATGACAACAAATTAAAACAGGAATCGAAGGAAAGTACTAGTCGATTCCTGTTTTATATCAATAAAAATGCATGTAAAAAAGAGCATTCAAGCAAGTTGCTTAGCTTGAATGCCCTATATTATTTTACATTTGTTGTTCGTCAGTCGTTGTATAACGAATTAATACTGCTCCTGTTTTCGACTCTCCTTCGATAAATAAGCGATTTGCATTTTCCACTTCTTTATCAAAACGAACTACTTTAGTTAAAAATTGATCTTGCGTTTCAATTTTCGACGTATCTTGAATACCTACATCCACTTTGCCGAAGTTTGTTACAATTTTTCCGCTTAAAGACATTGTCCGTGGTACATAAATTTCAACGGCTCCAGCAACTGTATGTGCTTTAATTTTTGATGAATTACTAGAGCATGTTGTGACAACAACATGTCCATTTATAGATTTCGCTTCTACTTCATCTAATGCACCATCTAAATAAACACGTCCATTTAATGTTTCAGCTTCTAAATCTTTACCTCGTACATCTGTAAGTTCAATTGAGCCATTCGATGAATCTACTTCTGCCTTCGTAAATACTAGCTTAGAGCCTTTAATTGCTCCATTAAGTGTTTTAAGTTTTAACTGATCCAGCTCAATATCTTGCAGAGCAACACTACCGTTCATTAAACGGACCGACAATTTATCTAACTTTTCCTTTGGCACAAGCAATTGTACATTGACCTGCACGAGCTTTAGCTGACTTAAAATACGAAGTGTGCCTTCCTCATTTTTCACAACAAATTGCTCTAAAAAATGATTACGTGTTTCTTCTTCGTTATCATTAAGAAGTGGTGCCTTTACTTTACAAATAATTTGGAAGTTATCACCTTCACACGTTTCTAATGAAAAATTGCCATTCGGTAATTCAACAATGACATTTTCTACATTCTCTGCCGCTAGTTCTTCTGTATGTGTAAATTCAAATTTATCACCAAATGGCGAAGAAACATCGAATTCTTTTACTTTTTTAACCGCCGTATTCATCATATCCATAAAGATGGAACCGATTTGCGATAAATCCTTACGAAAATCATGCATTTCATCTTGGAAATATTTTGTGAAGTCTGCATCTTTTTTCTTTTCTTCTTCTTTAAACTCTGGATCTTTAAAGATAGACTCTTTCTCTGTTGAGGATTGCTGACCCATATTCGACACATCGCTATTACTACTTTGAGTGGACTTGCTAGGTTGCTCTAATGCTTCTAATAATGTAATCGCCTCTTGCGCTGAAATTGTTCCTTTTTCCACAAGTTCTAAAATTCGTTGACGTTCATTTTGCATAATCATATAGCCTCCCACAGATTGTTATATCTATTTATACGTATCCCTATGTGAAAAGTTTCACTGAAAAAATGAAAAAGCATTGACTAGCACAAATTATGAAATATTACATTGCCGCTATTAGGTATATTTTTGATATGTGCAATAAAATCTGCAAGATTTCCTAAGTGAGGACAAACCTTTTGCGAGCTGCTCCAAAAGCTAAAGAGTCTGCTAGGTGTTAAGTCCTTCACTCGGAAAAAGAGCAGATTTTTATAATAAAATTCCCCTATTTACTGATTGAAAATTTATTTAGATGCCTCTGCTAAAGCAGCTTCCATACGCATTCGATCACGTGTTAATATCGGTTTTAAATATTTCCCTGTATAAGAGCCAGCTACTTCCACTACTTCCTCTGGCGTTCCTGTTGCAACAATGGTACCACCCTTGTCGCCACCCTCTGGCCCCAAGTCAATAATGTAATCCGCTGTTTTAATAACATCTAAATTATGCTCTATAACAAGTACAGAGTCACCATTTTCAACAAGTCGTTGCAACACAAGCAATAAGCGTGCAATATCATCCGCATGTAAACCCGTTGTAGGCTCGTCTAAAATGTAAAATGACTTACCTGTTGAACGGCGATGTAATTCTGAAGCCAATTTCACACGCTGTGCTTCACCACCAGAGAGAGTCGTAGCAGGTTGTCCTAATTTCATATACCCTAACCCTACATCAACAATCGTTTGTAATTTACGTTGGATTTTAGGAATATTTTCAAAGAACACTACCGCATTTTCAATTGTCATATCTAAAATATCCGCAATACTTTTATCTTTATATTTCACTTCTAGTGTTTCTCGGTTGTAGCGTTTTCCATGACAAACTTCACATGGCACATAAACATCTGGCAGGAAATGCATTTCAATTTTAATGATTCCGTCGCCACGACATGCTTCACAACGACCACCTTTAACGTTAAAGCTAAAACGCCCTTTTTTATAGCCGCGTACTTTTGCCTCATTTGTTGTTGCGAAAACATCTCGAATATCATCAAATACACCTGTATACGTTGCAGGATTTGAGCGTGGCGTTCTTCCGATTGGTGATTGGTCAATATCAATGACTTTTTCCAATTCCTCTAACCCTGTGACTTCTTTATGAGCACCAGGCTTCACCTTTGAACGATTAAGCTTTTGTGCTAAAGATTTATATAAAATTTCATTAATTAGCGTAGATTTCCCTGAGCCAGAAACACCTGTCACTGCTACAAATAGACCTAATGGTACATCTACTTTAACGTTTTGAAGGTTATTTTCCTTTGCTCCTAAAATAGATAGTTTACGACCATCTGGTTTACGACGCTCGATTGGGAGAGGAATAAATTTCTTGCCACTTAAATATTGCCCTGTTAACGACTTAGGGTTATCCATTACTTCCTGTGGTGTACCTGAGGCAACAATTTGTCCCCCTTGTACACCAGCCCCTGGTCCAACATCAATAAGATAATCCGCTGCGAGCATTGTATCTTCATCATGTTCAACTACAATTAGCGTATTTCCAATATCACGCATATTTTGTAACGTACTAATAAGACGGTCATTATCACGCTGGTGTAGCCCTATTGATGGCTCATCTAAAATATAAAGCACACCCGTTAAGCGAGAACCGATTTGCGTTGCTAGGCGAATACGCTGAGCCTCCCCGCCTGAAAGTGTCCCCGCAGCACGATTTAATGTTAAATAGTCTAACCCTACATTCACTAAGAACCCGAGTCGTTCTTCAATTTCACGCAAAACCAGTTTTGCAATTTGCATATCCTTTTCAGATAAATCGAGCTCTTTGAAAAACGTATCGGCATCCTGAATCGAATACTCTGTTACTTGTCCGATATGCTGATCGGCAATTTTCACTGCTAATGTTTCGGGTTTTAAGCGGTAGCCTTTGCATGATGGACAAGCTTGCTGTGCCATATATTTTTCCATTTGTTCTCGTACATAATCCGAAGTTGTCTCCTTAAAACGACGCTCTACGTTACGAACAACACCTTCGAATTCAATCATTTGATCTCGCACATTGCCAAACTCATTTTCATAATGGAAGTGAATTTTATCTTTACCTGAGCCAAATAAAACCTTATCCATCTTTTCTTTAGGTATATCTTTGACAGGTACATCCATTGGAATATCGTAATGGTCACATACAGCTTTTAATAGCTGTGGATAATATTGTGAGCTTGTAGGCTCCCACGGTGCAATAGCATGCTCTAGTAATGAGCGATCCCAATCTGGCACGATAAGATCCAGATCAACCTCTTGTGTCGTGCCTAAACCGTCACAGCTTGTGCACGCTCCAAAAGGACTGTTAAATGAAAACATACGAGGCTCTAATTCCCCAATTGAAAATCCACATAATGGGCAAGCATGATGTTCGCTAAATAATAATTCTTCATGCTCCATTACATCTACAAGTACGCGCCCTTCCGCCAATCGAAGTGCTGTTTCTAATGAATCACTAAGACGAGCTGCAATTCCTTCTTTTACAACAACACGATCGACTACAACTTCTATCGAATGCTTTTTATTTTTATCAAGATCAATTGCATCATCTAAATCGCGTAATTCTCCATCAATTCGTACACGAACAAAGCCTTGCTTCTTCAAATCCTCAAGTATTTTTACATGTGTTCCTTTACGCCCAGAAATCATTGGTGCAAGTAATTGCATTTTCGTACGTTCTGGGTAGACGAGCAAACGATCCACCATTTGCTCAATCGTTTGAGACGTAATCTCAATACCGTGATTTGGACAAATCGGCTTGCCAATACGAGCAAATAGTAAACGCAAATAATCATAAATTTCCGTAACTGTTCCGACTGTTGAGCGTGGGTTTCGGCTCGTCGTTTTTTGATCGATTGAAATGGCAGGCGATAGCCCTTCTATTGCATCTACATCGGGTTTATCCATTTGGCCAAGAAATTGGCGAGCATATGCCGATAATGATTCGACATAGCGACGTTGTCCTTCAGCGTAAATCGTATCAAACGCCAATGATGACTTTCCAGACCCAGATAAACCTGTTATCACAACTAATTGGTCACGTGGAATTGTGACATTTATATTTTTTAAATTATGTGCTCGTGCACCTTGCACGACAATTTCTGTATTTTTCACAAGCCAATCACCCTTCTGCTTTCAATTCAAATATTGTATCGCGAAGCTCTGCTGCACGTTCGAAATCAAGTGCTTTTGCCGCTTCCTTCATCTCCAATTCAAGAGTAGCAAGTAATTTCTCTCTTTCTACTTTCGTTAACTTTTTGCCTTTTGTTGCTTTTGTTACATAAGACTCCTCTTCCTCTGCCACCTGTGTCGCACGAATAACATCTGGAATCTTTTTGACAATTGTTTTCGGTGTAATACCATGTTCTTCGTTGTAAGCCATTTGAATTGTACGGCGGCGTTTTGTTTCCTCAATAGCCTTTTTCATAGAATCAGTCATATTGTCCGCATACATGATGACATGACCATTCGCATTACGTGCAGCACGGCCAATTGTTTGAATAAGAGAACGCTCTGAACGTAAAAAGCCTTCCTTATCTGCATCTAAAATTGCTACTAGTGATACTTCAGGAATATCTAAGCCTTCACGCAATAAGTTAATGCCGATAAGTACATCATATGTACCTTTACGAAGTTCGCGGATAATCTCGATACGCTCTAGTGTCTTAATCTCTGAATGTAAGTATTCCACTTTTAAGCCCATTTCCTTCAAATAAGCTGATAAATCTTCCGACATTTTTTTCGTCAATGTTGTAACAAGTACACGCTCATTGCGCGCAATACGATCATGTATTTCATCAATTAAATCATCAATTTGCCCTTCAATTGGACGAACATCAATTAACGGATCTAATAATCCTGTTGGACGTATAATTTGTTCTACCATTTCTGGAGTATGTTCAATTTCATATGGGCCAGGTGTTGCTGATACATAAATTGCTTGATGAATATGTTTCTCAAATTCCTCAAAACGTAATGGACGATTGTCTAGTGCAGATGGTAAACGGAAACCATGCTCTACAAGAACACCTTTACGCGCCTGATCCCCATTATACATACCCCGTACTTGTGGTAATGTCACATGGCTTTCATCAACTACAAGTAAAAAGTCCTCTGGGAAGTAATCAAGTAACGTATAGGGTGTTGCTCCAGCTTCACGTAATGTTAAATGGCGTGAGTAGTTTTCAATACCTGAGCAAAAGCCCATTTCTCGCATCATTTCTAAATCATAGCGTGTACGCTGTTCTAAACGCTGCGCCTCTAATAGCTTATCTTCTGCCCGCAATAGCTCAAGACGTTGCTCTAATTCTTGTTCTATATTGTCAATTGCTTTAAGCATTTTTTCTTCACGCGTAACGAAGTGGGATGCTGGGAAAATGGCTACATGGTCTCGATCTGCCAATATTTCTCCCGTTAAAGCATCTACTTCTCGAATTCGATCAATTTCATCTCCGAAAAATTCGACACGTACGCAATGTTCATCACGAGATGCTGGGAAAATTTCCACAACGTCTCCTCGCACACGGAACGTCCCACGAGTAAAACTAATATCATTGCGTTCATATTGCACGTCGACTAATTTTCGAAGTAATTGATTGCGCTCAATTTCCATCCCTGTGCGAATTGATACAACCAATTCCCGATATTCTTCTGGAGAACCTAAACCGTATATGCAGGATACGGAGGCAATAATAATAACATCATCGCGTTCAAAAAGTGCCGAAGTAGCTGAGTGACGCAGTTTGTCGATTTCATCATTAATGCTTGAATCCTTTTCGATATACGTATCGGTTTGCGGAACATACGCTTCGGGCTGAAAGTAGTCATAATAACTTACAAAGTATTCAACCGCATTATTTGGGAAGAACTCTTTGAACTCACTATATAATTGACCCGCAAGTGTTTTATTGTGGGCCATAATCAGTGTTGGTTTTTTTATTTGCTGAATGACGTTAGAAATCGTAAACGTTTTACCCGTCCCTGTTGCTCCAAGTAATGTTTGATGTCGTTTCCCTTCACGTACACCCTCCACTAATTCTGCAATCGCCTGTGGCTGATCCCCATTAGGCTGATATGGCGCCTGTAAATCAAATGTTTGCACGCATGTCCCCGTCCTTTCCTTCCAATTTGTACATATATTTTAGCATAGCAGTATTAAAATATCGAACATTTAACGAACGAATGTTTGTTATTTTTTCATTTTCAATTTTTGGTATGTCTCTTTCAGTTACGATCAACTTCTATCCTTTATACCCATGATTAGATATATACCCATTCTTTAATCATAGAATTCTAGAAAAATAAAAGATTTTACAGCAAGCAATAATCTATCGGCACGCTTATCGTCTAGTTCATGAGACAAAAAAATCCGCTCTCCTGTAGTGGAGAGCGGTTTTATCATATTATTCACTTGCTACTTTGTGTAAAGCTTCTAGTTCAGTTGCGTATAAGTGAAAAGCTTTTTTATCTCGTTCATCGAGTGTTCTATCTATCAGAACCATTAGCTGTTCTTCACGATGTATACGCTGGATATGATTTAAAAATAAATCTAAATAAATCTCGTTCAATAATTTCTCTGCCTCATCAATTTTTTTGGACTGACCAACGGCTTTTAGAAAATCTGTGTACGAATAATATTTATCCAACGATCTCACCTCGATCCTTTTCTAAATTATAAGAAAATTTAGATTAAAATGCAACGCTAAACAAATAAAAATCATCTATTATTTATTAGAATTATAGCGTAATTTCGAGTAAATCCCTTAGGAAAAAGCATCAAATTTCTATATATTTTAAGCTTAAATCTATATTTCCAGATTGTATTTTTGTCATTTACACTACAAATAATCACTATCAAAAGGAGGTTTTTACATATGTCATCAAATTATGTGAATGGTTATTTAATGTCTTTCAATACTTATTTATTACAACCGATTCAGCATGAATCTAAAGTTTTTACTCGAGTTATCGACAAGCATAATGAGCTTATTGTGACACGCAAACCTTTGCATGTTTTACGCAAATCTTGCATCTCATTAGGCACGACTTATGAAGCGGCAAAACATTCAGCAAAGCGTTTTTTTGGTAATCAACATAAGCTTCCCATAGTCGTCGCATATGATTATGGCTTTCCATGTATTTTTTTACCGACCTATTCACCAAACTCTATACACAATATTTGGATTGGGCTTCATGCTATTTCAAATATTTCACCAAGTAATGAAGGCTGTATTATTACATTGAAAAATGATATGGAAATTGAATTGCCTATTAAATATGCTTCGATTAGTAAACAATTTGTGAATGCTTCCATGCTTTATAAACATTATATGGGTGAGCGTAAACAACTTAGCCATGATGCTCCGTATCATCCACCATTTTAATGAGAAGGTTCACTTGAGTATTAATAAAATATCTACTTGTTAGGGTTAGTAGGAGCTGTCACAAAAAATGCTCTATTCATGTGACTCTTCCTAAAGCGTAAAAACCCACTTCGCTTTCCGCGGGCACACACATAAGCCGCAACCTTCGCTAACGCGCGGTTTGTTGCGTCTTACGTTCTGTGTATTCCCGCTGGAGTCTACGTGGATTTTTACTTAGAAATTTATATATCAATGTTCTACTAGCAGTGCAAGGTGGATATTGCGTAGCGGATTTCCTCTTCTATTTTTTGCATTGGATATTCTAATGCGAAAAACCCACTTCGCTTTCCGCGGGCACTTCGTAAGCCGTAACATTCGCTGTTGCGTCGTTTGTTACGTCTTACATTGGGTGCATTCCCGCTGAATGCTTTGTGGGTTTTTTGTTTGATAACCTTACTAACAAAATTCTGAATTGTTTGAGTGACTGGCACTTATCATTAAATTTTAGAACGTAAATATGCATTGATAAATGGATCTAAATCTCCGTCCATTACTGCGCCTACATTTCCTGTTTCTTCACTTGTACGGTGATCCTTAACCATAGAGTATGGATGGAATACGTATGAGCGGATTTGAGAGCCCCAGCCAATTTCCTTTTGCTCACCGCGAATTTCATCAAGTTGTGCTTGCTGCTTATCGATTTCTAATTGATACAATTTCCCTTTTAACATCGTCATTGCTTTTTCACGGTTTTTAATTTGTGAACGCTCTGCCTGACATTGAACGACAGTGCCAGTCGGAATATGCGTAATACGAACAGCTGAATCGGTTGTATTAATATGCTGACCACCTGCGCCTGTTGCACGGTACGTATCAATTTTTAAATCCTCTGTACGAATATCTACTTCAATATTGTCATCGAATTCAGGCATAACATCACATGAAACGAATGATGTATGACGACGACCAGAAGAGTCGAACGGTGAAATACGTACTAAACGGTGTACACCCTTTTCAGCCTGCAGGTAACCGTACGCATTATGCCCTTTAATAGATAATGTAACGGATTTAATACCCGCTTCATCACCAGGAAGATAATCGACTGTTTCTACTTTAAATCCGCGTTTTTCAGCCCAACGTGTATACATACGTAATAACATAGAACCCCAGTCTTGAGACTCTGTACCACCAGCACCAGGATGGAGCTCTAAAATCGCATTGTTTTGATCATATGGACCACTTAATAGTAATTGCAATTCAAAATCGCCCATCTTTTGTTGGAATTCTGCAAGCTCGCTACCTAACTCTTCCTGTAATTCCTCATCGGGCTCTTCACGTAATAACTCTAGTGTCATATCTAAATTTTCATGTGTATCTACTAACTCTTTATATTCATTCACAATGGCCTTTAAGCCATTACCTTCATTGATGACTACCTGTGCTCCTTGTTGATCGTCCCAGAAGCCTGGCTCTAGCATCATTTCATCTAATTCTTGAATACGTGCCTCTTTGTTTTCTAAGTCAAAGAGACCTCCTAAAGTCCGCCAATTTTTTGGCTGTAGTGTCTAACGCGTTACGTACATCTGCTAATTCAATCATTGCTAAATCCTCCGAACATATTTAATGGATATTACAAGTAAAATCCGTATTATTCTATTATAGCGTTTTTCAAGCGGAAAACATAATTTTTTCAATACGCCAATCCATAATCCAAAAAAAATAGTAGTACAAAGCACTTAGCTTATACTACTATTTTTTATGTTCAATTTAGTTTGGCAAGTAAACTTTTCCGAGCTTCTGCATGAATTTTTTGGTCACAATGCTCACATGTCAATCGTCTATTGCGATCCACTTTATAAAGTTGATATTTCCGCGTTCCTTCTAAAAGCTTAAATTGTTTTTTACAGCAAATACAAATCGTTTCATAATAAATCATCAAAGCCTACACCCCTCTGTATTTATTAATTGGATTTCTAATTAGCTAATAATTTTAAGAACAGTTATTGGATAGTCCGTTACAATCAGAACAGAAAAACCTACAAAGATGAACTGCTTCTGTTTTCTAGCATTCATCTTTTTTCGTTTCATCCTCTACCTTAGAGCGAATTGCCATTCGTTGAAATACTTTGACACGATCAAACTGCACAAGTAAATGTTTTGTTCGTTTTTCAAGTTTGTATTTTAATAAAAAAGCTCTCTGAATACGATATTCAAATGCTTTCGGACTCACATCCACAATAATTTCTTGACCGTTCATAAATACAACCTTTGTTTGCTTTTTACCAATAGCAATATAATCATCTATATGATGGACAGCAAACCAAATACACTCTGGATGTAATGGTGACTTACTAGGGAACCACAAAATATTAAACCGTTCATGAACAACAATGGGATTTTTATTGAGCTTACCTAAGATCATCTTTGAACCATCAAAGGCCCCTCGCAAGCTCGAACCAAAATAACGGAGATTAAAATCCATTAATCTTGTAGGAGATAATTTGGATATATATTGATAGTCTCTTTCAATAACTCTCGTACATAAATTTCCAAAGGCATCATACTCAGGCATATACAACATTGTTTCACTACTCATAATGTCTTCACAATTATAATGCAATGATTACTCCTCCTTTAAATCATGTTTATCGTGTGAATTAAAAAGGAATGTACATGTTTATTGGTATATCTATGTACTTCCTCGAGCACGTCTGCTAAAACTACATTACTCGAGAATTTGATTCAACTAACGCATAAATTCACCTCCCCTTTTGTCAAAGAAAGTAAATTCATATGAAAGTGTCTTACTATTTATTTAAATAATCTGCTATACTCATTACTTTCGTTGAACTAAATACCTATTGTTACAATTATTGTATACTTTCGGTTGTCTATTGTCTATTAATTCAGATTTTGGTATCATTTCTTCCATGGCAAAAAAAGATCAACTCAACTTTTCGTTGAATTGATCTTTTCGTATCTTTATTGACCTGCACCATGGCAGTTTTTAAATTTCTTTCCACTACCACATGGACATAAATCATTACGTCCAATATTTTCAGCTTTACGTACAGGTTGTTTCTTCGGTGCTGGAGAACCATCCTCTTTCGGATTCACAGCTTGACCTTTCGCAACCTCTTCACGTTCTAAGTTACTGCGGATTTCTGCTTTCATCGCATATTTCGCTACATCCTCTCGAATTGAAGCGACCATATCCTCAAACATCGCAAAACCTTCTTGTTGATATTCTCGTAGCGGATCATTTTGACCATATGCACGTAAATGAATCCCTTGTCGTAATTGATCCATTGCGTCAATATGATCAATCCATTTCGTATCAATTGAACGTAATAAAATAACCTTCTCAAATTCACGCATACGCTCTGGTGTAAGCTCTACTTCTTTTTCATCATAGCGTTGGTGTACAGCATCAGAAATAATCGAATTAATTTCTTCGGCAGTTTTACCTTGGAAGTCTGCTACTTTTAATGTGCCTTCTTCTAGTAAGTTAGCTGCCACAAAGTCCTCAATCGCTTTTAAGTTCCAATCTTTTGGCTGCTCACCTTGTGTATAAAGACCGACAATATTATCAATTGTTTCCTGAATCATTGACTCTACAAGTTCACGCATATTTTCTGTTTCTAAAACGTCATAACGCTCTTTGTAAATAATCTCACGTTGCTGACGTAAAACATCATCATATTGTAGTAAACGTTTACGTGCATCGAAGTTATTCCCTTCAACACGTTTTTGCGCTGATTCTACCGCTCTTGATACAACTTTCGATTGTAATGGTTGTGAATCATCCATACCAAGACGCATCATCATAGACTTCATATTATCAGAGCCAAAGCGGCGCATTAATTCATCTTCAAGCGACAGGTAGAATTGCGTAACCCCTGGGTTCCCTTGACGACCAGAACGTCCACGTAGCTGATTATCGATACGTCGTGATTCATGACGCTCCGTACCAATTACAGCTAAACCACCAATTTCTAATACACCTTCACCAGGTTTAATGTCAGTACCACGACCAGCCATATTTGTTGCAATCGTAACGGCACCTTTTGAACCTGCATTCGCGATAATTTCTGCTTCACGCTCATGATTTTTCGCATTCAGTACATTATGAGGAATTTTATGTTTATCAAGTAACTGTGAAATAATTTCAGATGTTTCGATCGCAACTGTACCTACAAGTACTGGTTGACCAGCCTTATGACGCTCAGCAATATCCGCTGCTACAGCTTTATATTTCCCTTCCATTGAAGCAAAAATTAAATCTGGACGGTCATCACGTGCAATTGGTTTATTCGTAGGAATTGCAATAACGCTCATATTGTAAATATTACGGAACTCTTCTTCTTCTGTTTTCGCAGTACCCGTCATACCCGCAAGCTTTTGGTACATACGGAAATAGTTTTGGAACGTAATTGTAGCCATCGTCATCGACTCATTTTGAATCTCAACGCCTTCTTTAGCTTCAATTGCTTGATGGAGACCATCAGAATAACGACGTCCCTTCATTAAACGACCAGTAAAGCCGTCAACGATAACAATTTCGCCTTCTTGCACAACATAGTCAACATCATTATGCATACTCACATGCGCCTTTAACGATTGGTTAATGGCATGATTTAAACGTACATGTGTTAAATCAAACAAGTTGTCGATACCGAATGCTTTTTCGGCCTTTTCTACACCTGCATCCGTTAATGTAACGCCTTTTGTTGATTCTTCATACGTGTAATCTGTATCAGCACTTAACATGCGTACAAACGCATTAGACTGCTTGTACAACTGCGCTGATTTCCCAGCCTGTCCCGAAATAATTAATGGTGTACGTGCCTCATCAATTAAAATCGAGTCAACCTCATCGATTACAGCGTAGTGAAGTGGACGTTGAACACGTTCTTCTTTATAAAGCACCATATTGTCACGTAAATAGTCAAATCCTAATTCATTGTTTGTACTATACGTAATATCTGCATCATATGCAGCACGCTTTTCTTCTTTTGATAAGCTGTTTAAATTTAAGCCTACTGTAAGCCCTAAGAAATTGTACAGCTGTCCCATTTCAGCAGCGTCACGACTAGCCAAATATTCATTGACTGTAACAACATGCACGCCTTTACCAGTAATCGCATTTAAATAAACCGCCATAGTAGCAGTTAACGTTTTACCTTCACCCGTTTTCATCTCTGAAATATTACCTTCATCAAGTGAAGCAGCACCCATAATTTGCACGCGGAAAGGATACATTCCTAATACACGCTTCGACGCCTCACGACTAACTGCAAAAGCTTCAGCACGAATGGAATCTAATTTTTCGCCATCTGCATAACGTTTCTTAAATTCTTCTGTCTTCGCTTGTAGTTGCTCATCTGAAAGCTGTTCCATTTGAGAAGCGAATCCCTCAACTTGGTCAGCGATTTTTTCTAATTTTTTTAACTCACGTTTATTGAAATCAAATAATTTATTTAATAGGTTTGCCATGAATATTTTTCACTTCCTATACGAGTCTCAAATTCCATTTTACCATTGTGTAACAGTTTCATGCAAACAGTGTCCTATAGTAAGGTACAAAACATCGCAAAATAAGTTCATTTTACGACCTTTTTTTACCTTTTAAGTGTAAGACGAGGATATTACAAATGAAAAAGAAAATAATTTAGTTGCTTATCAATTGACTACACATCTACATTAAAAATGCCTGCCTCCATCTCAAGTAACTTTAACCTATCCCTCTCATAGCAAGTTCATCTAGATTAACAAATAAACACAATACCATTCTCCTCTTAAACACTTTGTTCTTATTTGCAATCCTTGTTCTTTCTTCAATAATCGGCAAGACAGCTCTATATAAAAGAAAACAGGTAATCTTGCAGTAGAAAATTATAAAAAAAAGCAGAGGTTTAAATCCTCTGCTTACTTTTTTGCCTAGCGACGTCCTACTCTCACAGGGGGAAGCCCCCAACTACCATCGGCGCTAAAGAGCTTAACTTCCGTGTTCGGTATGGGAACGGGTGTGACCTCTTTGCCATCATCACTAGACTTTATATTTAATTGAAAGATGTTATTCTTTCAAAACTGGATAAACGGTTCATTGAATGTTTCAAACTTTTTGGTTAAGTCCTCGATCGATTAGTATTCGTCAGCTCCATGTGTCACCACACTTCCACCTCGAACCTATCTACCTCATCGTCTTTGAGGGATCTTACTTACTTGCGTAATGGGAAATCTCATCTTGAGGGGGGCTTCATGCTTAGATGCTTTCAGCACTTATCCCGTCCACACATAGCTACCCAGCGATGCCTTTGGCAAGACAACTGGTACACCAGCGGTGTGTCCATCCCGGTCCTCTCGTACTAAGGACAGCTCCTCTCAAATTTCCTACGCCCACGACGGATAGGGACCGAACTGTCTCACGACGTTCTGAACCCAGCTCGCGTACCGCTTTAATGGGCGAACAGCCCAACCCTTGGGACCGACTACAGCCCCAGGATGCGATGAGCCGACATCGAGGTGCCAAACCTCCCCGTCGATGTGGACTCTTGGGGGAGATAAGCCTGTTATCCCCGGGGTAGCTTTTATCCGTTGAGCGATGGCCCTTCCATGCGGAACCACCGGATCACTAAGCCCGTCTTTCGACCCTGCTCGACTTGTAGGTCTCGCAGTCAAGCTCCCTTGTGCCTTTACACTCTACGAATGATTTCCAACCATTCTGAGGGAACCTTTGGGCGCCTCCGTTACCTTTTAGGAGGCGACCGCCCCAGTCAAACTGTCCGCCTGACACTGTCTCCTGCCCCGCTAAGGGGCATGGGTTAGAATTTCAATACAACCAGGGTAGTATCCCACCGACGCCTCCTTCGAAGCTGGCGCTCCGAGATCTCTGGCTCCTACCTATCCTGTACAAGTTGTACCAAAATTCAATATCAGGCTACAGTAAAGCTCCACGGGGTCTTTCCGTCCTGTCGCGGGTAACCTGCATCTTCACAGGTACTATAATTTCACCGAGTCTCTCGTTGAGACAGTGCCCAGATCGTTACGCCTTTCGTGCGGGTCGGAACTTACCCGACAAGGAATTTCGCTACCTTAGGACCGTTATAGTTACGGCCGCCGTTTACTGGGGCTTCAATTCGCAGCTTCGCTTGCGCTAACCACTCCTCTTAACCTTCCAGCACCGGGCAGGCGTCAGCCCCTATACGTCACCTTACGGTTTTGCAGAGACCTGTGTTTTTGCTAAACAGTCGCCTGGGCCTATTCACTGCGGCTCTCGTGCGCTTGCACGCTCAAGAGCACCCCTTCTCCCGAAGTTACGGGGTCATTTTGCCGAGTTCCTTAACGAGAGTTCTCTCGCACACCTTAGGATTCTCTCCTCGACTACCTGTGTCGGTTTGCGGTACGGGCACCTCTCACCTCGATAGAGGCTTTTCTTGGCAGTGTGAAATCAGGAACTTCGTCCATACGGACTCGCCATCACAGCTCAACGTTACAGTGTGCGGATTTGCCTACACACACGCCTTACTGCTTGGACGCGCACAACCAACGGCGCGCTTACCCTATCCTACTGCGTCCCCCCATTTCTCAAACGGTGAGGAGGTGGTACAGGAATATCAACCTGTTGTCCATCGCCTACGCCTATCGGCCTCGGCTTAGGTCCCGACTAACCCTGAGCGGACGAGCCTTCCTCAGGAAACCTTAGTCATACGGTGGACGGGATTCTCACCCGTCTTTCGCTACTCATACCGGCATTCTCACTTCTAAGCGCTCCACCAGTCCTTCCGGTCTGACTTCAACGCACTTAGAACGCTCTCCTACCACTGACATCGTAGATGTCAATCCACAGCTTCGGTGAATCGTTTAGCCCCGATACATTTTCGGCGCAGCGTCACTCGACCAGTGAGCTATTACGCACTCTTTAAATGATGGCTGCTTCTAAGCCAACATCCTGGTTGTCTGTGCAACGCCACATCCTTTTCCACTTAACGATTACTTTGGGACCTTAGCTGGTGGTCTGGGCTGTTTCCCTTTTGACTACGGATCTTATCACTCGCAGTCTGACTCCCGTGTATAAATATCTGGCATTCGGAGTTTGTCTGAATTCGGTAAACCGGGATGGCCCCCTAGTCCAAACAGTGCTCTACCTCCAGTATTCTCATCACGAGGCTAGCCCTAAAGCTATTTCGGAGAGAACCAGCTATCTCCAAGTTCGATTGGAATTTCTCCGCTACCCACACCTCATCCCCGCACTTTTCAACGTGCGTGGGTTCGGGCCTCCAGTAAGTGTTACCTCACCTTCACCCTGGACATGGGTAGATCACCTGGTTTCGGGTCTACGACCACGTACTAATTCGCCCTATTCAGACTCGCTTTCGCTGCGGCTCCGCCTTCTAAAGCTTAACCTCGCACGTAATCGTAACTCGCCGGTTCATTCTACAAAAGGCACGCTATCACCCATTAACGGGCTCTAACTACTTGTAGGCACACGGTTTCAGGATCTCTTTCACTCCCCTTCCGGGGTGCTTTTCACCTTTCCCTCACGGTACTGGTTCACTATCGGTCACTAGGTAGTATTTAGCCTTGGGAGATGGTCCTCCCAGATTCCGACGGAATTTCACGTGTCCCGCCGTACTCAGGATCCACTCTGGAGGGAATAAACTTTCGACTACAGGGCTTTTACCTGCTCTGGCGGACCTTTCCAAGTCGCTTCATCTAACTCATTCCTTTGTAACTCCGTATAGAGTGTCCTACAACCCCAAGAGGCAAGCCTCTTGGTTTGGGCTCTTCCCGTTTCGCTCGCCGCTACTCAGGGAATCGATTTTTCTTTCTCTTCCTCCAGGTACTTAGATGTTTCAGTTCCCTGGGTCTGCCTTCAAGACGCTATGTATTCACGTCAAGATACTACGCGATTAAACGTAGTGGGTTCCCCCATTCGGAAATCTCCGGATCAAAGCTCACTTACAGCTCCCCGAAGCATATCGGTGTTAGTGCCGTCCTTCTTCGGCTCCTAGTGCCAAGGCATTCGCCGTGCGCCCTTAATAACTTAACCTAGTTATTAAGCCTATAAAAAACTTAAAAAAATAAATGTGTTTGTTACAATTTCAATGTCGTTTTATCCAGTTTTCAAAGAACAAATTTT